>NZ_CP128399.1:2632143-2961161 GCF_030389965.1 Candidatus Chlorohelix allophototropha
ACTGAGCGGCTTCATACCAAAAGCGATGGCGCGACGCGCAATTTCCGTACCGATGCGCCCTAGCCCTACAATACCGAGGGTTTTCCCCATCAGTTCCACACCAACAAATTGTTTGCGTTCCCATTTCCCACCCTTAAGGGTATTATTTGCCAACGCCAGTTTGCGGGAAATTGCTAGCATCAGGGTGAAAGCCAATTCAGCCGCTGCGATAGTATTACCCCCCGGGGTGTTGACCACAATCACACCCCGTTCGGTGGCTATTTCTACATCTACATTATCAATACCCACTCCAGCGCGGGCAACCACTTTCAAACGAGTAGCAGCTTTTAAAACCTCGGCGGTCACTTTGGTTTCGCTTCTCACAATCAAACCGTCATATTGTGAGATTATTTTCAGTAGTTCTTCCTTGGGTAATCCGGTTTTTACATCCACCTGAATATTACCCGCTTCTGTCTGAAGTCGGGCAATACCCTCTTTGGCGATAGGGTCGCTTACCAATACCTTAAACATTAACCAGTTCTCCTCCAAAAGTGCGGGTGCGGTTTAACCCTCAAGCCCTCGAACCCGCTTGTAAAATTTTAGTTGCGACCGGTTAGCCGGGAAAAGCCCGGCGCGCCAGTAAACATAGCAAAGGTAGACTACGCCCAATGGTAAGCCCGCCAGGAAACCGCGTAAATAAGCCTTAAATAACCGTTTTTCTCTCATTTTACTGACCGGATTCTTACATCGCTATGGGGCCATAATCCTAAACGCCGAAAAAGCAGGGCTGCCAAAGCCGCCCCTGTCACAAACCCAAGCGTCCCACCCCAGAAAGAGGCAAACTGCCTTGTCATATCCCGACGTTTCATTGCTGTAATTTCTGTCAATACAATCTACTGCACTCTCTTGAACTTAAACGATAGAATAGCACATCCCAAACTTTCGGGCAAAACCAGCTAAGATTGATAATGGTCGTAGTAAAAGGTATCCAGCAGCGTCTTTCCAATAAAAACAATGGTAACGAAAACAACCAAGGGGTTTTTCCAACTATAGAAGGGTAACGAAATTGAGTCTGGCAAGATCAGCAGGATATAAGCCACCATCCCGGCTAACACAATTCTGAATACAGCGCCCAGAATCCGTCTGCCGATTCTCACTACCCGACGTGAGCGAAAGCTCGTAACCGATTCGGCTTCAATCACTAGCTCATCAGGTAAAGGATGCCATTCGCTGGGAGCGTTTTCATCAAATTTATCCAGACTCATGATATTTCACCCCTGACAATTAATTATTAGAATACCATTATACAGCCTGACGCAAAATAGCCTCGCCCATATCTACAATGCTACTTGTATTCGATTTTATTCTGATAAGTAGTAAGGTTGAACATGGTAGTGCAGACTGAGTGTTGTATAAGCTACACTTAATAAGGTTTTGGAATGATAAGATATTGCCATATGAGAACATAACAAAGGAAATATTACCGTCTTTAACACCACCTGAAAATGCTTTTATTCTGGCGCATTCGGGTAAGGAGGAGCTTAACTGATATGGATGACTCATCTCTTTTTGATGCTAACCAAAAAGTTTATGATATGGTTTTCAAAAGCACTGTAGACTTTTTTTGTCTCAAAGGCGCTTTGGATCTCAATCTATTTGAGGCACTAGCGAGTGAGCCTTTGTCTATTGAAGACTTGGCAAAAGCTACAAAGTCAGTGCCACTTCGCTTGAACAAATTTCTAATGTCTTTGGATCAAATCGGGTTAGTTGAACAAAAAGATGGAAAATGGGGGTTAACTCCTTTCTCAGTACAGTTCTTCACTGCCCCAGAACAACACCGAAATTTGACCTTTGTGCCATTTATGGATTATCTAGGCAAAATGATTGAACCGTATTATCTGCGTATGGCAGATGTAGTACGGGGAGAGCGGAATTTCACCAGCTTCACACCATATCCGCCTCGCACCAGAGAAGACAGCGATTTCTACGAAACCCTGCATCGCAGCAATACCTTTTATCCAACCAAGCTGTTGGTGGAACGAGGCAATCTTAAAGGGGTAAAGCATCTGGTAGATATGGGCGGCGGTATCGGTGATATTGCTATTGCGCTTTGCCGAGCGAATCCAGACCTCACTGTGACTCTCATCAACCTGCCTAGCGCAATTGATCTGGTCAAAGAAAATGTAGCTGATAAGGGATTCTCCGACCGAATTACTCCGGTAGCAATTGATATGTACCGCGAACCACTTCCCAAGTGCGACGCAGTATTGATAAGCCGGATTCTCTATCCTTTTGGCGAACAATTCAGCCGGATGCTGTGCCAGAAAGCCTATGATACGCTAGAACCGGACGGGCGTTTATTGCTGCTTGATATGAATATCAGCGACGACCATAGCCCTAATTACGATTATCTAACTCACTACTTGAGTTCGGTCGGTACTGATTTCGTCCAGATGGAGTTCAAGCATCACAACACCTATAGCAAAATAATGGGTGAAATCGGATTCAAGGATATCAAGTTTGACGATGCATGGGATAATATTTTGTTCCAAGCAGTAAAATAGTGCTATAAACCGAAACCGTCGCCCTGTATCAAAAAGGCGACGGTTTTTTCTTGCCAATTTTGCGGTAGTCGGCGTTTCTAGAGCGGTACGGTAGTAGAAAACATTATCACGCGCGAGACTATTTCTCCTGCCAACACCAACGCCAGCGCAACATACAAGAATCCGGTACTAGACATGTGCGCCTTAAGTTTACAGGTTTGCCACGTCATTACTGCCAACACCAGCGGAAAGGCAATTCCTACCAGCACTCTCACCCAGAAAAAGATGCCGAATTTATCCCATAACTCGGTTGTACCGCTGTTAGCCCAAGGACCAATATTAATTATTACCAGAAGTGCCTGTGTGACTAGCCCCCAGAAAAAGAGCGTATTAATCCGCGACAGGGGAGCTACCGCCATAGTAGGGCTTACTAAATACCAATGCCCTAGCAACATTCCATCCATTACTGCCCCTAAACTGGCAGCACCCGCAAAAAGGCTTAACGGCGCTACCCAACCACCCAGATAATCACCCCTATATAGCATCGCATATGTCAATAAGGTGATTATACACGCCAAAGCAGCTATTACTCCCACTACCCGCCTAGCTTTAACTGTACCTACTAATACCATGAGATTGTAAATTACCAACGCCCCAATCGAAATATTCAAAAAAAGGGATTGCGCCCCTGACCATGAACTATCGGTGGGATAAAGGGCTTCGCCGGATTTGAAAGAAACCGAGCTTTGCACCCAACGCGCCACGATAGCTGCGCCGAGAGAAGTTAAAGCGCCGGTTATCAAAAAACTACCGCCAATCTCACCTTTGAAATCGGTAATTACCATCACCACAAACGAACCGACTGCCAGTTCAAGCATCAGGGTGTATATGACCAGAGGAAGAGTTTCCATATTAATGAACCCGCTATTTATCTTTTGTCAGCACCAATAACCACTTCAACGGGTTTATTTTAGCATAAAGTGGTTAAGTTCAAATATCCTGTAGTGATGCGGAGGTATTAACAGGGCGGTGTATTTTAACCCCAAAAAGATGATAGCTCAATTCAACTACCGGACCGATTCCAAAGGCAATTGCCAGAGTACCGATTCCGACCACACCGCCCAATAGCCAACCCGCCAGAACAGCCAAGATTTCCAGCATTGTTCTGATGAGCGCAACCCTATATCCGGTTTTACGAACCAGTGCCACCATCAAGCTATCACGCGGACCGATTCCCAGAGCAGGGCGAGTATATAAGCCCGCGCCTATCCCTGCAAACAGGAGGCATGCCAAAACCAACAAATATTGCGCCCATAAGCCAAGTGCGCTAAAAGTAGCCAATATCTCGCTTTTCAGGATTATATCTATCCAGAATCCAATGAAAAATATGTTGAAGAGAGAACCGATGCCCGGTTTTTCTCCCAGCCAAAAGGCTATAAGAAGAATCACCACTCCAGATACTTGGATGACCTGACCAAGAGTTAGAGGAATATGGAAGCTGATACCCTGATGTAACACGTCCCATGCAGGTAATCCTAAATTAGAAGCTACCGAACATGAAATTCCCACCGCAAAAATGAACAAACCACCATTCAAGACTAACAGTCGCCAAAGTAAATTCAGTAAGCTTTTCAAGAGGAAACCTTGTCACAAAATTTAGAAGGAGCTATAACCCGATAAGTGAATTATAACAGATAGACAAGCTCTACATAAGGCGTTGATATTTGGCTGTTTCCAATTCGTGCGCTTGTGCCAGTTCTGCTTCAGTCCAGACTGATTCGGTGAGGATTATATTATATTTTTGTGCCAGTGTTGCCTCAAAAGCTGAGATTATCTCGGTCGGTTTAAACTTACGCTCGTCAGCGGCAGACTCAAGAGTGGTCATGCGGGTGTCTAGCAAATTCACTAATCGAGTTTTTTCAGATTTCTCCAGCGCGAGTGACCCCACCAACCTGTCCGCTTGCTTTTGCAAAGGCAACCCACATTGTAAAAGCGTGCCGACGCGCCGCCTTATCTGGGACAACCCTACCAGTTTCAAGCCTTCTGCGCTAACCACTTCGTAAGGGGAAAGCGTTCCGAAGCAAATCAGGTTGGCAAGGCGGTAATCTTCGCGTTCCTGTTCAATTTCGCTGTCACGAGCGGTTCTTTGCTCACGCACTTCTGTAACTTTAGCGAGGCGCCCCCCCTCCAAACCCAATTTAGAGAGGCTTTCAAGCCACACTTCACCTAACCAACGATAGGTTTCCACCACATCGGTTGGAGCAAGCGGATGCTCTGGAGGAAGCGCCACATCCAAACTCAGGAATGACGGTTCTGCCAAAACCAACGCGCCACCGGAAGCACGTTTATAGATTTCCAAGCCCTGAGCAACACAAGCCCTACTATTAAGAATTTCAAGCTTTTGTGCCGTTCCTAGTATTAACGCCGGAACATGCGCGCTATACCACCATAGTGTCGGTTGCTGCACCTTCTGCAAAAGGCTCTCGCTCAGAGCCAACTCGCGACTTACCCCATAAGCAGCCAAAGCAGGGGAAAGCCGTCGCCAGAACTCAGCCATTTGCTTGAACCTGATCAGGATTTTGGAGCCTGCATACTCGTTGGATAACTTCTACCATACGGCGGCAAGCAGGGGGCAAATAAGCATCACGCCGAAATAGTAAGCCGGTACGCATAATCAGGTCTGGTTCTTCCACCGTCAGGCAAACCAGTTCACCAAGCCGCACTTCGTCCGCCACCAGCAGTTCTGGCAAGAAGGTTATGCCTAACCCGCGCCGCGCCAATTGCACTGCTACACCAATGCCCATCAACTCAATCGAAGTTTGTACCTTCATTCCGAACAAATTGTAGGCATGCTCTATTTGCTGGCGAATACCATATTGGCGATAGGGCAACACCAGCGGTTCTCCTAAAAGCTCTGGTAGCTTCACTTTTTCGCCTCGACTTGCTCTATCGGCTAGGCGATGGCGACTGGAAACAATCAGGCGCAGATTTTCGCTATAAAGATGCTCTACCTCGAGTTCTTCTACTTCTACGGGCAAAACCGATAAAGTGAGGTCGAGCAAGCCCATTCGAACACTTTCTACCAGCGTTTCGGTAGGTAACTCTACGATTTGAAGTTGAACACGAGGGTACAGCCTGCGATATTCCTCAATTATGGCAGCGAGATGCGAGAAAGTCGAGGCGGAAGTAACACCTAATATTACGTGTCCAGTCGTCACCTCCCGAATCTCATCCATACTGCGTTCTGCCAATTTTAATTCGTTCAGAATACGTTGTGCATAAGCCAGCAATTGTTGCCCCGCTTCGGTAGGCTTGACTCCCTTGGCGGTGCGCTCCAGCAATATAATACCAACCGCATCTTCCAGTTTCTTGATCTGCCCGCTCAAACCGGGTTGCCCCATATTCAGCACTTCGGCGGCACGGCTGAAACTATGTTCCTTTACAACGGTGACAAAGTAGAGCAACTGGCGTAACTCTATTCGCTGTGCCAACTCACGCTCCAACATTGCATTTTTCCCTTCTCAATCATTCATCGCTATTTTACCAGCAAATCACCCCTGTTTCAGTGATTGACGTGATTTGGGTTTCCGCTTAAGAGAAGATTTCGGGCAATGGATTTAAGCCTCTTAGCTCTATTCCGAATTCGTTTTTACTGTTCTAGTTGCTATAAAATAAACAGAGCGTAAGCAATTTTTCTCAATCGCTTACGCCATCGTCGTTAAGCTAAATAATATGTACGTTTACACTATGATAACCGCTAGAGCCACTGGGGAAAGGCGCAGCATTATCTTTAAGCTGTGGCGCACCCGTACCATCAGTAGCACGCACCGTTAGGGTCACAGTCTTGCCTGCTCCCACCGGAGTCCAATCAAACTGCCAGAGTTGCCAGCTATTCTGATTTATAGCTTCTTTAATTCGCGCCTCTTGCCATGTTTTTCCGCCATCGCTACTTACCTCTACTTTTTTGATACCACGCGCCCCGGCAAAGGCAAAGCCATGCACAGTGACAGGTTCGCCACTGCGCAAATCCTCATCGGCTTGGAGAGAAGTAATGGTAGATTCGGTTTTTATTATAGCAAGGTTATCCCAACCCTCCTGCTGCCAGTAGCCTTCATATTCGGTATTAATCAGTGTTATTGAACGAATCCATTTGGCATTTTTCATACCATAGATATCAGGGATCAAGGCGCGCACCGGGAAACCATGCGCTTGGGGCAAAGGCACGCCGTCCATCTCCCACACTAAAAGGGTATTGGGGTCTTGAGCTTTATCTAGCGTAATACTATCAGTATAGCCGTCCGCACAGGTAAACACCAATTTCTTTGCGCCCGACTTTACCCCCACTTGCGCCAGAATATCCTTTAGTGGAGTACCTTTCCACTCGCCATTCCCGATTAGTTGCCCCCCAACCGGATTGCTGATACAAGTGAGGGTATGGGTACGGGTTACTGCGGGTAATTTGCTTATAGAAGCATAATCAAAAGCAATGGGCTTATCTACCATACCGTTTATTTCGAGCTTCCAATCCGTAGCGTTTACATTCGGGTCAATCACATTTTTGCTAACACCGTAGAAAGTATCAACCGGAGTGATTTCCCCCTTGAGTTTGTCACCTTCGTATCCAGCGCCCAGATTAACCCAATAGCCCGGGTTTTTGACTTTGAATGCGCCTACTCCAATTCCGGCGGCAAGGGCAACCACAAAGAATGCAGTCAAACCGAGGATGAAACGGCGACGACCCGGCACATTCCCAATTTCTTCATCGCTCTCGTCTTCTGCGCGCCGGACAGATACATCTTCAGAAGATTCAGGCATGAGCTTCAGGAAAAAATAACCTAAAGCTAAACCGTAAAGCTGAAATAGTAGGAATGAGCTAAGCAGGATAATAACTTGATCCTGACCCAGATCAGCGCCGACAAAGCCTGCGCCCATCAACGGCAGACCAATAAGTACCGTCACCACCCAAATACTGACGCTAAGAATGAAGCTATTGCGCCAGAGCATTTGGCTGTTCTCAATTCGCGGCACAAACCAGATCAAAAAAAGCGCCAATAAACCACCCGCTACAATTTGTCCCAGTAATACGCCATAAAACAGCAGAGTCTTACCCATTGGACCTATGGACTGAATGAAAAACTCCTGAATTTGCGCGGGAAAGAGGGTTGCAAGCTTATCCGAGAGAATATTAGCAAGGCTTCGAGGGACTAATCCTGCAATCTGCGCCAAGAGCATCGTTAAGGTCATAGTGGCAGAGGCAAACGCGCCTGCCCCAAAAACTGTCCATCTATGTTTTTTATTCTCGAAATTGTAAAGACCGGGGTCACTTCCGATTCTATTTTTTGTTAATGCCATCTCTATATCTCCAGATTATTTGCTTTTAATAGCCAAATTTATACGATAATTGTACAACATGCCGAATATTTAGTAAGCTGTAAAAACTTAACAAAGTATTACAAAATAACCTTTGGCTTTCTTATAGCTCTCGTCTATTCCTTTGAATGCAAAAAAAGAAGCCTATAGATATAACAGGTGTTATAGGCGTATGCATAATGTGGAAATATCAGCAGAAAAGAAAGTTATCTTTTACTTGAGCGGTGGCAGAAAGAACAAAGGGCGGTCAGGCAGCATAGTAATGTCACTAAGTCGCTGACCTTCAAGGCTAAACTCGTAGAGACGCGCCACGCCTACCTGCGTATTCAAGGTAGGATTCTGGGGGTCGTTGCGCCACAGAGCAATGAATACTGCCCAATCGCCGTCTCCGGGGCGTATCACTTCTGCGCCCATATCCACCCGATTACCGTCCACTGTAACGGAAGTTTCCTGACGCTTGGGGTCAAAAGTAAATTCAACCTTACGAGCAGTCTGCGAACCTGGCAGGGCAATAGACCAGTTACCAAAATGTCCGGAGGGATGGGTACCCCAGGGACGGCGATACACGTCCAGCGTCAAGGTGTATTTACCGGGAGTCTCCGCGCTCAACGAAGGAGTCAAAATCTCAAAATTGCTAATAAATTTATCGCCATCCTGTCGGCTGGTAGTATTCAAAATAGCAGGGTTACCGCTGGCAGGAGATAGAGCTTCAGTATTCTGAGAGGTTGCGTCAAGCAACTCTACGCGACTCAATTGTAAGCTCTGTCCGGGTGAAGGCTCAAGCGAAATTTTCTCACCCGCATTGAGATTGGAACTTCGCCAGTTCGTCAGCCCGGTTGCTAAATTCAAAGTAATCTCGCGGTTGCCTTGTCGGATAATAGCCTTTTGTGGGTAAAAAGTTGCCAGTGTCAGGTTCAAGTAACTACTAGCCCCACTCGCGGTTTTACCCTTACCAACGCTATTGCCATTAAATTTGACCTCGTTTTTCCCGATTTCAAGCTCAAGTTGCCCTTTTAAAGTGGCATAATCTCTTAAAGAGGCAGCGCGCCCAACATCATAGGCGACAAGTGAGGGTTCTTTGCGCTTGTAAAATTTTAGCCCATTACCACTCCAAACTTCATCGGTTGCGCTAAAACCATAGGGGGAAGGGTCTTCGTCTGCACCAAACAAACCATAATCCACCGCAGTTCCGGTGGGTGGAGAAGACGGGAAACGATAGCCCACGCGGTCATTGCCGTACAGCTTATGCCCGAAACGCTGGAAAATGGTCTGGGTAAATTCAATTGTAGCGGGTTGGGTACGACGGTAATCGCTGGTTATAACATTTGAGCCAGTTGGAATACTACGCGCCAGATTCAACATCCAAGGGTCAGCTGCGAGTTCATAAACCTTGATTTTATCAGTCGAGAAATCTGCTGCCTGCATCAATTCTTTGGTACTCTTGATTCGCGACTCGATTTTATCCCATGCGCCCGAAGGCAACGGCGTATTCTCATCATTAAGGTGGTACACCACCCAGCGAATACCCATACCCTGTAACAGCGCAAGCGATTCTTTTGAGGGGAAATTATCGGTTATATCGCGCATATCACCATAGACAGGAGGTACATAACCGCTCATACCACCCACTAACGGTTGGAAATTCGACAAGCTGTAAAAATTGCGGATGGCAGGGCTATTGCGAGGGTCGCGTGGGAAGGGTAATTCTATTACTGCCCCAGAATTTTCAGGTTGTGCCAACCAGCTATAAACCCGTGGCGGGTTGGGCAGGATTTTAGGGTTAATATAAGTAATTTCGCTATGATATTCCCAGAACGCGCCGAATAATAGGATTGCCATAAGCCCAAACGGGGAAAACCTACGAACATTGCGGGAAAAACGCTGCCAGAGTGTAACGCCCGCTGCCAGAAAAGCAACTCCCATACCCGCCAGCACTGCCACCACCAACGTAACAAACAAACCGTAGCGCATAACCGCCCGCAAGCCCTTCCAACCCGGCACATAATCGAAGAAAAACCCGTAAGGCATGGGTATTTCTGCGCCCCATGCCTTCAACGCAGGACCGAAGCTCATCAGCAGGGCAAATAATGCCACCCCAAACCAAACCCACCCTTCGCGCCGTAGCTGCTTTATTGGTGTAGGTTCGTCAACCACGCTAAATTCTTTCTTACGGCGGCGCAAGAACCCATAAACGAGCGGACATACTAGCCCAATCGTGCCAAATACCAGCCCCAATGCACCCGGAAAGAGTTTGCGCTCACCTCCAGTACCCCCGAAACGGCTCAGGGTATTACCCCAGAACAGGTTATTATCGGTGGTTGCTAGATAAAAACGATAGTTGGCTGAAAATTGCTGCGCTTCGCTGCGGGTACGTTCCGCCGATTGGAGAGAAGTAACCTCGAAGTAAGGGAACGCTACCGGCAATACAAGCAAACCCACCAACCCAAGTCCTAAGACCAATTTTAGCAACAAGGCTGGAGAGGGTAGCCGTTTGGTAGAAAGTTGCAATAACATCACGAAAACGGCAAACACAGGGGCGGTATAGAGCAGATAATAGAAAGTGGAATAAGCCGTTAAGGTGTAGAAAAAGACAAACCCTGCTACCAACCACCAGTCGCGTTTTATCGCCAATTTGAAAGAGCCTGAATCCTGTAGTACCAACCGTCGTAACAGCAAAAAACACAGGGGTAACCACTGCGTTGAAAGTACATTTAGCTGGCTGATACGCCCGATTCGATAAGGCGCAAAAGCAAACACCATGCCAGCTACCAGCCCGCCCAATCTACTCCCGCTAATATCTTTCACCAGCAGATACATAGCCCAACCGCTCAGGGCAAAACTGAACCAGGTTAGAACATTATAAGACAACACAATATTGCCGCTCAGGAAGAAAATCGGCATTGCCTGAAGCGCGGGCGCAATCATGGCATCGGCAAACGCCAGCGAATTGGTATAGGGATAAAACAGATTAGCATTGAACAGATTGGCAGGGTCGATGGTCAAGCTGTGAATCGTCCAGCGCATTGACCACATCTGAAGCAGACTATCGCCTTCGGTGACGGTGGAAACTGCCATGTAAGCCGAGAGCGGGTACATTATAAAGAAGGAAACAAACAGGAAAAAATAAAAAGAAAGCGCATCCGGATGTAGTAAGAAATTCTTAGTTTTTATTGCGAATGACCTTGCCATTTAGCCCTTTAATTTACGGCGCACTGCCCCAACCACCAGATTCAATTCTTCCACTTTCAAAAGGCGTAGCGTCAGCAAGTACACCACCGCCCCGCTAGTTGTTCCTACCGCCAACCCTAACAAGTTGGGTAAAAAACCGCTCGCATTAAACCCATTCGTTAGAAATCCAGCCACCAGAAAAGCTACCGCCGCCATCAGCAACGCACCTAACCCACTTTTTAGAAGAGTGTAGAATAAGCCATTGCCCCGCAAAGTGCCGAACAAACGGCGTAAAAGCACGAACATCACCAGCATATGCACCAGTTGTTGCAAACTATTCGCCAGCACCAAACCAAGTATGCGTAATGCGCCCACCGGCAGTAACCATGTGCAAAGCAAAGCAACTGTGAGGTAAACCAGATTGGAGAATACCCCCACCAGTACCGGGGTGAGGGTGTTCTTGCGGGCGTAAAACGAGAAAATGAGCATTTGGTCAAGCGCGGCAGCAGGCACACCGGGCAAATAGCCCAGCAAAGCCACTAGCGTAAACCACTTACTCTCATCGTTGAAAGCGGCGCGCTGGTAAATTACGGTGATAGTAGGCAAGGCTAAAGCCAGCAACCCTAGCGTAGCCGGAATGACCAGTACCAATAACAAGCGTAAACCACTCATAAGGGTAAAGCGGAAATTCTCCTTATTCTCATCATCTGCCAACCGTGAGAGAGTGGGCAAAATCGCCAGCGAAATGGCGCTTCCCACCAGACCTAGCGCAAATTGCTGGAGATTGGTGGCGTAGCGCATCGCCGGAATCGCCTCTGAACCGGCTTGGTTAGCCAAATTGCGGTCAACCACCAACGCAAGGCTGGTTATAAGCAGTCCTAGAAATATGGGCAAATAGAGCTTTAGAATTTGTCTTACCGCCGGATGATTCCATTCAAGCGAAGGCTTTAAGGGGATATCGCGTAAACCGGGCGCTTGCAGTACAATCAACAGGAAAGTGCCGAATAATACACCTAGCACCATACTCCATACGCCAAGCAACCAGCCCAACGAAACAGCCACAATGATAATACCCAGATTGCGTGCCGCCAGCGAAATTGCCGACCAGACGAAACGTTGCAAGGCTTGTAACGCCGCCGTCATTATCGAGCTTACCCCTAAGAATACAATCGCCAGCAGGATTATGCGGGTTAAACCAACTGTAAGGTCTTTTATATCGTCTGTTTCTTTGGTAGCCATAAAGCGGGCTAAGGGGTCGGCAACAAGTTGCAACAGCGCTACTACTCCAATGAGGAAAAGCAAGCCCAGCGTAAGCAACACATTGACCACTCGCCAGAACTCAGCGCGATCTTCGGCGCGGGCGGCGTAGCGACTAAGAACCGGAACAAGGGCGGAACTTATCGCCCCGCTCACCAGCAAATCGAAAAAGATGCTCAGGGTATTATCGGCTATGACAAAGGCAGTGGCAAAAGCAGTAGTACCAAACAATGCCGCCAACACCGCATCTCGCAAAAGTCCGAAGATGCGGGTTAGAATATTACCCAAAGAGATGATTATTGCCGCGCGGATGATTCCTCCGCTAAAGCGGCGTGGGGATGGCGTTACTTTGACTTGTGACATTAATCCAGTCTGATAGCTATAACAATATCAAAAATACTCAATGATTATGGGTCACAAGCCTTGTATCGTCAAGTTTGGGATATAATCAGTCTTCGTTACCGAAGAAATGTTCCTGTTCCTGTACAACCACCGAAAAACCAGAACCGCGTAGGGTATGCGCGGTTGGCTCATCTTCCCCTACGAAAAATGCCACATCAAGTTTGCGCGTGGCTCTTAGTTGCTGGATATGGGTAAGGACTTCAGGTTTGCGCAATACTTCGCTTTTTGCACCGACAAGTAACAAGCGGGAACCGGATTCATAACGATCTAGCGTCTCTAGAAGTTCGTCACTATCCGTGCCGGGTTTCAGGATAATTTTTTGGCGATCGGCATCTACTAATTTGTAATAGAGATAACCAATCACGATTTTCAGAACCGCCACTACCGGAACTGATAATAATAAACCCATCGGTCCTAATAATGCCGCGCCTGCTATGGTTGAGAAAATCACCAGAAGCGGGGGAAGTTCCAGAATTTTGCCGACCAAATTCGGAATTACCAGATAATCCTCTATCTGACGCAATATAAATAGTGCAATCGCAACTACTATTGCCAGCATCACACCGTCCAAACCAAAGGATAGGTTTGCCCCATGTGGCTGAAAATATGCTACTAAACAGCTAATGCCGATTGCAAGATAAGGTCCTACAAACGGTATAAGCTCCAAAACCCCTACCATGATTGCCAGTAAGATAGCATAACGAATGCCAAGAATTTCCATTATGATAAATGAACTAACGCTCATAATCAGCACTAGGAAAAACTGCGCCTTGATATAGGCACCTAGAACCCGGTCGGCGCGCTCAAACAAGTCCAACATTTCATTGCGCGCCATTAGTGGAAGAGTATCCAAAAAATGCAGAAGTGGGCGAGCGCCCATTAACAGAAAGTAGAAAGTTGCAATCAAATATAATAGGAAATCAATAAGAAACCGGAAAGTGCCGGAAAGTAATTTTGGTCCGATTTCCTGCGCTATTTCAGGGAGACGATTTACCACCCCATCAACTGCACTGATTACGGTATCCGATTGTACTTCTATACCAGCAATATTTACGGTAGGGTTTGCCCCTAGATTATCCTTAACGGATTGCTGAATTTTTGGCACATCTTCGGACAGTATTTTTGCTTCCTGCCTTACCGCTGGAACTAACCAAGCTATTACCAGCACCAACACCACAAAAAATATCAAATAAAGAACTGCCGACCAAACCCAACGAGGTTTTCCGGTACGCCAAGTAAGATATTTAATAGGGTCATTAAAGATAAAAGCGGTTACCAATGCCCAGATAAAGGGCGGTAATATTTCACCTATTTTTAAAAAGAAAGCCACCAGCAACCCTACCACTATAAAAACTATCAGACGCTTCATTGTGGGTGAAAACTTTAATTCCTGTACAGATGGCAGCTTTTCGGTGTTATTTTGCATTGATTTTTCTCCAAAAAAGACGCGAATGAGAACGAAGTTTTACTTTCATCTTTTGATGATGAGACAAGCTTGATAAAATTAATGCGAATACAAATTTTTTGCGAACAAGTTACAAATTAGAGTAAAATTAAATCGAATTATACTCTAGCCCTTTATTCACAGCAATGAAACCGCATATCAAACCTTTTCAGACGGACATATTATCTTTATAATAAGGGGACAGTATTTCTAATTCTCAGCAAATATTAACCACAGACAATGGAGAAACCAAAGTATGCCCATCCGCAAGTTCAAGGTAGTATTTCTGCTTTTGATTACTTTGCTCGTAGGCTTGCTGATGCAGGCGTGTGGACCGGAGCCAACTCCTGCCCCGACTCCAGAACCTGTCCCCAAGGAAAGTAAAATTGATACTGTGCTGCTCGGCGTGCTGGTTAAATATGCCACCGCTGAAGGTACAAAAGAGCAGAAATTGCAATTGGCGATCGACTATGCCCGCCAGCAAAATATTATTGACAACCAAGATGAAGTTAACTTTGAACTGGAACTGAACGACCCAACTGCCCAGAAACCTGTAACCGAAAAGGTTACAACGATGGGTGGGAGAGTTACTAACTCTGCCAGTGAAGGCAATATTGTAAAACTACGGGTCAAAGTCCCGGTCAAAGTGTTTGTGGACTACGTAAATTCATCCAGTCAGGATAATTACCTTTCCGATTTGGCTGGCTTCAAGGGCGTAATTGGCATCAACCTTTTATATCCGCGCACTATCCAAGAATTTAACGGGTTACCTCAAACCCTTGAGGCACTCCAACAAGTGGGAAATCTGGCAAAGAATGAAGGCGTTAAAATAATGCAAACCGATAAGTGGCAGCAAGCCGGTTTTACCGGTAAAGGCGTGCGTGTTGGCATTATTGATGGTGGGTTTAAATTCTTTCAAGATTTACAAGGCAGCTATTTACCCCGCGACTTCAATCCGGTAGATATTGATAAAGAGGTCGGCGGAGATGGCATGCTGGAAGATGATGTGCATGGCAGCGCCGTATCAGAAATTATCTACTCGCACGCGCCGGATGCTCAGTATTTTGCCGCCGCAATTGACGGTAGCGATGATCAATTTTCGCGGGCTATCAGTTATATGGTTAGCCAGAAGGTCAATATTATCTCGATTTCTATGGGTGGACACGGCACTGCCGGAGACGGTAGCAGCTTTCTGGAGAAACAAATAGAGCGGGTCAGGCAGGAAAATGGGATTCTATTTGTGTTTTCAGCCGGAAACGAAGGCTCATCGCACTATACCGCTTATTATGAGCCTGACTCCAGTGGTTGCCATCAATTTGCGCCGGGCGTTACCCGCATGGCTCTAGGAAACCCATCAAGCGCTCCCTTTCCCGGTTATGTGATGCTAAACTGGGAACAGTGGCTAAACGGGGGTATCAATCCCAATGCTACCGACCTTGACCTATTTATTACCGATATAAACGGAACCACTTTGATAAGTAGCACCGGCGACCAACGTTCCCGTACACCCAAAGAATACGTACCCTTAAAATTAAATCCGGGGCAATTAGTTTATATCAAAGCGTGTGCCAAACGTACCGGGGGGAAAGTAGAACGTTTCAGGCTGCATATCTTTAGTCACGATTTGCCCCTCCAGTTTGTTGTCCCACGCATTGCTGTCGCTGATCCGGCTTCGTCTAAGGGCGCGCTGGCAGTAGGAGCTACTAATTATAAAACAGATGCAATCGAATACTACAGCAGCCAAGGACCATTAACAAACGGTGTATTTAAGCCTGAAATCTCAGCCCCTGCCAGTGTAAGCAGTGGGGCTTATGAGGAAGAAGGCAGCAGTAATTTCCCAGGCACCAGTGCAGCCTGCCCGCAGGTTTCAGGCATGGCAGCAGTATTGAAAAGCGCCAATCCCAATCTGTCTATAGACGATTTTACGACAGTAGTGCTGGAACACGTAAAAGACCTAGGACCGGTAGGTCCTGATGTTGCCTTTGGATACGGACGCGCCGATGCCGGAAGCAATCCGGGGGCTGCCAACGCCAAACCGCAAGGTAAATTACCTCCCGCTCCCGCTCCCAATAAGGAACCGGATATAAATCCAATCGTGATTGTAACTTTAAATTCGCGTTTTGCTTACCCAACCCCTGTGGCAACTCCCCGTAAAGTTGTTGCAACTACTTCTGCGGGTACAGCTAACACTACCTCTGCGCCAATTACCGATGCGCCAATAACGCCCCAGCCGGTGGGCAATGTCGCCTTTGAAGACCTTTTCAAGGATACCAACAGTGGATTGCCAAATGGGGGTGCAACTCTCTATCAAAATGGGCGTTACAGTGTGAAAGCAACCACTAGCCAGTTGGTGTGGGGCGTTTATCCCAATAACAAAATTCAGCCTCAGTCCTTTAGCGCGGAAGTGTCGGTACAGGGAATTAATAGCGATGCCGGACTATATGGGCTTGTATTCTGGTATCAGAATCCTAGCAGCTATTATCTCGCCAGCGTAACCGGAAGCGGTCAGGTGCAGGTCAGCCAATTTAACAACGGCAACTGGAAAGAAATTCTGCCATGGACGAAGATTGGAGCATGGAAAGCGGGTGCTTCAAACCGTTTCACTATCCAAACCACCGATGGGGGCTTGAAAATTTTCGTGAATAACCAAGCGGTAAATGCACAACCGCTTAAAGCTTCAGGTTCAGGTTCAATTGGTTTTGCAGCAGGTAGCTACGGTGGCGCAGTGGAAGCGAGTTTTACCCAATTCCGCTTGACTACGCGCTAAGTTAGCATAGCAAGGAGTTAACAAAATGAAGACTGTCCGCGTACTGCTTTTAATTTGTGTGCTTGAGGCATTATTAGTAAGCTGCACAGATAGTAGTGGACAGTCTTCAGTTGCAGTTGAAAACTCTGAAAGGGACAACAGCTACGAGTGGCAATATCGCTGGTTAAAAGGAATCCCCTGCCGCGCGCCTTGCTGGGAAAACATCGTGCCAGAGCAAACAACGGCTGAGCAAGCTTTAACAGTTATGCGAAATAACCCACTTGTTAGCAACCCTGATAATACCCTGCATCGTGCAACTCCTGACTTGGGATTCCTTGATTGGGATTGGACAGGTAATCCACGCACTTCAAATGCTACCGAAGGAACCGGGGGCATTTTGCTGTATCACAAAGATTTACCCATAAACACAGTTATACTGATTAGTCCCCTATTTCCACACCCCTTTACCTTTAGCGAAGTAATCCAAGCCTATGGAGAACCCAGCCATATAGCAATTTTACCTGTTAAACAGCAAGACAAAATTTATTACAATACCTATATCATCTATCTATATAACGGGTTTGTACTCAATACACGCACTTCTTTTGAACCCGATATTTCAATAGACATGGCGCTAGAAGGTCTTGCATTTTTTGAACCGGGTGTAAACGGGTTAAGTACCTATAGTGAAAAATTACCCGACCAAATGGTTGAATGGAATGGCTTCAGGAATTTCATGTATTACTGCCGATCGGACAACGATGGTGAGTGTGGGGTGAATTAGGGCTTACTGAGATGCGGGTTTATTACCCGAATACCCGGTACAGGCTCGGTAGTAGCCAACCGAACAATTTGCTGGTAAGCACGAATACGTGAGGTCATTTCGAAAATCGCTTTTTTCATCTCTTCAAAAACTTCGGGGGTGGGTTCTTCCCCAAAATCGGTAATCAACTCTATTTCTGCTTGGAGCAAAGTGAGTGGCTGGCTAAGCTCATGTGCGGCGGTTCGTGCCATTATCAGAGCCGCTTGTAGTTGTTCTTGCTTATGTTGGTTTTCAATTTGTCGGGCATATTGAACTGCATAAGATATTTGGGCTGTTAACATTTCAGCATAACGTTCGTCATCTTTAAAGAAAATTTTGCTCTCATAAGAGAGCAGGCTTAATACTCCTAAAAACTGGTCTGCCGCAAACATTGGTATGAAAATCCCGGATTTCCATTTTGGATTGGGGTCAATGGATACGCCATGTAGATGCTGCCGGAGTGAGGTTAAATCTGGAATCATCAAGGTTTGCCTTCGAAGCGCCACATTGCCGGTAATACCAACCCCGACTTGCATTTCCTTGAGCCAGTCGGGTGCATTAGCATCGTCTCTGGTATAGCGTGAAGTAGAGGTATTCTTAGCAGCTTGAGAGATGTCAAGGAAGATCTCTAAATTGAGGAGCTGTGGATTATTCTGATTTACCAAATGAATCGAACCCCGCTCAGCCCCTAGAACCTTCATTGCGACTTTAAGAGCATATTCGGTAGTTTTATCAATTTCGGTGTTAACGCGCAAACTACGATTAATCTCCTCAAGAGTTTCGAGTTCGTGATTGCGGCGTTCAAGCTTTTCATTTAACTTGGCAAGGTCACGATAAAGGCGAGCATTATGGATTGCTAAAGAGGCGAGTGACGTAAATTCTTTTGCCAAGGCAATATCATGCTCAGTCCAGTTATATGCCTTGAAGTTACTAGCCCACATTAAAGCTATCATATCATCTTTGAGGTAAATCGGAGCCGCCAGCGAAGCAATTATACCGCTAGTTCGAATCATATCATCAATATCAGGGGAATGTTCAAAAGATTGGTCATTGAAATAATCGTTGGTATAAGCAACTTGTCCGGTGGAATATGCCCGCCCACCTACCCCTTTGCCGGATAAATAACTTGGTAGAACCGGAGCATAATTAAAAGTTAAGTTGGGGCTTTGATTATCACCTACAAGTATATTATTTTCTATCAGCCCGATTGTAACTGAATCAACCTCCAGTAATTCCTTAGCACGTTCGCTAAGGAGATCTAGCATTTCATTTAGATCAAGCGTAAATAGCACTTTACGGCATAATTCCAACAAAACTGATTTACTATCGTTAAGGAATTTTATTTGTTTAATAGAACGAGCATTCTTTATAGCTGCACCGCCAATATGGGAAAGCTCACTCGCACGAATGAAATCTACTTCCTGCCATTGATAAACTTCTGGTTTGAATATTGCAAGCAGTGCAATCACTTGATTGTCAGCAAGCAGTGGCACAATCAGCAGAGCCTTACAATCAGCATGCTTCATCATCTGGTTGATAGTTTCGCTATGCTCAAAACTGGTATCCTCCCAATAGTTGGGGATAGCAATTATACTTTTACTATCAAAAGCTTTGTTAAACAAGCCAGTTTTCATAATGAAAGGGCATGCTTTACAATCGCAATTGACGATGAAATCGCCTTTTAAACAATATATATCAGCTAATTCTTGCGGACTATATACAACTATAGGGGCGGTTTTTGCTTGGTATGTTTTGATGGCAAAATTGGAAAGAATCTCAAGGGTACTAGGTAGGCTAGTTTCAGTTAGTAATAATCTGGATAATTCGTAAATTTCCAGTTTAATTTCATTGTGGAGTTGGGATTTGATTAATTGGTAATAGTTAACAGGAATATCCATATCGCTAAATTTGAGTTATAACTTAACCAGAATATACTAACGATTATTAATTTAATTTAATTTAATGCGTTTTACTTAATTATAAAGCCCTCTGTAACTTATAGCAACCTCAGTTAATAAAAATAGGCAATAAGTAGCATAAAAAGCTGGGGAAATATGGCTATACTAATTAGAAATTCAAATTTAAAGTTGCTGAGGAGAGGTGATGGGTAGGGGGCAAATTTTAGCAGAAAGAGCCATTAGACGCGCCGGATTCAGAGTTGAGGGCTTACCTCGTGGAGTCTACAACAATTTCTTCTTCGAGTTTTTCAATGCAGTCTTCTGGCAAAGTCTCGGCGCACCGATGGTACTTTTCATCCGGCAAAGTGGTGGAAGCGCCTTTGCGGTAGGGCTAATTTCTGCGATGCCGCTTATTCTTATGCCCATAACGCTGGCTTCAGCCCGGTTCGTCGAGAGATTCGGATACAGGCGTACCGCGCTAACTTTCTGGACTCTACGTTGGGTGCTCAGTTCTTCAGTAATCTTGATTGCTCTAGTGAATATTCCGGGGTTCGATAGCCTACGCGCCGGTTTAGCGCTGGGAATTCTAGGAATCTACCACCTGTGCCGCAACTTTGGTATATCGGGCTGGATGCCTTGGCTTACCCTAATAATCTCTCGTGAAAAGCGTGGTCTTTACCTAAGTCGCGCCACTCTATTCTCAAACCTCGGTAGCGTATTAACCTTCTTGCTGGTAGGAGCAATACTTGGTCCAAACCCGGCGCTGGCTACCTTTGCAATAGTATTTGGGTTGGGAACTCTAGGCGGGTTTATAAGTTCTTTTTTTATGATACGGGTTGCCAAAATACCGCCCGAAGCGATTACTACTACTTCCCAAAGCGCGCGCCTGAGTTTCTCGCAGAGCATGAAAAGTTGCTTTGCCCAACCGGGCTTTAAAACCTTTGTGACAGTACAGAGCTTCTATGGGGTCGCATTTTTTGGGATACCTTCGCTCAGCTTGATTTATCTACGCGAAAAAGTTGGCATTAACCCTAGCTTGATTCTGTATTTTTCTACCGCAGGAGTAGTAGGTGCTTCGATTGCTTCGGTGGTTTGGGGTCGTTGGATAGACCGCCGACAGAGTGTAATGTCATTGCAATTACTGGCATTTTCAGGGTTGTGTTTTAACTCTTTACTTTGGTTAGCCTTGCAATTACTCCCGGCAGGCTTTAACTATTTAATGGCAGCCACGCTATTGTTTCTCAGCGCAATCTGGATTGCCGCCCTAAATATGAGCCAATCGCACAGCATTATGACCCTTGCTCCGGAGCAAGATCGGGTAATGTTCCAGAATATCGCCACTTTTATTACTTATATCTCACAAGCACTTGCGCCTATGCTATGGGGCTTACTACTGGATTATCTCGATCATAACACGATTGAACTGAATATTGGCTTACTAAAACTGAGCGCGTACCAGATTTTTTTTGCCGCCACGCTAGTTATCGGCATAGGAGGCGTGGCTATCGTCGCTCGTTTCCTGCTGCAAAGCCGGAAATTCGCGCAGAGTACGCAGCGGTGAAAATATTACTGCTAAACTGCCTAACAACATGCCAACTAAGGCTATCAGCAAGGTCAGCCTGACACCTAACCAGCTTCCCAAAAATCCGGCTACTAGTGGGCCTATGGGGCTGATTGCGCCGATCAAAAACTGCATACTGGCATTTGCCCGCCCTAGCAACCTATCCGGTACTACCGACTGGCACAAACTGGTGGAATGAATCAAAAAGACCATCAGGGTAGCATCACCCAACAGTTGGGGCAAAGCCATACATACTATTACCAACCAAGGCGAACCACCTGCCAGAGGTATCAGAAACGGTACCAACTTGCCAAGAAATAACGCCACCAATAGAGAGTTGCCCAAGCCCAATCTTTTCAGCATTGGTGTAGCCAGTAATGTACCGAGTAATGCGCCAATCCCACCTAGCCCGATTATAAACCCCAGTATTCCCGGCTCTAATTTTAAATCGTTTACGGCGTAATATACATAGAAAGTGCCGATGAAGCTGCCAAAAAAATTGGAAATTGCGCTATTTATCGCTAACGGGCGCAAGTAGGGGTTTGACAGCACAATGGCTAACCCTTCTCTTACTTCTCTCCAAAAGTTAAATTCGTGATGAGCAGAAATAGATTTGGTTTCGGGCTTACGAATTAAGCCTACACCTAACGCCGAAAAAAGATACGAGATTGCGTCAAATGCTATTGCGAGGGGTGCAGTTAACGTTTGTACCAGCACTCCCGCCAAAGGAGGCCCGCCTATTTCCGCCAGCGAACTACTAGCTCCTAGCTTGCTATTGCCCTCCACAATGTTTTCGCGCTCTACCAGCGATGGAAGGTAGGATTGGCTTGCCACCTCGAAAAAGATGGTAAATACCCCTACAAGCAACGCCACTACATAGAGTTGCCACATGGTAAGCAACCCGAATAGAGCGGCTACCGGAATCGAGCCTACCAGCAAAAATCTGCCTATATCGCACCAAATCATAACGGGGCGACGCTTTACGCGATCTACGAGGACTCCGGCGATTAATCCCACCAACAAAACTGGTAAAGCCGCCAGCGCAGTAAGAAATCCAAGTTCAGCCGGACTTGCTGCCAACACCAGCACCGCTGCATAGGGCAAACCTTCGCGAGTAATGCGGGAGCCAAACTCCGAAATCATTTGCCCTGTCCACAACTTCATAAAATCCGGCTTACGCCATAAGCCGCCCAAATGTATTTTCAAGAAACAATCCTTCCAGAGGGTTAGCCATTCCTATACATGTGTGCTAAAATTCTAACGCTTTTTGGTAATTTTTGTTCTTTATTTCTTGGGGAGTTTTTTTCAAGTGGCGGCAGGTATTCTTGATGGGTTAAACCCGGCGCAACGTGACGCAGCAGCAACAATTGAAGGTCCTGTCTTGATTTTGGCAGGACCGGGCAGCGGAAAAACCCGCGTGCTGACTCAGCGTATTGCCTACATGCTGAGTGAGGCACAACCGCGAATTGATGCCTATAATATCCTGTCGGTAACCTTTACTAATAAAGCGGCGCGTGAGATGAAAGAGCGCACCGAGAAATTGCTTGTAAAATATCTGGGGCAGGAAAATTCTGCTGCCAAACGTCTCACGCTCGGCACTTTCCACTCTTTTTGCGTACGGGTATTGCGCCAAGATGCCAATTATATCGGGCTTGATCGCAATTTTGCCATCTATGATGACGATGACCAGACCGCGCTGGTTAAAAGCTCTCTCAATAGCCTCGGTTTGAGCGACAAGCAATATAGCCCCCGCGCTTGTTTGAGCATGATTAGCTCCGCAAAGAATACACTACAAGAGCCACGCCAATTTCGCGAAGTGGCACAGACCTATTTTGAAGAAATAGCGGCGCGGGTTTACGAACGTTATCAGGAATTGCTACGCACTAACCGCGCTTTGGATTTCGATGATTTAATCGGGCAGACAATCCGGCTATTGCGCGAAAACAAAGAAGTGCTGGAACGCTATCAAGAACGTTATCGCTATATCATGGTGGACGAATACCAAGATACTAACCACGCCCAATATCAGTTAATCCACGCCCTTGCCGACAAATACCAGAATCTATGTGTGGTGGGCGACGAAAACCAGTCTATCTACGGCTGGCGGGCTGCCGATATTCGCAATATCTTGAATTTTGAAAGCGATTACCCACAGGCAAAAGTTATTGCCCTTGAGCAAAACTACCGTAGCACCCAGACGATTCTGGATGCTGCCACCGCTATTATTGCCGCCAATACGCAACGCAAGGATAAAGCCCTTTGGACTGAAAACGAATCGGGTCGCCCTATCCAAGTATTTGAAGCATACAACGAAATGGAAGAAGCCAATTATGTAGTAGGCGAAATTGACCGATTGCAGGTTCGAGGCGAATTTAAGCCTAAAGATGTAGCGGTATTATATCGTACCAATGCCCAAAGTCGCGCGCTGGAAGAAATGTTCATTCGGCGGGGCATCCCGTATCAGTTAATCGGCGGCACGCGCTTTTACGAACGCAAAGAAGTAAAAGATGCCTTAGCATTCTTGCGCCTGATTCAGAATCCCTACGACAGCATCAGCTTTACTCGCATCATTACCAATACGCCCGCCGGAAAGGGTATTGGTCCGCGCACTCTGATTGATCTTAGCCAATGGGCTAATCAAATGAGCTTGCCGATTTACGTAGCCTTGCAACTGTTACAAAGCCAAGAGGCGGATAAACAAACCCGCCGAAATGCGGGCGAACCGGAAGAAAGTAACGAAGAGGATTTACTACCGCCACTCAACGTTGCGCCAAAAATCAGGAATGCGCTGCTGGATTTTGTGAACTTGCTGGAAGCCTTTATTCGGGCGCGTGGCGAAATGACCTTGCTCGAATTGTTCGATTACGTAATGGAAAAATCGGGTTATGAATTAAGCCTGCGGGACGGCAGCGAAGAGGGCGAAGAACGCTGGCATAACGTTCAGGAACTTCGCACCGTTTGCCAAGAATACAACCATATGCCGGGTAACGACGCTTTGCCCGCTTTTATGGAAGATGTGGCGCTAGTAGCGGACGTGGACAAGTTTAATCCAGACGCCGATGCCGCAACGCTGATTACCTTGCATGCTGCCAAAGGGCTGGAATTTCCGGTGGTTTTCATCGTGGGCTTGGAAGAAGGCATCTTACCCCATAGCCGTTCCCTCGAAAACGAAAACCAGCTTGAGGAAGAACGCCGCTTGCTTTATGTGGGTATCACCCGCGCCAAAAATCGGCTCTATCTGGTGTATGCTTTCCGACGCTCACTCTACGGTGGACAAAACATCCCAACCAAACCTTCGCGTTTCTTGCTGGACCTACCTTCCCAACTAGTTAAAGGTTACCAACAAGCCCCCACCGGTAGCCCTCATGGTGGGCGTGGCACGGGTAGTCGTGATACGTTGTGGGGTACGGATGTAAACCGCACCAATTGGGGCAATACCACCAAACCTGCACCCGCCAAACCTGCCGCCCTTTCAAAACCAGCTACACCGACCCGCCCTGCCGCCACCGGCAATATCAGCTTGAAGTTTAAAGCAGGCGAAAAAGTGCTGCACCCCAAGTTTGGCAAGGGTATGGTGGTATCGAGTCGTATCAGTGGTAACGATGAAGAGGCTACAGTTGCCTTTGAGGGGCAAGGTATTAAAAAATTGATGGTCAGCCTCGCTAACCTTCAGAAAATTTAATTGTAATGGGTTTTCTGAGGAGTAATAGTAATTTATGTCAAACCAAATAACTGACTCTAGCAATATTAGCCTGATATTGGTACATGATGCTTGGCACGGGGCATGGGCGTGGAAGGGAGTTATCGCTTATTTAGGAGAGCGGGAATGGCGCGGACTTGCGCTGGATTTGCCGGGGCGTGGAAACCAAGCGCGTTCCCCTAAGCCTAGCCTGCAAAGCTACGCCGAAGCGGTAGCTGCTTTTGCCGAATCCGCCCCTACTAAAAATTATATTTTGGTAGGATATGGCACGGCAGGCGCTATAATTCAATTAGCCTCTGAAATGCTTTATAAGGGCGAAGGTTCGAGGTTGTCCGGTCTTATCTTCGCCGCTGCTTATGTTTTACAAGATGGGGAAAGCGTTACGGACAATATGCCACCCCAAATGGCAGACTATTTCCGGCAACTTGCAAGACAGCACCCGGAGCAGGCAATTGATATGGCAGCGATGAAAGATTACTGGTTAAACAGCGTTATAAATGACGACAATCGTTATGCTGATAGGATACTGGCACGACTTGCGCCTGAACCGCTTGCACCGCTTGAAGATAAAATCAGCCTACCCGGTTTTTTCAAAAATCATCCACCCTGCGGCTATTTAAGCTTGAATGATGACCTTACGCTTCCACCGGGTTTATATCATCCGCTTATGTCAAGTAGATTAGGAGCGCATCGCCTGTTCACAGTAAACGCCGGACATGAAGCGGTTATCATCAAACCGCGTGAAGTTGCCGAGGCGATAACCTTTCTAGCTACCGCCTTGCTCAAAGACCCACACTAGCGACGATATTCTGCGCCACAATCCCCGATCAATTGATATAGGTCATTGGATTTTGACAATACTTCCTGTAACGCAGCCTCATCCTCACCATCCAATTTAAGCTTAAATACACGCGCATTATCTTCAATATGCTCGGTAATACCCAAACGCGCGCCTACTATTACGCCGCCTACCGCCGTTTGGTTCAGGATATAGCGCATAGCTACGTTGGAAATACTCACATTGTGTTTGACAGCAATACGCTTAAGAGTTTGCAAAAGTTGTTGGAAAAGCTTCCAACCGCCCCAACCATCCACCATCTGTTTATATTTACGTAGGCTGACCGTATTTAATGCCGCTCCACTCGGTTCAGGCTGATTCAAATAGCGATCTGAAAGCAATCCCCCACATACAGTTCCATATGTAAGCAGCTTTATATCATGCTCGTCGCAGAGTTGTGCCATTTCCACCAATGGGCGCATATCAACCGGAGAAAATTGCACCTGATTGGTCGCTATTTTTATCCCCTTGTCGAGAATAATCTGCAAATGTGCTGTGTCGAAATTTGTCAGGGAAACGAGATGGATTTTGCCTTCATTTTGTAGCTCTGCCAGATACTTTAGGGCTTCAAGGTAGTTAGTATCACTGTAATCCCACCAGTGAAATTGCAACATATCCAACGCTTGCACACCCATGCGGCGCAAGGAAATGTTGATATTATCTTCGACAATTTTACGGGTCATTTGTCCGGGACTCGGCACCCACTTGGTAAAGGCTAGTGTCTCCCAAACCGCCTTCTCACCCTTGTTTATGGCTAACTGTCGCCGGAATTGTCCTATGAAATCTTCAGCCGGACCATAATGATCGGCTAAATCCCAAGTGGTGAACCCGGCTTCATAATAGGCGAACATGCTATAAACCGCACTTCGTAAGTTAATCACCCCATGTCCGCCCGATACTTGCCACATTCCGTTTAAAATTCGGCACATTTTAATTCCGGGCGCAAGTTGTAGGTAAGCATCATAATCAAGCGACATCTTTTATCTCCATACCTGAGTTGGGTTATAGTACCTGAACAGCGCGATAATCTTAACAGTGTAACACGTCCATTGAAATCTCACTAGGGTGGTGAAATAGCGAAGTTTTCAGGTATAATGCTCAATACCATATGAGGGAGCATAAATTATGGATTTTTTCGAGGAACTTGCCCACAAAATCACCGCAATATCTTCTGTAGCACGCACCGGACTGGCATGGAGTAAAGAACTATACGAACGAGAACGATACGAGCGTATTCTTGAGATTGCGGCTGAAATGGCAGAATTAATGGCAAGCAATAATCCTGAATATGAAATAGAAGAAAACCTATCCCGACAATTACTACAAAGTTGGTTGGAACAGGTAAAACCCGGTGTAGCAGGCTATGTAACACCAAAAGTCAGCACCGCTGCGTTTTGCTTTGATGCTGAAGGGCGTATGCTAATGGGTAAACGTGGCGATAGCGGATTGTGGTTTATTCCTACCGGGTGGCTCGAAGTGGGACTTACTCCTGCTGAAAATGTGGTGAAAGAAGTGCTTGAGGAAACCGGAATCGAGTGTCGTCCCTTGCGCTTGGTAGCAGTGCGAGATACACGGCGTGGGTTACCGGGAATCACTGCCACACACCCCGCAATATTACAAAATATTTCAGTAGTTTTCATGTGCGAGGCATTGAGTAGCGAGTTTAAATTGCATCCCAAAGAAACGCTGGAAGCAGGGTTTTACCATGAAGATGAAGCCCTAAATCTGGTAGTGGAACGGATTGCACCGCTGATAAAAGTTGGGTTTGCGGCGTGGCGGGGCGAAGTGATATCACCATTCTTTGATTAGTATTAAGAGTTGATTTATTAAATTAAATAAGCAACCTTCTCTGCATCAGAGTGGTCGCTCATTTAAAAAATCCTATATTAAGCCTGAAAAATTTCTTCAAGGCAAGTTATTTAATCAGGCAGTTTCCTGCAACCAAGGGCAATAGTATCGACGATATTCAGCACGTCGTCCATCGAGGGATGCCGGTAATGTACCGGGCACATCGAGGGTAACTTGCCGCCAACCATCAATTTCGACATAAGTACCCGCCGGTACAAGCTGCCCCGCTCTGAATATTTCTTCGTCTTCATCGTTGAAGGCGGTTTGGTATCTGAAAGTGACAGTCTCGCTACCGGGTGACTGGGATTTAAGTTCTCTAGAGATCATGGCTGTTAGCCTCCTTGCTAGCGGCGTCGATCACCAGTGATGAGTGGAACAAACATCGTACCGCTCTGCTAGTCATCCTTCTCGCATTCTGTGTGTTTGTGGACAACCCTGTCCAGTTCCGTTCCTAGTAAAATTTTTCACATAATGATGTGGAGAACAAAATGTGGATCAATTATGTAAAAAGTAGAACCTCAGGAACATAGGGTTAAAATTAACAAAGCGTTAACAGAAAATTCGCTTATTACAAATTTATCACGTTAATTTATTTAAGTCAATACTACATAACCTACAATAAGTTAAAATAAGCAAATTTTAAGGTTTTTTTAATGGGTTTTTAAGCTGTGAAGAACTTACGATGAAAAAATAGAAAGGTTAAACTTAAACATGTCTAAATTTTCACAAACAATAATGGCGGTTCACGCCCACCCTGATGATGAGTGCATTGCCGGAGGAGCTTCCCTTATCAAATATCAGGCAGAAGGCATCCAGACCGTATTGGTCACATGTACAAATGGGGAAGAGGGCGAGATACATGACCCGAACCTTGACCCGGAAGAAGCAAAACCACGCCTCGGCGAAATACGCTTGGAAGAGCTACGACGCTCAGTCGCAATTATGAATATCGGCGCTCTCGAATTGCTAGGTTATCGGGATAGCGGGATGGTTGGCAGCCCTGCCAATGAGCATCCGGAATGTTTCCACAAAGCGGATAGGCAGGAAGCAATCGGCAAGTTGGTTAAACTGGTGCGAAAATATCGCCCACAAGTAATGATCACCTATAATTCATTTGGCGGTTATGGTCATCCTGATCATATAATGGCGCACAAAATCACTGTAGCTGCCTTTGATTACGCCACCGATACCAGACGCTATCCCGAAGCCGAGTTTGGCGAGGCATGGCAGCCTAGCAAGCTCTATACCACTGCTTTTACACGCAGTAGCTGGTTGCAACTATGGGAGATATTGAAGAAAGATGGGCGTGAATGGCCCTTCCAGCGAGAGGGCGCGCCTAAAATTGATGAGAATAACCCACCTGAGTTCGGTTCGCCTGATAACGAAATTACTACTATAATTGATGTAGGAGATTACTGGCTTACTGCACGTAAAGCGATGGCAGAACATCGCACCCAGATAGATTATAATAGCCCCTGGATGAAAATGCGGGACGAATTTGGTACACTTCTGGGAAGTACGGATGCCTTTATCCTGTTCAAGTCAACAATACCGGCGCAAAGACCCGAATATGACCTTTTTGCCGGGTTGCGGTGAAATATTGGGAGCTTTAAGAGTATGAAAATCGTGTTGGATGCAATGGGTGGCGATTATGCACCACAAGAACCGGTGGCAGGGGCGGTGCAAGCCGCCCGCGAATACGGAATCGAAATTATCCTTATAGGGCGCGAGTCTGAGATTAGAGCAGAATTGGCAAAACACGAAACCAGCGGCTTAAAACTAACGGTAGTAAATGCCACCGAAGTAATCGAGATGACCGATGAGTCGGTTCAAGCCATTCGCGAGAAGAAAGACTCTTCGGTGGTAGTTGGCTTGAATTTGGTAAAGCAAGGCGAAGCAGATGCATTTGTTTCTGCTGGGCATAGCGGCGCGACTTTTGCGGCTGCCAGCCTCCAGTTGCGGCGGGTACGCGGCGTGGAACGTGCCGGGTTAGCGACTGTTTTCCCAACTAAAACCGGGTTAATATTGGTCATAGATGTGGGCGCGAATACCGAAGTACGCCCTGAATTTCTAATTCAGTTTGCACAGATGGGTGCAGTTTATGTGGAGAAGGTGTTAAAACGCCCTAATCCTAGAGTCGGCTTGCTCAGCAATGGCGAAGAGGATAGCAAAGGTACGCCTTTGGTAAAGGAAACTCATCAGCTATTACGCCAAACTTCCGGTATTAATTTCATCGGAAATGTGGAGGGGAAGGATGTACTGGCGGGGCTTGCCGACGTGGTGGTTACGGATGGATTCACCGGAAATATATTGCTCAAAACCGCTGAAGGCACTGCCGATGTGATGCTTCATTTATTAAAGCAGGAATTGACCGCCAATTTATTCTTCAAGTTGTTAGCGTTAGGTCTTAAACCTGCCTTTAACAAGGTAAAGAAAGCGCTTGACCATGAGGAGTTCGGGGGCGCACCTTTGCTTGGCGTAAACGGTGTGGTAATCATTTCACACGGGCGCACCAAAGCAAAAGGCATCAAGAACTCCATCCGGGTAGCGCGGGAAGCAGTACAGAACAATACGCTAGAAACCATTAAAGGCTTATTTGCGGAGGCAGCTAAAGCCAAAGCCGCCACGCGCGAGTAGCTATAAATCTTCTGATTACCCCCTTTTCCTAGCAGGAAAGGGGGTTTTCTCCACAGTACCAATTCGCTATTTCCACCTTCTCTCCCTGCTATGCAATTTATTTTACATTGACATAGGGCGGTTTAATGCTTATGATGAGGCAACATTTAACCGTTTCTAGCGTATATAGCAGCAGCGGTAAAAGCACTTATTCCTCCCCTTATCACGGGGACACTTTTGGCAAGGAGTATTCTTATGGCAGTAGATAAAACCAATAAATTTAGTGAGGATGAAGATAGAGGTAAAAGCTCAACTATCCGATATGGGAAAATTGCAACCGGATTAGGGCTGGCAACTGCGGCAGCTTTTGGGGCGGTATGGGCTAACTCCCGCGCCCGTGATGTCGAACGTAACGGGCCACCCTCAATGATAGATTGGAATAAAGTACGCGATATTGCCGAACGGATGAACCCGGAAACGGGGGCAACGGCAGAATGGCGCAATAAATGGACAACCTATTATAGTGAACTCACCCTTAAAGTAGTGCCAATTATAGAAGAATATGCAAATACAAAGCTACCCCGCCAGTTGAACACCGTGCGAGCGGTTAGCCGGAATGAATGGGTTGAAGCAAATATCAGCAGCTTTCGTCAGCTTTTCGAGCCAATCGAACGGCTAAACCGCGATTCAATGGGCAGCAGCAGCGCGGCAATGCAAGCAATGGTGGGCGGCTTTAACCAGTTACTGGTTAGCGGTGAAATGGGTATTTTGCTAGGCTATCTTTCTCGCAGGGTGTTAGGGCAGTATGATTTGAGCCTGTTAGGACGCGAACCCGTAGCAGATGGACGTGTTTTCTTTGTAGAGCCGAACATTGGCGGTGTGGTTAACGCCCTGAATCTGAATGGGGACGAGTTCCGCCTGTGGATTGCGCTACACGAATCAACCCATGCTTTTGAATTTGAATCGCATACTTGGGTGCGCCGCCACTTTAACGGAATCCTCGAACGCTATTTCAGCTATCTCACCGAAGATTTGCAGAATATGCGTCTGAACAAACAACGCTTGAACAATTTTCTGCGCCGAATACGCGATAATAGCCAAGGTTCAAGCTGGATTGAACGGGTTATGACTCCCGAACAACGCACTCTTTTCTCAGAGTTACAGGCTTTGATGAGTATTGTAGAAGGCTACAGCAACCACGTCATGAACGCGGTAGGTGAGAAACTGATGCCGAACTATAACACCATCAAAGAGCGCATTGAGCGTCGGCAGAAGGATCGAGGTATTATTGATAAACTCTTTATCAAGCTCACCGGACTTGACCTGAAAATGGAGCAATACCGTTTAGGCGAAATTTTCGTGGATAGGGTAGTAGAATTAAAGGGTATTGATTTTGCCAATCTTATGTGGGATCGCCCGGAATATATTCCTACGTTAGACGAAATCAAAAAGCCTGAACTGTGGGTGAAGCGCATTGAGAAAGCGCAGGCAGCCTAAGAAATGAGCTACCGCCCTCCCACCTCTAACCCGAATTATATCTCTCCCGGTCGCGTAAAGAACAACCGTCCGGGAGTCCCATGGTTGGCAGGCTGCGGGTTATTGGGGTTAGGATTCTTGTTAGGGGTAGTTGGTTTAGTGGTAGGGGCGCTTTTCTGGTTTGGTTCGACTGCCAGCAACCAACCCTTGCCAACACGCCAACCCCTAGCAGGTGTACCCGATCTTTCAGCTACCCTAAGCGAGTCATATCTCAATGCTGAAATAGCGCGCGAGGCAAAATCAAATCCGCTAAGTATTGTCGGAATTGTGAGTCTTAAAGATATAGTAATAAAGATTTTGCCCAATGAACAAATTCAGGTTGATGTTAAAGTGGGTAATGCGCTGGTTGATTTTGATGTTAGCGTTTTGGAAAGCATCGGCGTTGTGAACGGTCAGATCGCAGTGAGAGCGATTGGCGAACCTAAAGTTGGCAAGGGCAATCTTCCGGTTAATGTAAATACAGTTGTTCAGATTGTAAATACAACCATAGTAGAACCGCAAATCAATAACAATGTCGCCACCATCAAAGTTAATGAGCGACTGTTGCATTTATTGGACTTACAGACTGCCAACGGGCAAATCACGGTGCGTTATCGCGCTCAATGATTGGTTATGCCGCTAAATCCCCAAGAATTAAACGACCAAATTGAAAAACAAGCCGGGCGACTTAAAGAAGAAGCGCGGCGGCTGGAAAAAAACATAGCCGAAGCGGTGGAATATTATCGCGCTGCCGATGAATACAAGTTGTCGGTTATTGCTAAGGAACATTCCCGGCGCGATGAAACGCTAGCTTACCCAATTTCAGGACTAAATGAAGTTGTAGCTATCAACCCCTCAACTACCGACTATTGCGTGGTAGCCACCGACAGTTCGCCTATTCCACCCGACCGCCACAATGGCACAGCCCACTTTTACGTCATAAATATTGGGCGCGTAATGTTGCGCTATGGCGAAAAGCCCACCGCCGATCTGGATAGTCTCACCTTCTTTGAAACTGAAGACGCTACCAACGAAGAACGCGAATACACCAAAGCCTCGTTACTGGACACCGAAGCGGCTTTGAAAGAATTGGAAGCCGCCTACGAACTTGCCCTCAAACATCAAGCCGATCTGGTATTTCGGGATGGGCCGCTCACTCTTTGGCGCAGCATCAATCTTCGCAGCAAGGAAGGAACCGAACTGCGAAACCGCTATTACAGCCTGTTGGATCAATTCGACAAAGCGCAGATTCCAATTGTCGGTTACATCAGCAACACCCACAGCAATGCTGTAATTGAAACGCTGCGAGCAGCGGTGCGCGAGGAAAGCAAAAGTGGTAGAGTTTTTGGCGGCGTGCAGGATCGCATGCTTTTCCAGAATTTGCTTAAACCTGACACACGCGGAACAATTTTTGCCTCGACCTTGGGCGAACCCAAAGAATTGCGTGAGTATATCGACCGCATTTATTTCACCTATATGCTGACAAAGTACGAAATGGTGCGAATTGAGTTTCCGCAATGGCTGGCGCTGGATACGGAAAAGCTGGCAAGTACGTTATCGCTGGTTTTGCGACAGGTAGAGTTGGGGCAAGGCTACCCGGTAGCCTTGATGGAAGCACACGAACAAGCCGTGCTGCGGGGCGATGACCGCGAGCTATTGCGCTTGCTATTGGAAGATCAGGGCTTGCTGCTCACCGAGTCGGAAAAAGGGCGCAGTAAGCGGCTGCGGAGTATTTAGCAGTATGGACTGGACACGTTGTATCGCCCATCTTGACCTTGATGCTTTCTATGCCACCGTCGAAGAGATTATGAACCCCGAAATCAAAGGCTTACCCATCATGGTTATTATGGGCGAAGATACCACCAATCGGGGGGTAGTAGCAACCGCCTCTTATGCCGCGCGACAATTCGGGGTGCATAGCGCAATGCCCGTAACACAAGCGCGGCGACTTTGCCCGGACGGAATTTATCTACAGGTGCGGCACGACTTATATAAAGAGTTTTCGCGCCGGGTTATGCAGTTACTCGAAGGGCAGGTTAATGCGCTGGAACAAGTCAGTATTGACGAAGCGTATCTTGACCTAAGCGGGCAACCCGATCCGGCTGCTTTAGCGCAAAATTTGCAAGAGCAGCTTATAACAACCACCGGCTTGAGCGCGTCGGTTGGAATTGCCACCAACAAACTGGTAGCTAAAATGGCAAGCGGTTTCAAGAAACCGGGGGGCTTGACAATGGTAGAGCCGGGTAAAGAGTCAGAATTTCTCCGCCCCCTACCGGTAGGCAAACTCTACGGGATTGGACCAAAAACGGCAGCGCGCCTGAATTCCAAAGGAATCCAGACTATCGGCGATCTAGCAGAAGCCGACTTGGAGCAATTGCAGGAAGATTTTGGACCAAATCTCGGTTTGGAATTGCATAAGCACGCAGCGGGGCATGATGACCGCTCAATCGAAACCAGCCGTGAGGCGAAATCATTCTCTTACGAGCGCACCTATTTTGTAGATGTCACCGATTCGCGTCGCCTCTGGAAACATATACAAGAGATGGCGGCAGGGTTGGAAAACCAATTGAAAAAGCGGGGCTTATTGGCGCGTACCACCGGCATCAAGTTGCGCTTTGCAGATTGGCGCACGGTGACACGCGCCGAAACTCTGCTATCCCCTACCGATAACGCCACCACCATTTCCGCCAGCGCCGCCCGCTTGATGAAGCATACTTGGAAACGGGGTACACCTTTACGCCTGTTAGGGGTGCGAGTTAGCAACTTTATAGAAGTAAATGCCACGCGCCAATTGCAATTGCCGCTTGAGGTTGATTAGGCGCGTTTACTGTACCACCAGTTTGTAACCGACTCCCCACACCGTCTGGATTTTAACTTGACTGCCTTCGAGTTTTTCACGCAAATGAGTGATATGTACATCAATGGTGCGACTATCACCGTAATATTCGTAGCCCCACACTTGATTTAATAATTTCTCGCGGTCAAATACGCTGTTAGGACTTTGCGCGAAGGTAGTTAGTAGTTCAAATTCTTTGGCGCGCAGTTCAACATTGCGCCCGGCAATTTCAACGGTATGTTGGCGCAAATCAATCACTATGTCACCTACTATTATCCGATTTTTATCAGAGTGGTTATCCTCAACAGCAGGCATAGCAGTATAGCGGCGCAAAACCGCTTTGACCCGCGCTACCAATTCACGCGGGTTAAAAGGCTTGGTCAGGTAGTCGTCTGCGCCGAGTTCAAGACCCACGATGCGATCAACATCCTCGCTTCGGGCGGTCAACATGATAATAGGGACATTGCTATCTTTGCGAATCTGGCGTGTGATTTCCCAACCATCTACTCCCGGCAACATCAAGTCCAAAACAATCAAGGTGGGGTTACGGCTGCGAAATAGCTGCAAACCCTCGTCGCCATCCTCAGCGGTAATTACCTCAAAGCCCTCTTTGGTGAGGTACATTTTGGCTAAATCGGCTATATTTGTTTCATCATCAATTACCAGAATTAACGGAGTTGACATAATAGCCCTTTCAACCTAACTGACAAACAATTACTACTATTAAGGAAATTATAGCATGCCATCCCGCATCATTGCCACGAAAACATCATAAGTGGCTTCGGCATCGGATAAAGCGGTATGCGCGGCGCGATTGGATACGCCGAAATAGCGGCAGCATTCGCTCAAACTAAAACGGTTAAATTTAGGGTTAGAATAGTATCGGGCATAGGCAGCGGACATTACGTCAACACGGTGGTAATAGAAAGGGTCAGGCAATTCTACCGTGTTAAAGCCAATCTGAAGAAAAGCCCAATCGAAAGTAACGTTAAAACCCATCAGAACCGCACCGCGACCAATCTCGGAAAGTTGGGTTAGCGCTTCTTTCAAATCAATGGCGTTCTCCCACTTAACCGGGTCATAGCCACAGATTTTTAGGGCTTCGGGCGAGGCAGTTTCAAAATGTACCGGCTTAACCTTACATTCAAAGGTTTGTAATCTGGTGAAGTCCGGTTGTGAAACCAGCACTGCCCCTATTTCTAGAATTTCCTGAACGCCGGGAATCAAGCCGGTAGTTTCTAGGTCGAGAAAAAGAAGGGGACGATCTCGCATCGGTCCTTTGGTTATATTGTCCTTATCCGCTTTGGTTCGTGATACCGATTTCACAGGTTGGTCGCTCAAAATGTAATCCTTTCAAATTTAACAATTGCGCTATATTTTTATAGTGGTTGCGCAAGGCATTTCAAGCATAGCCCTTGATTTGCCGGGTGTCAATCTGTGCGTATGAATTTGCCGAACATTTTGCTAAGGGTTAAAATACATAGCAGTAATCTCCATGTTTTAGCTAGTAATGTTGTACGGGCAGGTAAACGTCAAAACAACTCGAAGGAGAAAGAGATGAGTATCAACGCGGATACCGCAAATATCGGCGACTACGAGACAACATACCGTGATTTTAAGCTTGAAGTGCCTGAATTTTATAATTTCGGGTACGATACGGTTGATAAGTGGGGTGAAGACCCAAATCACCGCGCAATGCTGTGGGTCGATGAAGACGGCAGCGAGCGCACTTTGAGTTATGCCTATTTCCGCGACCGTTCAAATCAGGTAGTAAATGCTTTACATAGCCTCGGAATGCGTAAAGGCGACCGGGTTATGATTGTTATGCCCAGAGTACCGGAATGGTGGGAAAGCCTGCTCGGCATGATAAAGAGTGGGATAATAGCTTTACCCGGAACTACCCAACTTACCCCCAAAGACATTACTTACCGTTTGCAATCCTCAAGAGCGCGCGCCATTATCACCGATGTGGAGAATGCGCCGAAATTTGAAGAGAGTTTGCCAGATTGCCCCGGTATCGATTTCCGAATAATTGTCGGTGGGCAACGAGAAGGTTGGCTAAACTTTGCTGATTTGGTTGACAAAGCAGCTATCACCGTCAGCCCTGAAGTAAAAGTACAAACTAGTTCTTCCGACCCGATGTTACTCTATTTTACCAGTGGCACAACCGGATATCCTAAAATGGTTTTGCATACCCATAGCAGTTATCCGATTGGACACTACGGTACCGGCACGTTCTGGTTGGATTTAAAGCCAAACGACCTCCATTGGAACCTTTCAGATACTGGTTGGGCAAAAGCCGCATGGAGTAGCTTTTTTGGTCCGTTGATTTGCGGGGCAGGTATGTTTGTTCATAATACCAAAGGGAAATATTCTGCCAAACTGACAATGGATTTATTGAGCAAATATGCCGTTACGAGCTTTTGCGCTCCGCCTACCGCCTACCGCATGCTAGTTGCAGACGATATTAGCGGGTTTGATACTCGCCATCTACGCAGTTGCGTAGGCGCAGGCGAACCACTCAACCCGGAAGTAATTGAAATCTGGAAGAATATTACCGGACATACCATTCGCGATGGCTACGGTCAAACCGAAACTTGTCTGCTGGTAGGTAATTTCCCCGGTATGGAGGTCAAAGTCGGTTCGATGGGCAAGCCCGCTCCCGGTTATGTGGTAGATGTGTTGGATGACGATGGAAACCCTGCCCTTCCCAATAAAGAAGGCGATATCGGCGTTCGCATCAAACCAAATCGCCCGGTGGGTCTTTTCCAAGAATACTGGAATAACCCAGAGGCTACCAATGCTTCCATTCGAGGCGATTGGTATCTCACGGGTGACAGAGCATACCGCGATGAGGATGGCTACCTGTGGTTCGTGGGGCGTGCCGATGATGTAATTCTCAGCGCAGGGTATCGCATTGGACCATTTGAGGTGGAAAGCGCGTTGGTAGAGCATCCGGCAGTAATGGAATCGGCAGTGGTAGCTAAACCGGAACCGACCCGTGGCGAAATCGTCAAAGCCTTCGTCATTCTCAAACCGGGAATCGAGGGTACACCCGAACTTGTCACCGAAATTCAGGATTTTGTAAAGCATCTCACCGCGCCTTACAAGTATCCCCGCGAAATTGAATTCGTCAAGGAATTGCCCAAGACCATCAGCGGCAAAATCCGGCGAATTGAGTTACGCGACCAAGAAAAGGCGAAGTATCAGAGCGAGCATCAATAAGCCAAGCTTTTAGAAATTTTTCAGAAGGAGTCGGTTCATACCCGGCTCTTTTTCTTTTCTACCTAATCTAAACCTACTTGAGTGATTCTTCCCACCACTAATCTGTGATGTAGCTAACTTTAATCAAAATATAACGGAGCTATAATAGTAGTTACCAAAAACAATAATTGCATTTTTAGGGGAATGACTTCAACTTCCCCGCAAATATAAAACAGGGGGTAAAGAAAATGGCAGCTATTTCAAGTAAAAATTTCAGAATGGGCTTACTATTGAATGCTTTGCACACCTTTGGAACTGGGCGTACCAAAGCTGAAACCAAAGCACAAGAAAATAGCCTAGCGAGAATGGCTGATTTCAGTTGGACTAATGGACCTTCAAATGGCTTGAATAACGCTTTTCGCTGGCAAGAAACAGCAGATGGCAAGCTAGTCGCCCATTGCGAAATCGAAGAAGCATAACGCCAAAAGCCAACTTAATTATAATGAAGCCCGGATGTCCGGGCTTTTTTAGTCAGCATGCGATAAAATTAACTCGCTATTTTATATAAGTCGCTTTGTCATAGTAAGGTATATGATGAAAGAAACAGCCGCCAAAACCGATACCCCCACAGGTGCTAATCCATTAAAGTCGCAAGGGTCACTGCTGGTGGCGATATTAGTAGCAGTAGTAGCATTTTCTTTATGGCTATTGCTGTGGCACTTGTTCATCGGAGCAGCGCAATGGTACGCACTGGCATTGTCGCTGACGGCTGTTGCCTGTTTTGTGCCGCATCCTTTGTTACGCAATTATCCCTCACCTAAAAAGGGCTTGCATATTCTGGGCTGGCTATGCCTGTTTCTGAGTCTCGCCACAGCTTTTAGTCTGGGCGCATTCTTGCCTTTTGGATTCGCGGATATAGTCAGCCCCGCGCTCGGTAAATTCGGGGGATTGGGTGCGCTATTGGTGCTGTTGTTATTGGCAACTACACGCGCGGTTTTACTTCGAAAAAGCGTTTATCTCGACCTAGCAATTTTTTGCGGAGTGGGCGCAATATGGGTAGCGATTAATACCGAGGCACAAGCAGCCTTCCCCCCGCCGCCTACCACAGTTATTCAGTGGGAAAACCTTTTATTCAGTCTTTTCTGGTTATCGCTCTTTTTAGGCAGTACCGCAATTAGCTTAAGCCTGTTGCCAAAAGCGCGTTGGGTGGCAAGCTCATTCTGGCGTTGGTCGCTTGCCTGTAGCAGCAGTGGATTCGGATTAGGTTTTTTCTTCGGGCAGAGCGAGATTGCTATATTTTGCGGAATAGCCTTACTGATTGGGTTGGGACTGACAAGCTATTTCAAGTTGAGACATAGCACAAACAAAAGGTTGGCATTGATAAGGCAAGGGCTGATACAGTTTGGCGGAATAATCCTGATAATCTTCAGCCTTGCAATTGCCTTTATAGCCGTATCTGAGCAACTCGAAGCGGTTTTACTGCGCAATACGCTGGAACGTTACGCCCAAAAGGGCTGGTGGTGGGCTTTCGGGGAAGACCGTTTCCCAGAACAGCGCGGTCTTAAGATTGACCCGAAACCAACAGGAGCATTGACCGGGTTAATTACCGATTTACAGGGCAAACCAATCGAGGGCGCGAACGTGGTACTGACCGATGCGGCAGGCTTTACCTTTACTACCGCCAGTGGCGCAGATGGACGCTACAATTTGCCCGGTGTTCAGGCTGGCAACTATTTGCCGATGGTAGCGCGGGCAGGGTATCTTGACGCGGTTTCCACTTCCAATAGCCCTTTCGGACACTGGCGGATGGTGGCTACCGTGCGCTGGAACGCCATCACTTCCAACGTGGATTTTGTAATGCAACCGCGCGAGGAGTATCGAATACAACCCGGTAACTCGCTTAAGCTAGAGGATTCCACCGAAACTTACCGTGATAACCCTGTGCCAAGTCCAGCGTTAAGACGCATTTTCAGCTTTGAGAATAACGGGCTGACCAAAAGCGGGATAGTGTATGAGCCGATGCCCGATAAAGGGGCAGGGCCGTTTCCTATTCTGTTAATCGTATATCCCGGTGCGGCAAATGCTTGGGAAGGAGTTTCAATACCACTGGCAGCGCAAGGCTTTGTGGTAATTGCCTACCAACCTGAGCTATTCGGTGAGCATCCCGAACGCGGTTTGAACCTACGCGGTGATGTGAACGATATGTTGCAAATCTACAATTACGCCAAAGCGGGACAGTTCTCGACAAAAGGCGACCCGCAAAGAGTGGTCATAACCGGGGGTAGCGTTTCCACCGTCTATACCTACTTGCTATTGCGCGAGATTGAAAATAGCGCTCCCGCTGAGAAAGCAGCCGTAAAAGGGGCAATCAAATACGGGGGGCTGGCTGATTTATACCGCTACCACTACGATTGGGACAGAGGCGCACTTTATATTGATCCCGGTATTCAGGATTTGGAAAGCCTGTTGATTGCCTTTGGACGACCTGATTTGCGCCCGGAAATATACATGCTTTTCAGCCCGGTCTATCACCTGCAACAGGGTTCGTTGCCACCCTTGCTGGTAGTACATACCAGCAAAGATACCATCGTTCCGGTGATCCAGACTGAAATTCTAGCGCAAATTATGGAAAAGCTTAATGTGCAGCATAAGCTCTTGATTTATAAAGACATTGAGCATTATCTGGATACCAGCAAACGAGACCCCGCCCAACTGGACATGCTAAACCAGACTATCGACTTCCTGAAACAGGTCACCAATTAAAAAGGGATGCGTTTGTTGCATCCCTTCCGATTAGTTAAGCTTTAGTGGAAAGTGTTTTGGCTTTTGGTTCGAGACCCTTAATTATCTCAGGGATAGGCGTGTTATTCTTAAACTCGCCCAACGCCCAATCAGCCAATTGCTCCGCCCAACCGCTGCCCCGGTCGTCCTGCGCCACCAAACGTAAGGCGCGTTTTCCCAACGCAAGAGTGAGCGGATAAGCTGATTCCTCATTCCCGGTTTTGCATTTAGATTCTACCTTGATTGAAACCTCTAACACCTTTATAACAAAGCGGTCGTGCGCTTCAAACATCTTGCGGCGAGTATCGCCATAGCCTTTTACTAGCCTGCCGCTTTCCACCACCAACATTGCTAGTTCATAATCCAGCAAGGCAAATTTCTCTACATCGCGCGTGAAATTGCCTATTTGTTTCCACTCGCGGTTAGCGCGATGCGAAACCGGACGCAGAGGCTTGAACCAAGTCAGGAAAGCAAACGTTAGGTAACCGCTAAAAGTGTTGGGCTGTGGGTGTAATTGCAAGGTGAAATATTTCTTTTCAGCCCAAGTCCCAATCCCGGTGAGCTTACCTAACAATAGCATTGGGCTGACCAATGCGTTTGGAAATATCCCATAAATTTCAGGTGCATCCGGTTTCAGGTAATCAGTCAACACCAGCACTTGCCCATCCGCGACCTTCATCTCCTGCCGGATGCGGCTAAAGCGACCATGCTGAATTTTAAGGCTTGCCACCCGCACTGCATCCTCATAAGTAGTACGCATAGACAGTACACGTGCGTAGGCTTCGGTAAGTTTCCATGCGTGAGTTTCACTATCCAGCTTAAAAACTCGCGCTACTTCTTTCAGATAGCGACGAGCGTAAGCTAAATTCTGGTAATCAGCGCACTGGTAAGCCGCTTCAATCAACGCCCAGTGCAGTTTTTCAGGGAATTGCGCCTGAATCTCCGCTGTCAAAGCGCGAAAATCAGCTTTCCATTTTAGCGGCAACTCGTTGCTGTGCCGTTCTATTAGTGCCGCTACATCTTTCTTTTCAGCCCGGTTGCCCGAAGAATGAGCGACAGGGATCAAGTTGATAGTGCGGCGCGGTTTGGCAGGAACAGGTTCACCGCTATCCGCCGCGCCATTAGCATTAAAGAGCGGTTTGGGAAGCGCGGCTAGCGAACGAGGCAAAGGGTCTTGTGCCGGTTCCGGTTTGGCTTGGGTAGCGTTAGCCTCACGTTGTAATTCTTCGATTTGATAGCTACGCCCAACCTCAAAGGCTTTCAGGTTCATCTCCACCGCCAGTCCGAATTGTTGGATGGCGTTGCGATATGCCTCTACCGGGATTGGCAGCACACCGGGCAAAACCGATAGTGCCCCTAACATAAGGGCGTTAGAGGAGAGGTCGCCCAAGCCATGCTGCCGGGCGATTTGCGGAACATCAATTATCGAATATGCTCCCGACATTTGCGCTACCGCTTCAACTATTTTTTCGGTGGGATAGCGCCCATCAAAAGCGGGCATTTTCTCGCTGGTAGTATAAAAACGCTGGCTATTGGCAACTACGGTCGTGCGCTTGCTGGCATAACCCTGTTGCACCAACCGCCCCAGTTCCAGCAATTCCTGACCAAGCAGCACATCCACCATGCCGGGGAAAGGGTGTTGCCCGAATACTGCTTTCTCCAATTCGGCAATAGGATTCTCTATCTTGTTATTCTCCGGCAACGAGGCGATTTCCATGTAATAGCTGGTAGCCCCGCCACGTTGGGAAAGACCCGGCAGCGAAACCGACTGAGCGCGAAAACCGCTCAAATCGGCGGCAAGAAATAGCCATTCTACCAACACATTGCCGCCCTGCCCACCGATAGCCCCCACCAGAATCGTGGTAATCTGGATGGTGGGTTTATACCTTAAACGCTCTATTTGGGTTACATCCTGAAGCATCTTATTTATCCTTCCTTATGAGCTTTATACTTCTGCTCCAAAAACCAGCTTTATCAATTTCTGATTGACTTTCTGTTTGAGCCGTTCCAGCCGAGAAGGATTAGTGACCACTTTCGCCTCATAGAAGGAAGGACATAACACGGCGGCGTGTGCTACTTCTCCACACAAACCGCAACCGACACATGTATTGCTGATAGTAGCGATAGGGTCAGCGCGCAAGGGGTTGGGATTATCCTTTATGGTCAGTGAAGGGCAGCCGTTCACGCGAATACAGCTATGGTCGCCGGTACAAACCGCGTCATCTATCCCAAAACGCGATTGCTCAACCCGCTTGCCCTCATCCAACCGCTCTTTCTTTTCCACCTTTTCGTGGCGTTGTCGCTCTAGCATACATTCGCCCACCGAGCGAATGACCTTTAACTCCGATTCTTCGCTGGAGAAAGCCTTGTCCAGCACTTTTACCACTTCGCCCACTTTGTAGGGGTTTACCTCCACCACATTTTTAACCCCTGCCGCATGCAACGCCATTTCAATGTCCATTGCTTTAAACTTTTCGTGACGGGCATTTTCTTCGGTGCCGGGGTTTTCCTGCTGTCCGGTCATAGAAGTCCAGCCGTTTTCAAAAATAACCATTGTGGCATCTTGACTGTTAAAAGTGGCGTTGGCAATGCTGGTGGTTAGCCCGCTGTGCCAGAAAGTGCCATCTCCCAGAAATCCGACTGTTTTCTGCTCGGTCATTCGCGCCATTGCTCCGGCGCTGGCAAGCCCTGTGCCCATTCCGGTACAGGTATCGGTCATTTCAAAAGGCGCGTACATACCCATAATGTAACAGCCGATGTCTCCGGCATAATGCGGTAAGCCGTGCTTCTTCTCGGTCAATTTGAGAGCAGAAAAGATGGGACGCTCTGGGCAGCCAGTACAAAAGTGGGGCAAGCGTAAAGGCAAGCTATCTTCAAATACATTCGCCGCATCATGCAAGTGCTGTGCCAGTTCCGCAGCAATACCGGAGAAATACGTAGCGCCACCTGGATACACTTCTTTAGAAAGCCATGCAGTTACACTATTCAAAAGAACTGTCGGGGAATATTCCCCCGCTTCGGGCAATACGCCTTTGCCGAATATCTGCAAGTCGTGCAAGCGATGGCTCTGGGCAATCGCCCTGATTTGAGTTTCAAGGCTATCCGGCATGCCCTCTTCTACTATCAATACCTTTTCTTTATCGCGCAAAAACTCCACGATTTCTTCGGGAACCAGCGGGTGTATCACATTCAGGTTATAGATTGGGAAATTGCACTGCCCGGTATTATCGGCTTCGCCCAAAACCGTAAGCGTCCGCAGCAAGGTGTTATAAAGCATGCCCTGTGTAATAAAACCGATGCGTTCATTTTTGCCGGGGAAAAAGTCGTTCAGCTTATTCTCGCGGATATAGCGACGGGCGGCAGGCATGCGCTCTTCAAATTTGCGTCTTTCCTGCACCTGACTATAAGGAGGTAAGGGGATTTTGGTCAGTTTATCTTCCCAGCGGGTTGCCTTGTGGTTCATATTGAACTGCGGAGTGGCATTATCTTCACAAACCAGCGAACCTTTCATGTTTCCAGTGCGAGTGCGGAAAAGATACATTGCGATTGTGCCGCTCACTTCGCTCAACTCGAAGCCCTTTTTCACCATATCTGCCATAAGCTGAGAATCGGCACGGGGATCAATACATAAAAGACCCGATTTGTGAGCATAGGGTAAGGTCTTTTCGGCAACGCTAGTGCTGTTCAAACCATAATCTTCGCCTACGAACACCATTGCGCCCCCGATTAAGCCGGGTTGCGAAATATGCGCCAGCGCGTCTGCACCTACGTTGTTGCCGACCACCTTCCAGTTTACGGCACCGCGCACGGGGTTATTGACCGAAGCCTGCAATAAAGCTGCTGCCGCTGCCTCATTTATCGAGCCTTCAACGTATACGCCGAGAGGTTTTAGAAATTCCTGATAACTGTCTGAAATTGCATCATAGAGGGAAGAGGTGGGCGCACCGGGGTAACCGCCGAGGTAACTAACACCGCTTTCAAGTAGCGCCTTTAGCACCACCACTGCCATGTCGCCCTTAAGCACCTGCCCCTTTCCGAAATTGAGTTGACGGAGGGTTTCAGTGGAAAAATTTCTGCCCATTTACACTACTCCTTGATTCTCTCAAGACCACCTTGTCATGAGATTGGGCGATAAACTTGTTAAGTAAATCTCCAGAAAATGTTGTATTATATGAATAATACATTAATGCTTGTATGTCAAGCAACTTTCCGACAATCTGACAAGTGTTATAGATAAATTCTATGCAAAGCGTCGCCACTTGAGCCTATTTTGTTGCATAGTTAATAAGCGAATAGTAGCGTTAGAAGTTTTGTAGGGGGAATGGTAATGGCTGATAATTTTAACGGTAAGGAAAAATATCAAAATGAATTAAAATGGGGGCGTATGCCCGAAAGCTGGAGAGTAGGCGCACGCGAAGATGCCGGAATCGAATCGGCAGGGCAACCACCGCTTGACCAGTTAGATACTGCCATTGCACGTGCCCTCGAAAAGGATAGTCGGATTAGCTTGCTGGAATTATCGCGGCAGCTTGGCACTTCTCGCACCACCATCTCGGAACGACTAAATCGGCTGATTGAGCAAGGTGTCATCAAAGGTTTTCATGCTCGACTGGATTACCGAAGGCTTGGCTACCCGATAATTGCTTTTGTAGGGTTACAAACTTCGCAATCGCAAAAAGCGGTAGAAGTAATCGAGGCGTTAAAGCAAATACCCGAAGTGGAAGAACTGCACACTGTTACCGGGCAAATCGATATGCTGGTTAAGTTGCGTGCGCGAAGCACCGAACATTTGCAGCACATCCTGATCTTCAAAATCCAATCTATCCCCGGCATCGGGCGCGGCGAGACCATGCTGGCGCTTTCTTCACACCAAGAATGGGCGCCTATCGGTATCGCCCGTCAGCCTGAAACCGATATGAACGGCACAGAGTTTGTCTCGGATGAGGAAGCCGCGAAATAACGGGATATTCAATCTTTAAGAGTCTGCAATAACCGGGCAGCCTCTTCCCTGATTCCAGAGTCAATGTGGGTTCGAGCCATCTTTAGCGGCGCAATGGCGCGCCTATCTCCCATACGCCCCAATGCAATAGCTGCATCGTAATAAGCCCCATCTGCCGGGTCATGCAAGACCGCCAGAAGTGCGGATGAAGCATGCACATCCGCAATCTGCCCCAACGCCCACACCACAACCCGGCGTGGAGCAGTATCATGCTTATCCACGCTAGTCAGCAATTTCACCAGATAACTTACTGCCAGCGGGTCACCAATCTGACCGAGCGCCGCCGCCGCAGTAAAGCGCACATTCGGTACACTATCTTTCAGCAACTCGATGAGATACGAAACGGCGCGCTCATCCCGCATCCGTCCAAGGGCAGAGGCGGCTTGTCGGCGCTTTTCAGGGTCATAGTCGTGCAAAGAACTTATAAGAGTGTCAAATTGATCGTTCATAGGATAGCTGCCAGTATTAGAAACCTTGTAGTGTTTTTAAAGTTAGGTCAATTTTATAGCGATTCGAGGTTTTTATCAATCCTTTTAAAGGAAGAGGCTGAAGGAATTTCAGGGAAGGTGCTCTTGCTCGATTTCTACGCCCAGATAGCGGGTTTCTAGCGAGTCGGAGGAAATATCATCCCAAAAGCGATCTTTCAAATAGGTGGGATAGACCGGGAGGTTTACTAATTCGTGGGCATGGAACCAACGGGTGTGCCTTTCCAATTGTTGCGGGTCGGTAACATCTGCAATAGTGGTGGCGCTCAGTTCACCCGTAAAGCGGCTGATTAGAAAAGCTAACTCAAGATGGTGGCGATGGCGGCTTGGTTCAATAAATTCTCTGAAATATAAAAGCCGACCTTCGGTTTCTACTTCAAGCCCTGTTTCTTCTCGAAATTCTCGGCGCAACGCCTCAAAAACCGATTTGTCCTGTGATTCTTGCCCACCGCCCGGTAATGTCCAGAATTCTTCGTGGCTATCGGGAGTATGCTCGTGTACCAGCAAAAGCCTGTTCGCCGCATCAAGCATGACTCCGGCTACTCTGATACGATAATTCAATTGAACTCCAACTCCTTATCCTGAGTGTAGTTCAAACCCAGCTTTAGCGCAATTTCCGCTTTCTGCAACTCGCGCCCCAAATAGCTGTAATGCTCTTCCAGCGAAGCCAATTTTTCGTGGGCAATCAATAGGCAAAGCTGACGGGCAGTTTTCCCCTCAAAATAATAGGGTGTATTACCTTCGATGGTGCTATGCTGCACCTTAATCAAACTCCGTTCGCGTTCAAGCTCGATGATAAAATAACCACGCGGGTCGCTACGCCAATCTAAGCGGCGTTTCTTGAAAGAGTCGATGGTATCGAGCGCGAATTTCCACTTATCGGCATAAATATGTGCCGAGTGTGAAATGATGGTAAGCGCACCAAGCCTCAAGCCCGTGTCGTCCGCGATTTCCTTTTGCAGTTTGCGCAAGGCATAGGTATTTTGTGCCCACGCGGTGTAAATATCGTGACTACGGAAACGGGCGGTCATATAAAGTGCGCCATCCTGTACCCCTGCCGAAACTTCCAGCAAACAGGGCGGGTTATCACCCACGCTATCCTGTTCGACATCCCACGTCACCGCCACGGCGCGGCGGGTATGGTGCGCCTCGCGCAAACGCTCTTTCATCCGCGCAATTTGGTCGTGACCTTCCTCACCGAATGAACGCAGCCGTTCTCCATAGGTATAGGCTATTCCGGGTTCTTTCTCCGCGCTCAGGATTTTGGGATAGTAATTTTCTAGTTCGGCGCGACTAAAAGGCAAGTAATCAGCCCAAACGATGTCATCAGGGTTTTCATCGGTGATTACCGCTACCGTATTGTAAATCTCGCGCTGTTGCTGAGAATACTCAGTAGGCTTGATTTGCCCGAAGCGCATCACCAATTGCATTACTTCCAGCCATGTTTCGGCAACAGTTTCGCCCTGTACCCGAAATCCGGTGCGTTCGCTGGGTAGCGCCTTGCCGCCTTCTGGGGCAAGTTCGGGGAAAGTGCGAGGTTCGGCAAAAGGAGGAAGCGTAGCCAACTTAGCCAGTTCTAGCTTGATTTGCTCGGCAATTGCTTCGGGGTTTTTAGGATAGCCTTTAGCCGGACGCAAGTCAATGAGTTGCACCTGTTGGCGCAATTCCTCCCACGCTTCGAGGGGAATACCTTCATCCAGTTTAGCCTGTGTGCCGGGAATAGTATGGTTCGCGCCAAGCCCTTTGGCAAAAAAGCTTGCCAACGCTTCCCCGGTAGAGGATTGGTCAGCGCCACAAAGTATAAGGTAGCGTATTTGGGGAAACATGAAGATATTACGCGCCATCAGGTTGATACCCGCAAAGCTGTAAAGGTTGGCGCAGATGAAATAATCCGCAGTATCCAGTTTTTGGGCTATCAGATGACGCTGAGTCCAGAGGGTGCAAATGCCCACATTAGATTCAGGGTTGCCGATTTGGAGGTCTTTATAACTTATAAGATCGGTCAAATTATAAGTTGCGCCAAGTTCTGCGGTCATTTATTGCTATCCCAAAGCTTTGTTAATTATATTTTGTAGTTGGAAGATGAGGACCAATATATCCAATTATAATTTTACTTTCTGTAGTGGTTTGATATGGATAAAAATGCAATCTCCAAGCATTTTGTGGGAGTGAACAATGCCATTCAAACGTTCTAGTTTGACCATCGGGACAAACAAAAGTTCGTTTAGACGCATATTCTGCATTATTCATTGTAGACTCGCTTTCCTTTCGAGGTTCTCCACTTACTTGTGAAAAATCAAATGATCCTCGAGTCCGAGTACATGCTACCCTTTCAAGCTCTAATAATCGTTTTTTTATTGATCCAACCAGCTGATTTCCGTTAAGTAAGCCTTTTAGAGCATTACCAACTGAATCACAAAAATCTAATGATGGGAAAAATTCGTGTATGTTATCCCATAAATCTTTACCGTTATTAATCTTATCCAGCCGTTCAGCTTGTTCGGATGGAAGGTCGGTAGGTGAGAAAATTAGTGGGAATTTTTCCCGGATAATTTTGTCTGTAGGTAATTGTATATTTGGATCGATGGTTTCAATTTCTACCTCTATGTCAAGATGAGTAGAAACAGAAGTTAATTTTAATGTTGCTATATTTAATCCTATACCAAAACTATGTTGGTGAAATTTACAGGCTGTTGCAGTTGTTAATAACTCACCAATTCGCTTTTTATTTTCTTCAAGAATTTGTCTAAAAATAAATTCATTTGGCAAAATTTCAATTGTTTTATGTATGGCTAAATGCCCTAAGGCATCAAATTTATTTTCTATGTCACCAATAATGGACTCTTCATCATTATTTTTATCCCTAAAAAACTGATTCAATTTTTGTGTAATCGATATAATTCTTTTGCTATTAATCCCATATCTTCTAAAATCTTCAAACATAGGGAATTTTTGATTATTTATAAGATTGTATGTACATTTCGTGGAATGGAACCATTTATATGGCGAATTTGTGGCTTCAATAAGCCATGCCTCAAGAGCATCTACCCATTCTTCAACTGTAATTTTTTCAGCAGTATCAGAGGGTAATGTCAAAATATGAGGGTCAATAAGAAAACTTATCAAGACCTACCCTCCACTCGACTAATAATACTCTCTGATGTAATGATGCTTTCTTGAATTAAGGTTTCATCAAAGAACCCTTCAGGCCAGTTTTCGATAGCGCCATCTGATGAAATTTGGATTTTTTCAAAAGTGGTAGAGCCTGAGTCATCTTGCTTGGCAAAATATATAACGCAGTCACTTTTTTCCTGACCACCCGCTTGGACAATATGTAAACGAAGTTGGTTAATTAGGTTTTCACTATGAGTTTCAACCAAACATTGTTTGCCACACTTAACCAATCCCACTAGAAAATCTCCTAATCTTGATTGTACTCTAGGATGCAAGTGGAGTTCCGGTTGTTCTACAATTAATAGTGTTCCTTTTGGGGCTAATAAACCCATTACCAGAATTGGGAGTATTTGGCTTACACCTACGCCAACTGCAGTTAGAGGCAAAGGGGCATTACCTTGCTTTGGAATAATTTGCCAAATTACGCCAGTTTGTCCTGCAACCTCAATTTGGACGCGCTCTCCGACATTTAAATACTTAACCCAATTATCCAATGCATTTTTTAATTTATCCTTGTTTATATGTGATTCATAAGGATTATAATACTCTACAAAGTTATTTTGATTCGTATCATAAACATAGGCTGCATATTCTCCTCTGATACCAACATCATCAACTTCACTGCTTGGAGAAAATCTTTGCGCAGCTTGGGGATCTGCACGTAATGGACCTAAATAGCGAATTCGTCGTGTGAAATATTTGGCGATGTAATCTGATATTCGCTGCCATACTTCTAATTCAGGATTTTCAAAGGAAATTATTTCAATTCCCTCATCACTGCTATTAGGAAGTTCTTCATGTTTTAAGTATTCTTCGGTTATTAACGCTAGTATTAATCTATAGGCTGAAATAGTATTCCTTCTAAGGTGTAAGAGTTGTATTTTTTGGAGCCACTTGAATAAATCAAGTAATTTATCTCCTTCAAAGGAGGGGCTTATTTCAAGTTTATTCAACAAATCAAAGAAGTTTTGTTTGAAGTCTGAATCAAGCTCGATATCTTGAATCTCTTTATTTAAGGCAGTTGATCGCGTTGTTTTAGGAAAAGAAGTCATTTCTCTTAAATTCACTCTTCTCTCGAATAAATCAGAAAAGTATCTTTCATACTCTCTTTTTTTACGTTCTACCAACGAGTATTTTCCATAAAATCTTCTCGGGATAAAATGAGAAAGAGAAACTAAATATTCTTTCTTTTGTCCACCTTTATCAACTTTTACGAAGTAAGTTTTGTCGTCATCACCAAACAAGGATTTATAAATATTGTCTGGGATAACATTCGAAAAAAAAGTTCCCCTTAGTGTTTGATCCATTTCGGCAATATTTAATTGGTGCAGATTTTTAGGATTATTTTCTTCCGGGAAAAGCTCCATTTGATATAGCAACGATCTAGTTTCTAATTTTATAGATTTAAGAGATATTTTTGAAGCTTGATCACTTGAAACAGTTTGTTTATTTGGGATTAAACCACTAAATTTAGCGGAAACCTTTACAGTATCATTCAATGATTCTCTGGGTTTTCGCGAGGGAGCTCGGTCTATTGGTACTATTTGATCTAAATCCAATTCAAAATCAAGCTCGATAGTTTTATTTCTTGATTTGTTTTTTAATATATCCTTAAATTGACCAAGTTGAAGAAATAATCCATTAATTATCAACGGGCGATCAGCAATTGGGTTACTCAGTGTTTGAGCAACCATCAAGATTGACTGTAGAATACTACTTTTCCCTGAGCTATTCTGTCCCGATAGCACAGTAAGCCCTGCTAATTCAAGCTCACCTGAGTCATCTATTGGTTTAAAACGTTTTATTCTCCACATCTTTAGCATAAATCAACCTGCCTTACTTGTTATAAATTATAAAAATTTCTTAACATTTGGATTTTTCAGTGCAAAAATAAGTTTAGAGCAATTCTGAAAACTAGAGCGCAAAGAAGGTTAAATAAGTCGCGTTTGTAACAAGCAAGTCATTACAATGTAAATATTCACTTCCAAATTTTGTAGATTCAGAACTGCCGATTTGTAGGTCTTTAAAACTGATAAGGTCGGTAATGTTAAAAGCTGCGTCAAGCTCTGCGGTCATTTATAACTACCTCCCTGAAAACGACTAATCCACAAATTTGTGTGGTTATCCACAACTGCTAGGCACAAGGCATTAAAAAATTACTATATATTGTGGATAACTTAGAAGGTCTAACATGTTTTACCATAATGAGCGGGATATGTCAATATAATTCAGTGGGTAAACGGTGGGTAAATATATTTACCTGATTTTCAGGTTATACCTTGACAGCCCCCGCAACGGGGAACATAATATGCTACAGAATTTTCACTATCGTGCAAATTTCGTTGTATGTTGTGAGAAAAGACTCAAGCAGCTATATTTGCTCTGAGGTAGTACAAATGCTCCCGCGTTCAATGTTCTTTACGCTTTACGGGGTTTATATCCGGCATTTTGGTGAAGAAATCCGCATGGGCAGCCTGATAAGATTGCTGGCAAAGGATTGGCGCGGCGGTGAAGCTTTTGACCTTTTCCGGCGCTATGACGGTTTGTTAGCTGAAGGAGCAGGACGTTATTTTTATCGGCTTTATACGCCTGATGTTTCAGCCGCCCTCGATGAAAAAGCTATTAGAGGGTTACGCGCTCAGCTTGACCCTTTCAGCGTTAGTTGAAAATATGACAAAAGTGAGATGAATAGAATGTATTTCAACGCCGAAATAGAAACTATGCCCCGCGATGAGTTGCGGAAATTGCAACTGGAACGCCTTAAACAAACGCTTGGCTATGCTTATACAAAAGTGGCTTTCCATCAGCACCAGTTTCAACAAGCCAATGTTACGCCTGATTCGTTGCATACGCTGGAAGATTTGAACAAATTCCCCTTCATAACCAAACCACAATTGCGAGAAAATTACCCGTTCGGGCTGTTCGCGGTCAAGCCCAACGATAAGGATAAAATAGTGCGTCTGCACGCTTCCAGCGGCACAAAAGGCAAACCGACAGTAGTGGGTTACACCGCCCACGATATAGAAGTATGGGCGGAGAGTTGCGCCCGCGCAATCGCCTGCGCGGGAGGCAAACCCGGTGATGTGTTGCATGTGGCATATGGCTACGGGCTTTTCACGGGCGGGTTAGGCTTGCACTACGGAGGCGAGAAACTCGGCGCGTGTGTGATACCCGCATCTGGAGGCAATACGCCACGTCAGATATTATTGATGCAAGATTTTCAAGCGCAAGGGCTGTGCTGTACCCCTAGTTATGCCTTGAATCTGGCAGAATATCTCAAAGAGCATAATATCCCGTTGGAAAGTCTGAATCTCAAGTACGGTATTTTGGGTGCAGAACCCTGGACTGAGGAAATTCGGGTCAAGGTTGAGGAGGGCTTGGGCTTGATTGCGCTGGACATCTACGGGTTGAGCGAAATCACCGGACCGGGCGTATCAATGGAATGTCCGTACAAACAGGGCTTGCATATCTGGGAAGATTATTACCTACCGGAAATAATAAACCCTGCTACCCTCGAACCCTTACCGGACGGTGAAATCGGCGAACTGGTCTTTACTACGCTGGCAAAAGAAGCCATCCCTATGATTCGTTACCGCACCGGCGACTTGTGTAACCTAACCTACGAAAAATGCGATTGCGGACGCACGCATGCCCGCATGGGCAAAATCAAAGGGCGCATAGATGACATGCTGATTGTGCGTGGCATCAATGTTTTCCCTTCCGAGATTGAGCGCGTGCTACTGGAATTTGAGGAACTCGCGCCACATTATCAGATTGTGCTGGAGCGCCCGGAAGTGCTGGATGTTGTGACGGTTCATTGCGAATCCACCACCGCCTTTACAGTGAGTGTCTTCGGAGATGCCGAGCATGACGAGGAACATCATCTTTTGAGCAGTTTGCGTCAACATATTATGTTGAAACTGAGAGAGGGTCTGGGAGTCAGTTTGCAGGTGAAAATCAACCCACCTCACACCATTCCCCGCAGCGAAGGCAAAGCGGTGCGCGTAGTGGATAATCGACCAAAATAAAATTCTTATAGCTAATAATCGTGAGGAAAAACATGGTTGTTATGGTAGCGCTGTACAAAGAACCCGCCAACCGGGCAGAATTTGATAAATATTATTGGGAAACACATTTGCTGCTTGCCGGAAAAATCCCCGGCTTGTTAAAAAGTGAAGTATGCACCTTTTACGAACTAGAGGGCGGGGGTGAGCTTCCCTATTACCTAATGACCAAACTTTATTTTAACAGCAAGGAAGAAATGGCAGCCGCTTTCGCCACCCCTGAAGGACGCGCTACCGCCAAAGACCTGCGGAATTTCACCACACCGAGCAGTGTCACCATCACTTACGCCGAAGTTAAAGAATAAGAAAGGGTATGGATAAATGGGCTTTGAGAATATTATCTATGCGAAAGTGGGAGTAGGTATCGCTAAGGTAACGCTGAATCGCCCCGAAGCGATTAACGCTTACACGCTGCTGATGCTAGGCGAGATGGCAGAGGCGTTTGCACAAGCCAAAGCCGATTCTGAAGTTCGCACCGTTATTCTGACCGGGGCAGGGCGTGGTTTCTGCGCAGGGGCTGACCTACGCACCACCAGCACAATGGATTTTGAGAACGCACTACGTACCTATTATCGCCCTATGATTGAAGGCATTACCGGAATGGGTAAACCTGTAATCGCAATGGTAAACGGAGTAGCAGCGGGCGCGGGTATGTCCACCACTCTCGCTTGTGATTTCCGGGTAGCAGCTACTAACACACGCTTTGTAACCGCCTTCTCTAAAATAGGGTTAGTGCCAGACGCGGGTATGTCATACCATCTACCGCGCCTTATCGGAATTGCCCGCGCTCAGGAAATGATTTCTCTGAACCGGGATGTGAGCGGGGAAGAAGCGGTATCAATAGGCTTAGCAACCAAAGTAGTAGCCCCTGAAGAACTTGAAAAAGCTACGCTGGAAATGGCGCACTCGCTGGCTAATACCACTACGCTGGCTTTTGGCATAACTCGCCAGATGTTGCATAGCGCCTTGCAGATGACTCTGGATGAAGCGTTGGCACAGGAAGAAAAGAATCAGGCAATTGCCGGAGCGAGCGAAGATTTCAAAGAAGGGGTAGCCGCCTTTATGGAGAAACGCGCCCCAAATTTCAAAGGGAAGTAATTTTTTGAAGTAGTTGTAAGGAGAAGTACAAATGGCAACCACTATTACTATGAGTGAAGCTGAGATTGAAGCGGCAATGCTGGCAAAAATCGAGAATGGCGAAAAGCTTGAGCCAAACGACCCGATGACCGCCGAATACCGCGAGTTGCTGCTGAACCTGCTTACCATGCAAGCGGATAGCGAGCTTTCCGGCGGGTACGGCTATATCCCATGGATTAGCCAAGCGCCCACCATCGAGGAAAAATTGATTGTTGCCAATATTGTGCGGGACGAGATTTTGCATGGCAAACGCATGTATAAATTGCTGGAAGATTTGGGGGTAGAAGTCGATTCGCGTATCAGGGAAAACGATGAAGCTTTTCTGTATCGGCTGGACGATAACAGCGCCAACATCGGGACACAACGCGCCAAAACCGATAAGCGGGTTAACATCTTCTACTACCCGATTGAAACTTGGACTGATTTTATAATGTTCAATTTCTGCATGGATCGCGGAGCGGGTCACCAATTGCATGATGCGCTACATTGCAGCTACGCACCATGGGCGCGGGTCACCGAACAAATCTTCAAGGAAGAGGTAACACATGTGGCGCATGGCGAGAAGTGGGTAAAGAAATTGGCACAAGACCCCGCAACCCGCGAGGAATGTCAGCAAACCTTTAACAAATGGTATCTGCGCACGATGAACATATTCGGGCGCGGTAACAGCCCCAAAAACGCGCTGTATCGCAAATATCGCCTCAAGTTGCGCGATAACGATGAAGTGCGCGATACTTTTCATCGGGAAGTGGTTGAATTGGTTACAAAGTGGGGGCTGACCGTACCGGAATGGAAACCGGAGAATATATAACGAGCGTTATATATTCAGCCGAGAAAAATAAGGGAAATAGGCGATGGAAGAAGCGGTAATTGTCTCGGCAGTGCGCACCCCTATTGGGCGGTATGGAGGCGCATTGGCAACAGTGCGCCCGGATAATTTGGGCGCAATCGTTATTGCCGAAGCAATCAGGCGCACAGGTATAGAAGCAAGCATGGTTGAAGATGTAATCTTCGGCTGTGCCAATCAGTCGGGCGAAGATAACCGCAACGTGGCACGTATGAGCCTTTTGCTGGCAGGCTTGCCCATTGAAACGGCGGGTGTAACGGTGAATCGTTTGTGCGGTAGCGGACTGCAAGCGGTAAACGATGCGGCACGTGCCATCAAAGTGGGCGAGGGCGAGGTACTAATAGCTGGCGGAGTAGAGAGTATGACCCGCGCTCCTTTTGTAATGGCAAAACCCACCGAGGCATGGCAGCGGGGCAACCCAACTTTGCATGATACTACGCTCGGTTGGCGTTTCATCAATCCGCGCCTTTCCGAGATGTACTACCCTTACAACATGGGCGAAACCGCCGAAAACGTGGTGGACAAGTATAAAATCAGTCGAGAAGATCAGGATTTGTTCGCCTACAATTCGCAGAAGCGCGCCACCAATGCTATCGGTGAGGGAAAGTTCAAAGCAGAGATTGTTCCGGTGAAAGTGCCCCAACGCAAAGGCGAACCGTTTCTGTTTGATACGGACGAACACCCCCGCGCCGATACTACTTTGGAAGCTCTTGCAAAACTCAAACCCGCTTTCCGCAAGGATGGAACTGTAACCGCCGGAAATAGTAGCGGCATCAATGATGGGGCTGCTGCGCTGGTGCTGATGTCCGGCAGCAAAGCAGCACAATTGGGTTTGAAACCTTTGGCGCGGATAGTGACATCAGCGGTGGCAGGGGTTGACCCGGCTACTATGGGGCTTGGACCTATTCCTGCCAGTCGCAAGGCGTTGCAACGCGCCGGGCTTACGGTAGCTGACTTAGATTTAATTGAGATTAACGAAGCCTTTGCTAGCCAAAGCCTCGCATGTATGCGCGAACTAGGACTCGACCCCGAAAAGGTGAACGTGAACGGCGGCGCAATCGCGCTAGGGCACCCGCTTGGTTGTAGCGGGGCGCGCATGCTTACTACTCTTTTATACGAGATGGAACGGCGCGGCTCAAGATATGGGCTGGCGACTATGTGCATCGGGGTAGGGCAGGGCATCGCAACTATCATAGAACGACTATAAACTCCCTTATCTCCTGCTTTTAAAAGACCCTCGGCTTGTTATTTTACCGAGGGTTTTTAGTTTCTCCAATTTTATAACTTGTCGAGGATTAGTGCGTTTTATTATTTAGAGAATCAATTATTTACTCTTAAAGAGGTCAATATGAAAACTCCACTAATCCGGTTTGTATCAATCCTTCTTTTTACCGCGCTGTTGTTACCCCTTGTTACGCAACCAGTTTCTGCCACACAACCTTTTAAAATTTGGGAAGCAACCGCACTGGTTCTCAAGAATAGCGAGTCATATTGCCTTGATACCGGGCAACCGAATCGTATGCTGGTTTATCAGTATGACGCAACCACTACCACTTTAAAAGAAACTTATCTGGTTGATTTGAAAACCGGACAACGCACTTTTCTAAATAGCCATGCCTTTTCACAGTGCGCCCCCAACGGCATAGTTTACGCTGAACCGCAAGACCGCAACGATCCGGGCGTTTTTCGTTACAGTACCACAGAAACGGGCGAATCTAAGCTCGCCTACAAACCCACCTTCATTGCGCTCGATGGCAGCCGTTATCTTTACAACTTTACCCCGGTTTCTAACAACGAAAGCCAAAAATCAAAAATTCTGGTGAGCCAAGATGGTGGCTTGAACTGGCAAGAGATAGGACAGCAATTTAACGGTATGGTGCGTTCCTTTGTTGTAACCAACAGCGATGCTCGTTCAGCTTACGCGCTAGTACAAGACCCGCAAACAGGGTCTGATAGTACGCGTAATATTGCAATTTACCTCACTCAGGATGCCGGGGCAAGTTGGAGCAAACGTTTTGAAGGAACCGCGCCCTATGATTTCTCACGCGCCGGTATTGCGGTTTACCTGACTAATTTGAGCCAGAATCCACAAATACCTGTAAACGTTATCGGGCTTATATATGAGGGAGGTGGATTCGGTTCCAGCAATGTACGGGAACTAAAAGTATCCGTCAATGGCGCGGCTTCCTTTACCTCGCTAGGCTTCAATAGAATGTCAAGCGCCGTAACAGCTTATTATAGCAATGGGAAATTGCTACGAATTAGCAAAGGGTATCCTTATAGCCCGGCTAATACCAAACTGGATTATTCAAGTGATGGGGGTGTAAATTGGCAAAATTTGAGCTTACCGAACGAGTTGGCAAGTGGTAGCGATTATAGTGTTTATTTGCAATTTTACCAATCACCGGTAGTCACATCCAACATCTATGCCAGCCGCAAGGAGGGCATCTGGATGTCGCCTGATTTGGGGCAATCGTGGCAAAAAATAACCGGAAACCCGCCCGGTCTGGGGCTTATATTTTCACCTTACGCGCCTTCCCGAATTTATACATTGGGAGAAGACCAACGTTTCTACAGCCTAGATGTTTCCGAATACGACAAATCGCTTACAGCAGTAGCGCCTGATAACGACCTTTCCGGCGAGAATTTCTTTTTCCCTCAAACCGGGCATAACCTGAACGGGATATTCAAACAATACTGGCGGGACAAAGGTGGGCTAATGCAATTCGGTTACCCTCGCACAGAGCCTTTCTATGAGGTCAATCCCGCCGATGGCAAAATCTATCTAGCGCAGTATTTCGAGCGCAACCGTTTTGAATACCATCCCGAATTGTCCGGGACTCCCTACGAAGTGATGTTTGGTTTGCTGGGCAACCAGCTAACGGAACCGTTACGCCAAGCCGGGCATGGGGCATTCAACCGCTTCGAGGATATGCACTATCCGAACGCAACATGGTTCCCCGAAACCGGGCATAACCTACGCAACTCTTTTAAAGGTTACTGGGAAAGTCACGGTGGACTGTTTATGTATGGCTATCCTATCAGCGAGGAATATTACGAGCTTAACCCGGATGACGGTAAAAGCTACGTGGTACAATACTTTGAGCGGGCGCGCCTTGAATGGCATCCTGAGTTAAGCGGAACTCCATTTGGGGTGTTGATGGGCTTGCTGGGCAACGCTCTATTAAGAAACAAAGAGTGGCTATAAATAACGCAATTAAAAACCCCTCTCCTTTTTACAGAAGAGGGGTTTTGTTATTTCAAAGATAACTTGTGCTGGACTAGGATTTCCCGGTCTTTACACAAGTCATTACGTCTCGCCCAGCGTTGGCTACTATCTCTCTACCAGTAAAGTGGTGGACATAGAGACCAAATAAGGTGACCCCGTTCAATTTCAAACCATCTAACTGCATTGAACCGGGTAATAAAACGCCATTACCATCTAGCTCCACACCGGGACCAGTTGAGCAACTACCAACAATAGTTGTGCCTTGATTGACGGTGGCGAAAGCAGCAGTAGGACTTGTTATAGTAACCTTGGTTACACTAAAGGTTATTATTTTATTGGTAGCGCTACCATTAGCTTGTGCAATTGCCCAAGATAATGTATTGGCGGTATTACCAGTACCGTCGTCAGTTCCTACACTCACAACCCACGGCGTAGCGCCCGGTGTGGTAAGTACACCCGCTTGTGGAGAAGGATCTGAAGCTCCATCGGATGTTGGCGCTGAAGCACGTACAAGGCTTGAATTAATTGCTTTTACCCGATATAGGTACAATTTACCAGCAGTTAGCCCGGTATCGCTGAACGTGGTAGTGGTTGGGCGACTGGCAGGGTTGCTAACTTCCGCCCAGCCTGAACTTACACCTACTTGCATACGCTCTACCACATAACTACTAGGAGAACCAGAGGGAGCAGTCCAATTCACCGTTAGAGTGGTGCCAGTAACACTTGTAAAGTTAACCGCTGTGGGCGGTGCAAAGGCAGTAGTAGCAGCGACAGACCCCGATGCGGTGCCGTTGCCAGACGAAAAACCTTGTATCTGAATATTGTAGTTTGTGTTAGCGGCAAGACCGGTTGCTAAAAAACTGTCGGTCGCACCCGTGCCGGCAAGAGGCCCTACGCTAAAGGTAAGAACCGGAGAAGCGCCGATTTGGAAGATGATTCTATAACCGTCTTCAAAAGTTGAGTTATCAGTCCACTGAACCAATTCTTGACTGCTACCACGAGAAGCGGCAATCACATTATTCGGGGCGGTAGGCGCTATTTCTGAGTACACAATATTGGAGTAATCAGAATAGATAGTGCCTTCCGTTGAGCTAGGAGCGGTTTCATAAGCCTTTACGCGGTAAAGGAAACAACACCCACCAGCCAAAGCGCTATCAGGATAACTGGTAACGTCACTTTGAGAAGGTCCTATTTGTGAAAAAACAGGGGGAGACGTTAAAGTGCTACGCTCAACAATGTATCCTGTATTATGTGTTGAATTATCAGTCCAACCCACAGTAATAGAACTCGCAGTGGAAGTGACAGGTTGTAGATTGGAAGGCGCATTCAGCACTGTAAATTGATGGGCAGAAGAAGAGACTAGATCACCTGCAGGCGCTCCCAACGCCGTCACCTGATATTCGTAGCCTGTACCTTCTGATAAGCTCGTGTCATCAAAGCTGGTTTTTGTGTTGCCAGTAAAGGGACTGCCGGTTACCGATGTCCAAGTACCACCTGCCGGGTAAGGGCGACGTTCAACTTTAATGCTTGTCGCGTTAGGCGAATTATTTTGCCAAGACAGAGTCAGAGAAGAATTTGTTACATTAGAGAAAGTCAGGTTCGAGGGTGCAGCATCAAAATAGCCACCGCCTGCACCCGTTACTCTTGAAATGTAAAAACGGAAGCCCCCGGAGGTGGTTACTTTCTTACCTGCAATTGTCAGTTGATTATTGTACCAACCAATGCTGGCTCTATCAATATTGGTACTGGAATCGGCAACACTGCTGTTAACATCGCCGGGACCAAAGGTAACGCCACTATCGCTGGTATACAGGTAAAAAACCCCGCGAACGTTTACCTGGAAAGCAACATAGACTGAGCCGTCGCCCGTACTCACTGCCGAATAATATTTTATGAGATTATCGTAGTTATTGGGGTTAACAACATTAAGCGTGCCAGTTACGCAGCTTCTAGTCGGATTATTGATGGGGTTAACAGTATTCCCGGCAGAACCACTCCAGCCGGTTGTTTTGTCATATTTAATCATGCTGACACAGGTTTTCCCGGCAAAAACAAAGGCGTTGCCCTTGTTATCCACCCCAATACCGGGCCAAGGGGATAAACTTTCGAGGTTATAAGAATAAATTGGTCCCCATGCTCCACCTATCCGCGCGATTGTTTTGTGACAAGGGAACTTAGTGCCAGTGCTGGTAACCGAATAATCTTCTCCGCAACGGTATGCTAAAAACAGGTTACCGTCCTTATCAGCCACCATATTAGGATATCTGAAGAAGGTAGTATCGGTTGGTGAAACCCCAACGCCGGAATTGCCATTATTGATGGGGTCATTACCCCAGTTTGGGCTAAGAGCGCTGGTCTCGGTTACATCTATCCGCCAAGTATCACCATAATTTTTTCCGGTTTTGGCGCTATAAGCTAGATATAGCTTATCAGGAGCATTCGGATATAAACTGGTGGTAAGTGATACATATTCGCAAATTAAGGCACCACATACATTGTTCATTATTTGTATGCGTGAGGAAGGAGCCTCTACATAACTAGAGCCGTTCCAATTATATTTAACATAGTACAGCCTGTTTGATCTGCTATAGACAATGTGAAGGTCGCCACGGCGATCAAAAGCCCCGCTAAAGTTAGGGTAACTAACTCCACCATTAGGCCATGAGTTTACTTCGACATAACTGCTATAGTTATCATGGCTGGAAAAAAAGAAAACCCCACCCGTTGCACTAAAACTTATGGGGTTACTGTTAGGATTATCAGAACTGAAAAAGCCCAATACTACAGTATGCCCGGTTACAGGATTAATAAGAGTCTGTGGAAAATCCAGCGTTGCCATAAGCCCATTGGTAGGGACTTGTGGCTGAGGAGTCCAAGTTACGGCAGCATGGGTCTGGTTTGATGTGCTAAAAAAAGTGAGAAAACCGAGGAAGGCTATTAGCAAAAAGGCTATACCGCCGATTAAAAGAGTTCGGCGGCTCAAACGAGGCGATTCGGTTCTAACCATTAAATAAACTCTCCTCTAAAGGTTGCCACAAATGACAATCTCTGGTAATTCATGCAGTTTGAAGCAGCTTGTGAAATGCAAGCTCAGCCTCATACTACAATCCCTCTTGGTTCATTTGTACAGGAGCTTTAAAGATCACGATGTCGAGTATATCACAAAGCTAATTTTCAATTATTAGATAGGCTCACAATAAATGCAGCCTACTTAGTAGTTAATTGTTATTATAACATACCTGAAAAAGCCGGGTTTCACTATAAAATAGGCTGTAAGAACAAAAACAATGCAGATTAGCTAAAAAGTACTATGCCACTATTTAGCGATAGGGATATTTCTGAACACTTGTTTATGTAACTTGTCAGCCGGGCAAGCAAACGCTTATAATATAATTAACCAGCCTACTATCCAGTGAAACTACTCAAATCTCATTCTCAGCACATAAGCTCGAGGAAATCCAGATGAATTTAATGTTCTTCAGTTTGCTGGTTGGCAAATCTATACTTGACAGAAATGGAGAGAAGATTGCCAGCCTTAAAGATTTGATTGTGCGTATAAATCCAATCGTTGGTAAAAGCGAAGAGAAATACCCACCTCTCGCCGGAATATTGGCGCACTCCAATAGCCGAGAATTCTGGATTCCGGCTTCACAGGTGCAAGAATTTGAGCAAGGTAAAATCAGACTGCATGATGCGAAGGTGAGCCTTGAGCGATTTGAACGCCGAGATGGCGAAATTCTACTGTACAAGGATGTACTGGATAAACAGTTAGTAGATGTTGAGGGGCGGAGGGTCATTCGGGTAAATGATTTGGCATTGGGCAATGCTCCCAACGAATTAACGCCCCGTTTGGTAGGAGTAGATATTTCTTTTCAAGCGTTGGTACGGCGCATTTTACCGTTTGGCGGAACCCCCAGAGTAAGTCGCTTGAGCCGAAATGAAAACCTGCTCGACTGGGCAGATGTAGAGTATTTTGCGAGCAGCGCGCCAAGCGTGCGTCTCAATGTTTCTCATGCGCGCTTGGCAAAAATGCATCCGGTGGATATAGCGCGGTTGCTGGACGAGCTTTCCTACGTGCAGGGCGCAGAAATTGTGAACGCCCTTGATGATGAAACTGCCGCCGATGCGCTTGAAGAGATGAACCCGGATTATGCTGCCGATATTCTGGAAGGTTTGAGCGAAGACCGCGCCGCTGATATTCTGGAAGAGATGCAGCCGGACGATGCTGCGGATGTTATTGCCGATTTGGACGAAAATAAAGCACAGGCATTATTGGAATTGATGGAAGAAGAAGAATCAGAAGAAGTGCGGGAACTGTTGGCTTATGATGAGGATGCCGCCGGTGGTATCATGACCAACGATTTCCTGATGTTACCTGATAATCTTGGTGCTTCCGAAGCGCTCCAAACCATTCGTGAACTTGAAACCCAACCCGAATTTGTAGATTATATTTATGTGGTTGAACCGGATAGTGAAAAACTGGTGGGTGTAGCAGCGCTTCGGGATGTTGTTTTCTGCCAACCGCGCACTACCTTACTTTCCGAATTGATTGTACGTAATTATATAAGCATGAAAACCGATTCAAAAGCAGAGGATGCAGCGGCAGTGTTAGCAGATTACGGCTTTCGTGCCTTACCAGTGCTTAATGAGGAAGGCGAAATCAAAGGTATTATCACGTTTGATGATGCGCTTGATCTAATCTTACCTGAAGATTTGCGACGACGACTGCCGAATATTTTTAAGAACCATCGGGGTATGGTAAGTTTCGTCAAAAAATAAAAGAAGGGTTTCGTGGCAAAAGAAAATCAGGACAAGGTAGGGAATGTAATTACAACCCCCAATGAAACACCCGAGAAGAATGAGCCGCGTCCGGTAAGAAAAGGGCGGTTTTTCTTTTTTCTTGGTATGCTCGGTCCGGGATTAATTGCGGCAAACGCCGGGAATGATGCCGGAGGAATTGCTACCTATAGCCAAATGGGGGCGCAATACGGTTACAACCTCTTATGGGTGATGATTGTCATTACCTTCTCACTGGCAGTAGTGCAAGAAATGTGCGCCCGCTTGGGGGCAGCAACCGGTAAGGGCTTAAGTGCGCTGATTCGCGAAAACTTCAGCATTCGCTGGACTACTTTCCTCATGTTGGCGCTCCTGATTGCCAATGCCGGAACAACAATTTCAGACTTTATCGGTATCGCCGCCGCGATGGGCATCTTCGGTGTGCCTGCGTGGATTAGCGCGCCGGTTGCCGGGTTAACGCTGTGGTTCTTCATTGCACGCGGTTCTTATGGTAGAGCCGAAAAAATCTTCCTGTTTATGACCTTTGCCTTTTTTGCTTATGTATTCGCCGCAATTGTAGGGCATCCTAATTGGGGCGAAGTTGCTACCCACGCCCTTACCCCAACCATAAAAAGTGATAGCGCTTATATTCAGACCATTATGGCGGCAATAGGTACAACCATTACCCCCTATATGCAATTGTTTTTGCAAAGCGCGGTGGTGGAAAAAGGGGTGACGATGCGAGATTATGGCTACCAGAGATTGGAAGTTTATCTAGGGTCTATCTTCTCAAATACAATCTCCGCCTTTATTATAATTGCTTGCGGCGCCACTATTTTTATGAGCAGCCCGATTATAAACGGTGAGCATCAGGGCGTGGAAATAAATACCGCCAGTGATGCAGCCAAAGCGCTTGAGCCGCTTTTGGGTAGCTATGCTACGCAGGTGTTCGCGTTAGGTTTATTGGGCGCATCGCTACTTGCCAGTGGCGTGTTACCGCTGGCTACTTCTTATTCGATTTGTGAAGCATTCGGTTTCGAGAACGGCATTTCCTTCAAATGGAAGGAAGCGCCCGTCTTTTGGAGTATTTTTACCTTCCTGATAGTCGCCGGGGTGGGTGTCACTATTATCCCCGGAGTTTTGAATTATACCGTAGCGATATTGCTCATAATCCAGATTGTCAACGGTATGATTTTACCCTTAATACTGGTAGCTATTTTGTTGCTCATCAACAAAAAATCCTTAATGGGTAAATATATCAATGGTAAAATTTACAACATAATAGCGTGGACAACCGCTGTAGGCGTGGGAATTCTTTCAATTATACTCCTGACCGTGACTGTTTTTGGACTCTTCAATGTAAACATATTGCCTTCATAGCAAGGTATAATCAAAAATGGGTATTCCCCCCTTTTTCAGCGGTTTCTAATAACTTTACCCTCAATCTAATGGAGTAAAGCGTGTGATAAAAGCCTTAGTAGCGGATACGCAGACTCATAACTCCCGCAATTTTCAAGATTTGGATAAGATTAGCGACTTGTTGAGCGACTCTGCTAATTTTTTCTGGCTCGACCTCTCTTCCCCCTCGGAGGAAGAGTTAAATATGGTGGCAAAGGAATTCAACTTCCACCATTTAGCCATGGAAGATGTCACTCATCGTCTCCAACGCCCCAAGATTGAAGAATACGAAAACTATTTTCTGGGAATCTTTTACTCTATCAGTTTGAAGGATGAATTTAAGGAACTAGTTTTCCATGAATTAGCCTTTTTTATCGGGGCAAATTATTTGGTAACTATACATTATGAGCCAATTCCTGAATTGGCAGAAGCAGAGGCGCGCTGGAAACGTAACAATGTGCAGACAGTCAAAATGATAGGACCAGTTGTCTATGCCATGCTTGATACGTTGGTAGATAACTATTTTCCGATTATGGATAAAATGGTGGATTATGCCGAAGAGTTAGAGGATGATATTTTTCAAGGCAATGGCATGCACACCAAAGTAACCGGCAAACTGTTAGAGCTTAAAAAGTTGTTTTTGCAAATGCGCCGGATAATAGCGCCTGAACGTGATATTCTCAATGTGCTGACCAATCGCGATAACCGGATTTTTGGCGACGATGCCCTGTTTTACTTCCGGGATGTTTATGACCACCTAACGCGGGTCACCGATACCCTTGACCTATACCGCGACCAGATTGGTAGCACTATGGAAGCAAATCTATCGGTTGCGTCAAACGATCTCAATAGCGTGATGCGTACTCTTACTGCTTTTTCCATTATCCTTATGACCGATGCCCTGATAAGCGGGATATATGGGATGAATTTTGAGAATATACCCGAACTCAAATGGAGTTTCGGCTACTATGGCGCGTTATCTTTAATGGTGGGCATCACCGTAGGGCTTGTATTTTATTTCAAAAGAAAGAAATGGCTTTGAGTAATTGCGTCTTTACTCGATAACAGGATGCACACCTGTTCTTTTTCATTTTTTGTTCCAAGCTTCAAGAACTTCTCGTTCTTTATCCAAAGAGATTCCGGCGTAGCGCAGCACTTCCGACGGGCGCACCCTATCCCACTCAAAGGTAGCTCGAACAGTTTCCGCCAACGGGCGGATGGTCAAGCCTTTTGAAAGCGCTTTGGTGATATTTGTTGCGCCCAAAGCTCTGGACATTGGATCAGAGGCGGGAATCCAAAGCGGTAAACCCAACCATGGCATTATTTTCTCATCCAATATAAATTGATCGTCCACCCAAGTTAAGTGAGCGTTACCGCCACAAACTCGATTAGATTCTTCGAGGAACACACCCATTGTCAGGGTATAATCTGGTCCGGTAAAGTTAAAGACCCCTGTTTCAAGCTTCTCCGCCAGACGCAGCGTACCCTCGGCTAAATCGCGCACATCAATAAACTGAACTGGACGCGCAGGTGAACCGGGAGCAAGCACTTCTCCACCTTGCGGCAGCCGATGTACCCAATAGGTGAAGCGATCGGAGGGGTCGTAGGGACCAACAATCAAGCCCGGTCGAATTATCAACGCGCCGTCCGAAAACTGCGCCTGTACCTCTTTTTCGCAAAGGGCTTTTAGTGGACCGTAATTCTCCGGCGAAATCTCACGCGGGGAGGAGGTTTTTTCTACTTCCTCCTCAGAAATTGTAGCCAGTTCGTCTTCCTCAACCAAGCCAGTTTTACCTTGATCGGCATAAACCGAAATGGTAGAGATAAATACATAGAGTCGAGCGGAACCTGCAAGCAAACTTGCTGTTTGGCGAACCGCGCCCGGCAAATAGCCACAGGTATCAATTACTATATCAAAGCTACGCCCTGTTAGTGCGCTTAAATCTTGTTCGCGATCACCTAATAGCTTTTCGACTTGGGGAAACTGGTCAGGATTAGTGCGCCCCCGGTTAAAGGTGGTAACGTTATGCCCGGCTTTGAGAGCTGCTTCTATCAAAGGATATCCCAAAAAACGAGGACCACCGATCAATAGTAGCTTCATTATTCAATCCGCTTTCTTTATAAAAAAGAAACCCGCCCCGTAAGTGGAGCGGGTAAGAATTCTGAATTATCTTAAGCAACACCACCGGCATTAGTCCCTGAAGCTACAGCAATAGCCTCTTCTGGATGAATTGCGGCAGTAATTTCAGCAATCTCTTTCTGGAACTGCGGAACACTTACTCTAGTAAACAAGGCAAGCGCCAGAGCCGTACCAATTGCCTGAGTGAGAAATACAAAGCCATAGCCTACGCTCAAGTTATTGGGGAAAGCATTGAAGGCGAAATCTCGCAACGCCCCTGCGCCCAAATTAGCCAGTCCGGTTCCAAACGCCTGAGCAATACCCCAAACCCCGATGTACAAAGCCGCGTTCGCCTTATCAGTAATATCCATCATTGTACCGATTAGACCGGGAACACTTGTGCCTAAACCCAATCCCATAATTATCAGCCCAATGGTAAATATTGATTTATCGCCTGCAATTGCGGCATCCCAAGCTTTGCGAGCCGCTGCGTAAGCATCTTCACTGATCAAACCGCTGGCATGAGCATTGTTGGCAGCATCATAAGCTTGAATTGCCGCCTGATCTACTTTGAAGATGAAACCAGAAACAGCTTGGAGAAGCATTCCAATAACTGCTACCCCCAAACCGCCATAAATTGAATAGCGTTTGTTTATCCACAGGGTTACTACCCCGGCTCCGATCATAGCCACCAAAATCGGCCCATTGAGAGTTGCCTGAATTGCGCTCCGTTCGGCGACGGTCATACGATACACATTACCGGCATAAGCAGGCGCGAGGATATCACGCATAAAGGTAAAAGCGCAATAAACAAATAGGAAGCTCAAAAAGACCCGCGCTTGCCTGATACTGGTAACTACCTTAAATGCCTGCCTGAAATTGACATGGGTACGTTTGTGGTCAATTGCACCCTCACGACGTGGCTCTATCATAGAAGTTCCAATAACCGACAGAAATACTAGTACCAGTAATATTGCCGGGAAAAGGAAAAGGAAAATAGGATACAGCGAGTTGTAATCAAAGCTGCGTCCTTCGTTCTCCGGCAGAATAACCCGTCCTACAATGGAACTGATAATTATTCCGGCAATTAGCAAAGTCCAGCCGATAGAAGCCAGAAAACCGCGCACCCGTTCGGAGGTGGTATCCACCAAAACTGCCAGCGCAGCAGTACCCATTATGGAAATGCCGGTGCCGTTTATCAAGAATACCAGAATGGCTACAATAACCCAGAAAAAGTTACTTTGATAATTGCCGGTATTGGCTACTTCTCCGGTAATACGATGGAAGTTCGGGTCGCGCAATTGCTGCACCACCAGCAAGATAAGCGGATATGAGCCGGCTAGAGTTATGCCGCCAATCGCTATGAAGGGCGCGCGGTGCATTTTGAAAATGGAATAGCGGTCTGACAAAGAGCCGATATAACTTCTGATAGGTTCAATGAAATAGTGGCTACCTAGCAAAACACCAACAAGAATAGCAGGTACGCCCAGTTCGTTTATCATAACCGGGTCAAGGATACTACTTATAATTCCGGCGGAGAAACCGGAAGCCACCTGAAACATCAGAACTAGGAAGAAAACCAGCCCAACCAGAAATTTATTTCTTTTCGCTATTACCATATTTCCCAACTCCTAAAATATATCGCTAAAGGTGCAGATCACTTCCCCCGAACATTGATTATTTTTAAATAAAGGGTCAACCCCTTCTAGCTTGTGCAGAAAGGGTTGGGATGTAAAAAATTTCAATTTTAAACGGATTGCTCGGCTTTTTGACGCTAGACTGCCGGTTTATCAACCGTTTCCAAAGTAGCCATAGTGCCGCGTTTCTTGTGATGCTGACGATTTACAAGCCATTTCAAAACGTATTGTGCAGCATTTAGCAGATAGCTTACATAAGCTATTACTACCAGCAGCAACAGGGTTTTATGATCCCTGACCCCAAATAACAAAGCTACCAAATAGATTGAGTGTGCAACCATTACAATGGTAGTAATAAAATCTTCCCAGAAAAATTGGGGGGCAAAATACCAATGATCGAAAACATCTTTCTCCCAAAACATTCCGGTAATGCACATGAAATAGAGAAAAAGGATTTTGAATATAATAGTAGCATTGGTAATGTCGAACAGGCTATCGGAGAAGAAAGTGCCGATTACAAATCCGAGGCTTATGAGGAAAACCAGAAATTGAAAGGGCGCACCCCAGATTTGTACTTTTGTCCAAACACTGTTAGCTCTTCGTGCGTACTGTTCAGGTGTGTAGGTACTCATCTTTTACCTTTTTGGGTTTGATGTGAAAAAAATTCAGGCTTCTATAAAAATCTTACTAATGAAAAGAGGTGTAGTATGTAGTGGCAACTACAAAAGCTACACCTCGGTACCTCACCTGGAATTTAAAATAAAACCCTTTTACTTGTTCGGCATGTCTAGTTTGGAACCAAGCTTTCCAAGCATAGTACCCCGATCAACTGGCAAGTCAAACTGGGATACTTCATGTTCTTCTTGGTCTTCTTCGAAAAAGGAAAAAGGCGCACCGGGACTCGAAGGACTGAGCGAATGTGCTTGGAAATAGTTAGCATGCCAAACCGCATGTATTTCGGAACCTTGCTGAATTTCCTCTTCAGTAGGAGCCGGAGCTACCTCGGCAAGCCCGGTATAAAGCTTTATGCGTTCTTCTTCGGTGAAAAGTTCCGGCGGAACTTCATGACGCAAATACTCTTCCATCCGTGTGTAGAAAAGAGCGCGTTCAATTACCGGAAAAGAACCATTTATCAAGCGCAGATTGCCCAGATACGCAATAGTACGCTGGCGAGGCTCACCGGCGCCGTTTTTATAGCTTTGAACGAGGTAAGCATCGTAAAAGGTAATTTTAGCAAGGTCTTCGTTCTTGTGACGTCTAATTACCCATTTTACATACATATAATCTATTCCCCTAGACCGTTTATCCAGTATTTGAGATGCAAATCTTACTTCAACTTCACTCGAAGAGGTATTCGGTTGCAGATAGGCTTAGTATAGCAATGAAAATTAGGGGTTTTATGTAGTTGGGACTACCAAACTGGGGCTTAATAGATTGCCAACTGCATGATTAAATTAAGCCTTGTAAGGCTATCCCTTCCCTAGAATCGTAGTTCACGCTACAGACTGACTATCTGTTTACCTATAAGCTATTGGTAATCAACCCTTACCGGCTTTTGCCAGTTCTAATTTTCTTTTGCTATTCATATTTTTTACCCCTAGAGGGTACTGTGTTTTAGTATCCAGGGAGATGTCACTATGCGAGTCATTTTATATGTAGGTAAAGGTGGGGTCGGAAAAACCACCATTTCAGCAGCTACCGCTGTACGCGCCGCCCAAATGGGCTACCGTACATTAGTTGTAAGCACGGATACAGCACACAGTTTAGCTGATGCCTTTGATCTTAACCTTAAATCGGTTCCAGATAAAGTAGCAGATAACCTTTGGGCACAAGAGATAAACGTTCTGGATGAAGTACGCTCGAATTGGGGCAAGCTGGAAAGCTATTTTGCTACCATGCTTAAGAAAAAAGGCGCTGATGATGTTATTGCTGAAGAATTGGCGCTTCTGCCCGGTATGGATGAATTGATCAGTTTGCTTCAAATTCTACGGCATAGCCGGAGTGGTGATTATGATGTCATCTTTATTGATGCTGCCCCTACCGGTGAAACTGTCCGGCTTTTAAGTATGCCCGATATGTTTACTTGGTACTCTGATAGGGTTGCAACTTGGCATAATAGCACCATGAAATTAGCAGGGGCTATAATCAAACCGTTAATGCCGCGCAACAATGTTTTCGACGCAATACCCGATATAACCCAACAGGTTGATTTGCTGCGCACTACACTTACCAGCCCTAAACAAGCCTCTTACCGGATAGTAGTTAATCCCGAAAAGATGGTGGTTAAAGAAGGGCAACGTGCTGCTACCTATTTGAGCCTTTTTAACTATCCGGTAGATGCAATTATCTCGAACCGGATTTTACCTGAAAATAGCTCTGATGCGTTTTTCGCAGGAATATGCGGAAGGCAAAAGGAATATCGGGATTTGATTTATAGCAGTTTTGCGCCACTCCCCATTCTGGAAGTACCCATGAAGGGACATGAGGTTACCGGGATCAAAGCGCTAGGTGACTTGGGAATGGAAATATACGGTGATCGCGACCCTACGGAGTCGTTCTACCGTGGCAAAGCGCAAGAAATCGTCAAGATTGACGGCGAATATATATTACAGCTTGCTCTTCCTAACCTTGAAGTGGACAAAGTGAATATGGTTAAGAAGGGTGACGAACTCTTCGTTGAAATTGGTAATTTCAAACGGGATTTATTGCTACCACATGCGTTAGCCGCTCGCAACGCTAAATCAGCACGGTTCAAGGATGGAATACTGCACGTACACTTTTCTAATTAACTGCGAGGAGAGGTTTTGAAAAGATGGGTACCAGAGTCATAATTTATAGCGGCAAAGGTGGGACGGGCAAAACCACCATTAGTGCCGCAAGTGCCAGTCTGATTGCCAGCCGCGGGAAAAAGGTGCTGATTATGTCCAGCGACCCGGCACACTCTCTATCTGATGTTATTGGAAAAGCGATTAGCCGAGATGAAGTAACCGAACTAGCGCCTAACTTATTTGGTCTGGAAGTAGATACAGTCTACGAGATGCGGAAAAGCATGGGCGGGTTTCAGAAATTTATGGCAAACGCCTATGAAGGGCGTGGCGTGGATAGTAGTGTTGCCGCCGAACTCAGCAACCAACCCGGTATGGACGAGATTCTTGCACTGAACCGTTTGCTTATAGAATATAAGAGCAACAAGTGGGATTGTATAATTGTTGATACTGCTCCCACCGGCAATACTTTGCGTTTATTGGCTTATCCCGAAATGATCATTGGAGGCACAAGCGGTAAAAACTTCTTCAAGGTTTACCGTGGCTTTAGTAGTTTCGTGCGCCCTTTCCGCCAACAAACCCCTAATGATGAGTTTTTCAAAGAAGTAAACAACTTGATGGAGATGATGAATGAGCTAAGCGCCTTCATCGTAGCCGATGATGTTTCAGTTCGTTTGGTATTGAATCCTGAAAAACTCCCGGTGATGGAAACTAAACGCGCCTACACCTTTTTAAGCCTTTATGGCATCAAGATGGACTCGGTTATAATCAACAAGATTCTACCCAGAGAGAAACAGCTTGGCGCCTATTTTGATTATTGGGTGGAGTTGCAGGCAAAGTATATCAAAGAAATCGAAGAGAGTTTTAACCCCATGCCCATCTTTGGTTCTATATTGGAAGATGAAGAGCCGATAGGGGTTAATAAGCTTATACCGGTTGCAGACAAACTTTTTGGAACGTCTGACCCAATACAAAAGTTATACGACCATCCGCTCATATGGCTGGAAGAAATGACTGCAAATCCGCGTGCGCCTAAAGAAACGCATCGAAGACTTTGTGTGCGCTTACCTTTCATCGATGAGCAGGACGAATTATACATCGCACATAACGGTACGGATGTAAATGTAACCGCAGGACGACTACAAAGAGCAGTTTCCCTACCGAGGGTTTTAGTACACAGCGATTTGGTTAATTTTTATTATGAAGATGGCATTCTCAAAATGGAGTTTTCGGAAAAGCCTCCCGAAGAGATTGCGTGGACAGACGACCCTTTTTTCGTAGGAAGTAACAAGTAAATAGGAAACAAAAAGCCAGGTTCTAGACCTGGCTTTTTTAGTTTAGCTCTTATTTTTTTCCGGCTTCTCGCTCGGTCTTGCGACGATCGCGTAACTTCTTGCTTTTAGCTCGGTGCTTTTGAATAGCTACCTTCTTGCGTTTATTCATTTTATCCTCCTAACTATATTTTGAAGCTTCTATTACTCTTCATTCTCCGGTCTTGGTCTGAACGGGGGTCGGGGTCGATAATTGCCCTCATTCCCACTATCGCTATTGCCGCCACCGGGCGGTCTCGGACGGTAACCACCCTCATTCCCGCCACTGCCACTACCACCACCGGGCGGTCTCGGACGGTAACCACCTTCATTCCCGCCACCGCCACTACCACCACCGGGTGGTCTCGGACGATAGCCACCTTCATTCCCGCCACCGGGTCTGGGACCTGGGCGTGGGCCTGATCCAGTGTTAGGACCGGTTGGTCTGCCACCACCGGGTCTAGGGGGTCTACCTCCGCCTCCGCCGCCATTAAACGGTCGTCTTCCACCACCGCCACCTCCAACAGGTCTACGAGGTGCGGAGGGTTTAAGTGACCACCATTTTTTGATAGCGTGACGTTGCAGGATAGTTTTAATACCGCTATTCAACTCAACAATTTTAATTATGCTATTATCTGCGCCATCAACAGTCCCTAATAAAGTTTCACCGTTCATAAGCAGGAAACCCATTTGTGGGCGGCGTTCGTGCTTTAGCGTCTCTTGCAAGCGGGAACTAGTGCTGCGTGCATAATCGCTAAACTCATCAACCGGAATACCAAAATATTCAGCTAAAGAACCACGAGAATGTACATCTCCAGCATGTTTCTCCAACTCAATAGCATGGATATAATGCTCAGGCAAACCTACTTCCGACGCTACCTCACGAGGGGTAATGCCATCCTTCAGAGCGCGAAGATAAATTATATACGAACCGAGGCTCATAATTATTCGCCTCCCTTACCTTCGTTAGCCTCAGCAAAAGCGTCTGCCTTGCGGTAGAAAGCCATTGCCAGCTTGCGCAAAATGATTTCCTGCTTGGTTTCCTGATCAATGATATGGACGGTAAAAGGAGTAAAATCTACCACCACGCCGGTAAACTCTTTGCCGTTCAAAAAGGTGAAGGTTAACGGCACTTTTAAATCACGCTGCTTGCGCAAATAAGCAGACTCAATGTCACCCAATTGCTCAGCGGTATATTTCATTACCGGCTTAGACTGCTCGCCGCCTTCCTTAGCATCACTGCTATTTTTCCCTTCTGCCTTGTTAGTAGGACGAGGCGCGGGAGGGGCAGGACGAGATGCCGGAGGATTAGAAATTGCCGGGCGTGGGCTAAAATTGCCGGGAGCAGCTTGGGTAGGGCGTGGAGCAGGGTTATTATTTAGCCGTGGCGCAGCCTGACTCGGAGCCGGTTGCGGTGGGTTTTGCGGCGTAAACTCATCAAGGGGAAGGTTATAGTAGGCGGCGAATTTTTGGCGCTCAACATCGGTAGGTTCGCGTTCGCCTTCTTCCAGTTGAATAATGCGATCACGACTGATTTTCAAGTCGGCGGTTAGATCTACGTAACCTTTTTTGTGTTGTTTTTTTAGTTCTTTGATCTTGCGACCAAAATTGAATGCCTCAGATGAAGACATCTGGCAGCGCCTCCATATAGAAGTCCTTCCTCAGAAAACCTATTTCGCCTGCGCCATTTGCAAGATAGGGAATAATAAAACCCACTAGCGGAGGAGTCGGGGCGAAATTAAAAAGAAAGACCTCTCTAAATTATTTAACCTGATCAACTGGTTTGTGAAAAAAGCCAACAGAACCGCTGGCTTCTTCGCGACCGGATTAGCCACATGATAGCCTACCCTCAAATGCTTGTCAACCTAAGAAATTTCATTATTAGTCAAGCAAATCTGTTAAACAAATTATAGTTAGGTGCAGTTAGTTTTTTAAAGACTAAAGCACCTATCAGCTAGTTTTCAAATAACAATAGTATGGTCTTTAGTCAATAGGCTACATGGGAAGATAAGCACTGCGAAGTGAGGAAGTGTAGCCGGATTATAAAACCCGGCTACACTTTTATTCCTTGTGGGAAGTAGGCAGGGTAAAATAGAAGGTAGTACCCTTGCCTTCTACCGAGCTAAAACCTATATTACCACCCATTAACTTAACTAGACGTTGGGTAATAGACAAACCCAGTCCGGTTCCGCTAATCCCACTACGTTTGCTGGCGCTACTTCTGAAAAACCGATTGAATATTTTCGCTTGCTCTTTCTCAGGAATACCCATACCCTCATCGGTAATACGTACTTCAACCATTGGGCGCATCGCGGAAGCATTGTCAGCCTCGTCCGTAGGTGGAACTGCATTTTGAACGATAATATTAATCTTGCCACCCTTAGGCGAGTATTTTATCGCATTACCAATAAGATTCATTAAAATCTGATTGAGTTTGCCGTAATCTGCCAGCGCATAGGGATGTTCAGCCTTAATAGCCACTTCAATCTGGTGAGGAGATTTTTGTTGCAGCTTCAAATTTTCTAAAACCTGCGTAATAGTGATATTCAAGTCGATTTCGGCTACTTTTATTTCAAGGTTGCCTTCCTCAAGTCGGGTTAATTCGAGCATATCATTGAGCAAAGCTCTCAAGCGTAAAGCTTCCTGATTAATTTGCGCTATCCACTGAGGACTTTCTTCAGGAGGTAAAGAGGGTTCATTTAGTATTTCGGTCATATTCAATATAACCGCGATAGGATTGCGGAGTTCGTGGGAAACCATTGATACAAATTGGTCTTTTAAGCGATCTAATTCGCGGTCACGAGTAACATCGCGTAGCAGAAAACCCGTTCCGATCTGCCTACCACGAGCATCGTCAATCGGAAAAAGGGTCATTCGGATTTCACGTACCGGACGGTTGGCAAGTCCAGCAGAAGGATCGACACCAAGTTCACCGGAAGACTGAATGAAAGGAGCAGGGCGCAAGTGCTGAATGATTTCCGATTTTATAGCGGCAAGCGGTCGTTCAAGGCTAAATTCAAAACTGGGCACTTGTCCTTGAGAACTATATTGCCGAGCAGCCACCATACCCATCCTGAAACTTTCCCGGTTAGCAACAAACGGTCTGATTTTAGCAAGCCACTCCTCAACCGTTTTTAATTTCTGCTCAGGATTATAAATACCGCACCACTTAAGCAATTCGTCGGTGCGTTTATTCGAGTGAATTATGGTGCCATCGAGTTCCGCCAGCAACAAGCCGTCACTCATACCTTCTAAGCCACTGGTGAGAGCAAGGTGTTCTTCTATATATTGGACAACCTCATTTTGAATAGCCTCGCGATGCTTAGCAGCCCGCATATTTACGGTTCTAGCGCTGATTACCAACACTAAGGCAGCGCCAAAGGTGGATGAGGCTACTACAACTGCCAATAGGAGCAAAAGTTCGCTATTTAGAAGGCTACCGAAAAATAGCAAGCCCACCAATGCCAGCAGCACAATCCCCAAATATAACCAGATATCGCTAACTGTCAGGGGATGCGGTTCTATTACCCGATTTTTTGCTTTCGCAGGCTCGAGCAATAGCGGCGGTTCGGATATTTTATCTACTAGTGGCTCGAATAGATTGCTTTGCAAACCAATTCTATTTTCAGAGCGGTTTAAATAACCCAAGCCTGTATCTCCTATACTATATTGAAATCCTAAGCGAAGTTGTGGAAGCACAGGCACAAATATAAGCAATATACTGAAAACCCAATCTGTTGGGATTATGCCACAATTTGATATTTTAGACAATGGGCGTATAATGAAGCGATTAATATCTGGCTTAATATGAATGACGGTTAGAATTGCAAATAGTGCTTAGCTTTCTGGTAGCAGTTCAATTCCTCACGACTCTGCCTGTACCCCTACGACGACAGGCAAGCTCAGAAGATGTAGGCAGGGCAGTTCGTTATTTCCCAATTGTAGGGTTGTGGCTAGGAGTAATGTTAGCCAGTTTGAACTGGCTGCTTAACTTTTTTATGCCTGCAAATATCGTGGCGACCTTACTTGTAGCTTCGCTGCTTGCCTTTACCGGTGCGCTTCATTTTGACGGTTTTCTAGATTCATGCGATGGTATGTTCGGTTACCGCACCCCGGAGCGGCGGCTTGAAATTATGCGAGACAGTCATGTTGGAAGCTTCGCGGTTGCAGGTGGCTGGGTTTTATTAACCCTTAAATATGTCGCGCTTCTCAACATTCCCCCCGACCTGATGACCCCGGCACTATTACTTGCTCCGGTATTAGGGCGGTGGGCGCTAGTCACAGCGGTGGTTATATTTCCATATGGACGGGATAGCGGATTGGGTATTCTGTTCAAGCAGCACACCGGAAAACTAGAAATGGCACTGGCTGGACTAGGAGTGTTGGTATTTTCGCTATTAACATTGCGGCTATTTGGAGTGGTGCTAGTATTAACTAACTTCGTTTTTGCTTACCTTTTTGGTAAGTATGTAATGAGCAAACTGCCTGCCGGTTTAACGGGCGATAGTTATGGGGCTATAACCGAATCCAGCGAGACGCTCGCCTGGCTTATTATCGGGGCGGCGGCGGGTGTGATAAAATCCATGTGGTTTCTATAACCAAATACTTCTCAAAACCTTTTATCCTTTACAGGTGATAAGAAAATGCCGAAGCTGATTCTGGTAAGGCACGGTCAAACCGATTATAACGCGCAACGTCGTTATCAAGGACACACCGACATCCCACTTAATGAAATGGGTTTACGTCAAGCCAGAGCTTTACAAAAACGCCTCTCTCATTTAAAACTCACTGCTGCCTTTTGTAGCGATTTGAGCAGAGCGCGTACCACTGCCCAAATTGGGCTGGAAGGGCATTCTCCCAAACTGGAAGCGGAAATATTGCCCGGTCTGCGTGAAGCTTCCGGTGGCAGAGCAGAGGGGTTAAATTATAATCAAATGCTGGAGCAATTCCCCGAAGAAACTAAGCTCTGGCAAAGTGATCGGTACAATTATAGCCCGCCCGGTGGTGAAAACCTGAAGACTGTGCTTGAGCGGGTTAGCCAAGCAATTGATTATATTACCAATAAACATCCGGGCGAAGATGAAGTGGTTTTGGTAGTGGCACACGGGGGAGTAATCGGCACACTTCTTTGCCATTATATGGGGATGGATTTAAACCGTATCTGGCAATGGCGGGTAGATAGTTGTTCGTTGAGCATCGTCCACCTTTACGATAATGCTTCAATCCTGTCGCTGTTTAACGATACATCCCATATTGACTCTATGGATTTAAGTGAAGGTAAATAGGAATTTCTTGTTTTCTGGAAAGGTTTTTGAATAGTAGCGATAATGTCAAAACCATCGAAAGAGCGCCTAATAAGCCTTGTTTTGGGTGGCGCACGCAGCGGCAAAAGTACCTTTGCCGAGAAACTGGCAAGTTCCCGTGCGAGCAACCTCGCGGTGTTATACGTAGCAACGCTTGAACCTTATGATGCCGAAATGCAAGAGCGCGTAGAGCGACATCGTGCCAGTCGTCCCGATACATGGCGCACATTAGAAGCCCCTCTGAATTTGGCTGAAACAGTTCGTCAAGGATACAAGGGTGAGAAATTGGTGCTGCTCGATTGTCTCACGCTTTGGACTACCAACCGCCTGATGAGCATAACACCACTGGATAAGGATGCTGCGGGATATGTCTCCCAAATACCGCCTGAAGACGACCTTGCGCTCGAATCTACTACGCCTACTACTCCTGTTGAGGTTACTTCCCCAGATTATTTTGCCGAGGAACGCGCAATGGCTCAGGAACTCGAATCACTAGTGGCTTGGTTACGTGAGCAGAATTGCGGACTAGTAATGGTTTCTAACGAAGTGGGAATGGGTTTAGTACCGCCTTACCCACTGGGACGCGCCTATCGAGATGCGTTGGGACGCTTAAATCAGGTTGCTGCTAACCTCGCAGATGAAGCTTTTTTTTGTATTGCCGGTATTCCCATTGATTTGAAAAAATTGCAATATAATTTTGACGAGGATATCTAAGGGCTATGAAAGGGATTTTCTCGACCCTGAAACGAGGTTTGACCAAATTTCTAGAAGATCAGGGCACAGGCTGGGCGGCGGCAATCGCCTATTATGCGCTGGTCTCTGTTTTTCCGCTTATCATTGGCGTAGTTGTAATCGCTACTTTAATCATTCAGGACGATAATACCCGTAAGGATATTACTAAAAGCCTGATTGAAGCTTTCCCAAAAGCCGATCAAGCCGGAGTAAACATCAATGAAATCATTAATAATTTCATTGATACCTTGAGTAAAGCTGCTCCTGTTCTAGCGGTAGTATCGGTGATTGGTACTCTATGGTCGGGTAGTGGCGTGTTAGACGGGATTATGACTGCTGTAAATGTTGCATGGGATGTAAAAAGAGACCGACGGAGCTTTTTTAAGAAAGCAGTGATACGCTTTGGAATGTTGATAGGGCTAGGTATTCTGTTTATTATCTCCACCGGCATGGGATTTGCCATTCAGATTATTCGAGGGCTTGATATTGGTATCCTCGGTATTAGCACTAATAGTTTTAGTTTGCTTTGGGATACAATCATTTTCATAGTACTTTACTTACTCAATGTAGCAATTTTCATGGTTATTTACCGACTCGCTCCCGATCGAACGCTAGAAAAACGAATCCGCTGGAAACCAATACTATTGGGTGCAGTGATTGCAGCGTTTCTTTTTGAGATCAGCAAATTGTTGCTGACCTTCTTCCTAACCGGATTCGGAGGCGCACAAAGCTATCAGCGTACATATGGAGCTATAGCCGGAGTTATCATTTTCTTATTCTATGTATATGTAAGCGCTTGTATTCTGCTGATAGGGGCTGAAATAGCGGCAGTAGCTACGCGCAAGGCAGAAGTGGAAGCAGGAGAATTGCGAGAACCGGAGATAAAGAAAACCAACTCGAATATTCTGACTCCTGTGACTGTGGAAATTGCCAAGCCCAAAGAAACCAAATCGGGTTTGTTACCCGCCTTTTTCAGTTTGGCAATAGTAGGTCTGTTTATAGTAGCAGGACGCAAACGCAGCAACCGTAAATAAAAAAGGCGCAGACTTTATCTGCACCCCAGAGTTTTGCTTTCAGAAATAGCTAATCTTTTGACAGAACTTTTTCTACTAATGCAACGCTCTGTCGCCCTTCGTCCCCAAAATAAACCGCATTTTTGAAAAGCGCATGCAGATTGGGGTCTTCGGTGAAAGCACGACCAGCATAAGCAAAAATAATACCGGGCAGCCAATATTGCTTTACTTTTTCTATCACTGGTGATATTTCTTGATGGAGCGCAATAGCGGTTTCAGAACGACTTGCTGAAAAGACCACCATAGCGGGCTTCAAACGGCGTAAATCTTTTTCGAGATCAAGCGCCGGCACATTTTGCCCCAGATAAAGCACCCGCCAGCCATTTCTACGAAGAAAGAAGGTTGTCATTACTACCCCTACTTCATGAAATTCGTGAGGAGCGCAACCTGTTAGGATTAGCGGTCCTGTTTCCAGAACCGGCAGCGAATTGATCATCGCATTCAGACGAGTGCGGCAGATGTTGCTGGCAAAATGTTCGGTGGCAACTGTTACTTCGTTGCGCATCCAGCGATCACCGATTTCGTAAAGTACCGGTTGAATCAAATCCACACAAACTTCTTCCGGTGGATAAAATCCGGCTGCTTCAGAAATAAGGTTATCGGCGGTCTGTTCATCAAATTGTAGGAAAGCATTCATCAACTCATTGCCTAGTACGCTCATAGAACGCACCTCATTTAAACGAGTATTCTTTGGATGGCTTCCTCTGCCGTTGGTTTTCGTAGAATTGGAACGAGCTTGGCGGTTTTCGTACTGCATCACCTCTAGAACAGTTTCTTCCGGCTGTGCCTGCAAAAGAGTGCTGGCTTGACTAATTGACATTCCTTCTTCAAGGCGATTCCTCAACCACATAACACGATAAATATCTCGCTTGGTATAGCGCCTATGCCCACTCTCAGTTCGCTGTGGAGTGAGAATTTTGTAGCGCTTCTCCCAAGCGCGTAGAGTAGGTTCGGTAATACCTGCCATATGCGCTACCGCTTTAATGCTATAAATAGGGAGATCGAGGGTGTTTTCTAACATTTTGAAGTGTTCCTTTGAAGGGAAGCCATCTGTTGCGGCCTATAGGTTTATTTTGCCAGCCTTTTGTAATTATCACTTTGAGAGTAATATAGAAGTTATTATAATTCTTTATACTAAAATTATATCACTCGACATGCCTCTGTCAAGATATTGTATAACATTTCTATTGCTGCTGCTGTAGCTATTGATACTTTCAAGCCTTTATTGTCCAATTTGTGGATTAATTATAGGAGAGTTTTGATTAAATGCTTTTTAGTCGAATGGAGATAATTATATGTGTGGTCGATTCGCCCTGAAAGCTAATATAGATTCTATTGAAGAGCGGTTTACTGCTCAAGCTATGTTTAGTAATACTGACTTTGCGCCTAGTTTCAATATAGCGCCTAGCCAGGTTTGTCCTGTTATAGTTGCGAGTGAAAAAGGCAGGCAAATAAGGTTAATGAAATGGGGCTTGATACCAAGTTGGTCAAAAGAATTTAAAGCCAATTATTCAACGATTAATGCAAGGGTTGAAGGAATAGAAACCAAACCCGCTTTCCGTAAACCGTTTAAATCACAGCATTGCCTTGTACCGACAAATGGTTTCTTTGAATGGAAAAAGCCGGAATTGGCTAAAGCGCCTAAAGTTCCCTACTTTATCACTATGCGAGGAATGGATACGCCACTCTTTGCGATGGCAGGTTTGTACGATATATGGAGAGATGAGCAAGGACAAGAGTTGTATAGTTTTACAATAATTACAACCGAAGCAAACGAACTTATCAAGCCTTTGCACGATCGAATGGCAGTAATTTTGCCGGAAGAATCTGAAAGTATCTGGCTGGATACCACCAACACCAACCCTGCAAAGCTTCTATCTATACTCAAACCCTTCCCACCAGAATTAATGGCAACGTATCAAGTCTCAAATCAGGTAAATTCGCCCTACAACAATACTCCCGAATTAATCGAGCCGTTGCTTTAGTAAGGCAGGGCTGTTGCGAGTTCGGAAAGGAGGTGCAGGCGGAACGCCTGCCGGGGTGGCAAGGGGTGTCCCCTTGAACTTACCCTCTCCCCTCCTCTCCGGCGGAAGCAATAGGTTATTGCCCTAAAAACGTTTCTTGCAACAGCCCTGTTTAGCAAGGTGTAGTTGTTGTAATATAGATGGATATCTAAACTCATAGAATTTTAGTGTGCTTTGAGTAAAATTGATTCGGTTAAGGGATAATTGCGTAGTATAATTGCCTCGTAACCAGTAAATGCAATATACGTTAACCTAATTGTCATCTTGAAAGGAGGACTCTCCAGCGTGAAGGGATTAATCCTCAGCGGCGGAAAAGGTACGCGGCTGCGCCCCCTGACCTATACCAGCGCCAAACAGCTTGTGCCGGTAGCTAACAAGCCGGTCTTGTTCTACACCATCGAAAACCTCGTGGAGGCTGGTATTTCCGAAATTGGGATTGTAGTAGGCGATACCGCCGCCGAGGTGAAAACTGCTGTTGGTAGTGGTGAAAAGTGGAATGCAAAAATAACCTATATTCAACAAGAAGCGCCGTTAGGATTGGCACACGCTGTAAAAATCTCACACGAATTTCTTGGAGATGATCAGTTTGTAATGTATTTGGGCGATAATATGCTTGAGCAAAGCATCCGCCCACTGGTTGAGGATTTTAAAACAGGTAAATGCAACTGCCAGATTTTATTAAAAGAAGTTACTAACCCTCAAAGCTATGGGGTTGCAGTTTTAGCGGGTGATAGAGTGGTAAAACTAGTTGAAAAGCCCGCAGATCCACCGAGCAACCTGGCGTTGGTGGGTGTATATATGTTTGACCACAATATTTTCACCGCAGTTAACGAAATAAAACCAAGTTGGCGAGGCGAACTAGAAATCACCGATGCAATTCAATACTTGGTGACTAACGGTTATAATGTCAAACCTTTTGTGGTAGAGGGTTGGTGGGTCGATACCGGAAAGCAAGCCGATATGCTAGAGGTAAATCGTCTCATTTTAGACCGACTAGAACGCAATGTTTCTTGCTATGTAGATAAAGATAGCCGCGTTGAAGGCAAAGTGGTTATCGAACAATCAGCCGAAATTATTAATAGTGTAGTGCGTGGTCCAACAATTATCGGCAGGGGCTGCCGGATTATAAACAGTTACGTAGGACCATATACGTCGATTAATCATAACTGTACAATTAGTGATAGCGAAGTTGAGCACAGCATTATTCTTGAAAATAGCCAGATTCATGATATCCCCAGTCGGATTGAGGATAGCCTTATAGGGCGAAACGTGGTAGTGGAAAAATCGCCCATCAAACCCAAAGCCTTAAAACTATTACTGGGCGATAACAGCCGGGTAGGAATTCTTTAATTTTTTAGAGGAGAGTTATATCAGCTTTATGAAGAAAGTCTTAATTACTGGCGGTGCGGGCTTTATAGGCTCGAATTATGTCCGCTATATGCTTGAAAAATACCCTGATTACCACGTAGTAGTGCTAGACAAATTAACATACGCCGGTAATCTGGCAAATCTGGCAGATATTGAACAAAATTATGGGGATCGCTATACCTTTGTAAAAGGCGATATTGCCGACCCGGTAGCAGTTGATCAGGCGATGAAAGATTGCCAATACGTTTTGAATTTTGCTGCCGAAAGCCACGTTGACCGCTCAATTGAACAGCCCGGTCAATTCATCATGACCGATGTTTACGGCACTTTTGTACTTCTGGAAGCTGCCAAAAAATATGCGGTAGAACGTTTTGTGCAAATTTCCACCGATGAGGTTTACGGACATATTCCGCAAGGTTCTTCTAAAGAAGGCGATCGCCTCGAAACACGCAGCCCCTATTCTGCCAGTAAAGCGGGCGGTGAGCTTATGGCGCATGCTTACTATGTCACTTATGGCGTTCCGGTGCTGATTACACGTGGTAGCAATAATTATGGACCATATCAGTATCCTGAAAAGCTTATCCCGCTTTTTATCACCAACGTAATCGACAATATTCAGGTTCCGGTTTACGGTGATGGACAGCAGATTCGCGACTGGATTTATGTGCTAGATCATTGCAGCGGTATAGATTTGGTACTACACAAAGGTCAACTCGGTGAAGCTTATAATGTAGGTGGTGGTAACGAACGCACCAACCTTGAAATAACTCATAAGATTCTTGAATTGACCGGAAAACCGCTTGACCTTATCAAATACGTTAAAGATCGCCCCGGTCATGATCGACGCTATTCACTGGATACCACCAAAATTCGCCAATTGGGTTGGGAGCCGCAATTCACTTTTGAAACGGCGATGCGCCAAACTGTCGAGTGGTTCCTGAAAAACGAGAAGTGGTGGCGACCGCTTAAATCAGGAGAGTTCCAAGAATACTACCAACGTCAGTACGCCAATCGCTAGGCATAATTAGAAATAGATTAGTTTCAAGAGCAGTCAGTGGGCTGCTCTTTTGTTTTTCTTGAAATCTGAGCCGCAAGCAGCTAAACTAAGCGATACAAATATGGTACTTAATATGGGGAGATCAAATTGAAGAAAATCTACGTTCTGCCACTAATAATTTGTTGTATATTGCTTGTTTCTTGCGGTGAGAATAGCCCAACAGCGGCAAAATCTCCTTCTCCTGCGCCAAATGCAACTATTCGCCCATTGACCACTTCTCCAGTAACAACCGGGGCGGTTACTGCTGCTACTATCGCTATCAGCAATGCTACTGCTACCCCCATTCCCCCAAATGTCATAACTATTCCGGCATCCGGCAGTTACACCGGTAGTCTGGAAGTATTTAAGAAAGTATTCGAAGCAACCGGAAAAGCTAATTCATATCGCTTCTCAGTGGTTTCCACCGGAGTCAGTTTGAGCGGGGTGTTTGTTAAGCCCGACCGCATTTCGGGGAATCTTGAAACCGGGGGGCAAAAAGCTCAAGTAGTACTTATTGGCAAGGATTTTTACTTTAGTGTGGACGGCAAGAGTTGGCAGAAAAGCTCAGGCGACACATCCTTATCCGACATAACGGCACGCCTGAATGAGGTAATACCCTCTAACCTAGCCGGTAGCCAATTTTATCCACAAAGTGATGAAAAGCTCGATGGTAAGGATGTGGGTGTTTTCGTGATAGAAACCGGTAGTCCCAATTCAGCATTAGGCACAGCGATTAATAAAACCCGCATGACCTACAAGTATGATAAACAAACCTTTCAAGTAGTGTTGGTACAGGTTAAAAGTGGCAGCAGCGATGCGGAGATACGGTATAGCGACTACGATAATCCGACGCATAAGGTGGAAGCTCCGGCTTAAGTGTCGGGTTGCACCTCACAGCAAATGGGCTTTAAATAAGACGTTACGAGCAAGGTTCGAAACCGTCAAACTTGTAAGTTGTAGGTGTAGCCTCTACTACGGGACTATGATATTGCCTATGCTAACATAGCAATATCCTGAGAAATCTTGTCTTTTTGCCATTAGAAAGCCTTTTATTCTATGAACAACGAGCGAAAAAAACACCCCCATCTGCAAATTATAAATCCTTCCGATACCCCTACCGATACCGAATACGAAGTTAATCAAAGCGCACAGGTGCTTGTACGAAAAACGCAAGAGGTTAAAACGGCTGAAGTAGCCAAACCGCGCTGGGGTATTTATCTGAGTATAATGAAACCCATTACTTGGGTTCCAGTAGTATGGTCATTCCTATGTGGTGCAGTTGGGTCGGGTGGTTTGCGACTCGATCTAGAAATACTGTTAAAGCTATTAGTCGGTTTGATTTTATCCGGGCCGCTGCTGTGTGGAATGGGTCAGGCAATAAATGACTATTTCGACCGGGAAGTGGATGCGGTTAACGAACCATCAAGAGCAATTCCAAGCCTACGTATCACCCTGATGGAAACCTACCGTATTATCGGATGCTTGGGCTTTTTAGGCTTATTATCGGCATACTATCTTGGCACAGTAGTGTTTTTCCTTTCTCTGGCAGGAATAGGCTTAGCACACGCTTATAGCGCACCACCGCTTCGACTCAAGCGTTTTACGTGGCTTGGTCCACTTACTAGCGCAGTCTCTTATATTGCCTTCCCGTGGTTAGCCGCCGCCAGCATTTTTGGAGAAATCAATCCGCGCGTATTGATTATAATATCAATCTATTCGCTTGGTGCTACCGGAATAATGATTTCTAATGATTTCAAAAGCATCGTGGGAGATTACGCGCTAAAACTGCCAAGCGTCCCGGTGGTTTACGGCACACGGATTGCTGCCAGAATTACATGCGCCCTTATAGATGGCGCACAATTGGTAGTAATAGGGTATCTCATTTTTGCCGACCACCATTTTCTTGCAGCAGGCGTAGTTTTGCTGTTGATGTTGCCGCAACTATTTTACCAGAAAGCGTTTCTTGAAAAGCCTTTGGCAAAAGCCATCTGGTATAACTCACACAGCCAGATATTCTTCGTAACAGGCATGCTGGTGGTAAGCGTTCTGGCATTTTAACCTCAATAACTTTTTAATCTAGGTGTTTTTTCTTTGCCTCTATCGCTAGAGGCATTTTCTATTAGCTTTGAAATCCCAAAATGAATTTAGAACGAATTTGCGGAAAACCTCTTGACAAATCCGCATAATTGTTCTATATACATGGTAATTAGAACATTTGTATGCTAGATTTTATGTTCTGGAAAATTAGGATAAAACTAGAAATTCGCCCTATACCTATGCTCACCTGCTACTGCTCACAAACTACAGGCAGGTCCTAACCTAAAAGGAGTTAAATGATGGCTAATCCGGCTCGTAATTACTCGCATTATGGTGATGATTTTGAGGAAGATGAGGATCAAACCTTACCGCCCCGACATGCCAATGTACCAGGATCGGCAAGAATGGCTATGCCTGCTTACAGGGTTAATGTAATCGGTCAGGGTGAAAGCGCCGCCGCCCGTGTCAATATGCCACGCCCACTGCCAAACGTAGCGCCACCAATGCAGGGACGTGCCAATGTACCGCCTCAGGTTATGATGCCCCGCCAAAGAATGGCGTTACCCGCGCCCCGTTATAATCGCCCACAACCTAAAACTCTAAACAATCGTTTTGCTCTGCTAGATAAACTTAGTCTAGCTAATATTGCGCCCTACAAAATGCTGTTGGGGGTGATCGGTGGGTTAGTGGCAATAAGTATGCTCATTTTACTGGTAACTACTGTAATCGGTTGGTGGAATATCTGGCAAGATGATATGACTTACGGCAGACCACGCACTATGCAGCTTAGCGGTTGGGTAGGGCATAACGAGCAAACCGGGGAACCCACTAACTTTATTGCGCAAAACATCAATGGGGAAGTTAACATCTACGAAATCCCCGGTGGCGATACATCAAAGATGACTGTAATTAAAGGACCTCGCCTTTTTGGAAAAAATGCCGACCTTACTCCGGTCAAAATCCGACTTGAAGATGTAAATACTGATGGGCATGTAGACCTGATAGCAACTGTGGATGGTTCAGAATTGGTTTATATCAACGATAGCGGCAAATTTCGCCCGGCATCTGGCGATGAAGTTCGTCGGATTATGAAAAAGTAGGGAGGCTCTCAGTGGGGCGAGAAGCTACAGCCAGAACATGGGATTACTGGGATGACGAAGAACAAGATTACAAACCCCGGCACGTTGAGAGAAAAAGACCTCCCGCTATCCGTCCGGCAAGTATCAAAGTCATTTACCAGCCTGAACTATTCAAAGTAGCTCCAAAGGGGAGCTACACTTATGAGGAAACATTACAAGCACAACCGTATACTCGCCAATGGGCACAATATGAAATAAATGAGACATTACATTCAGCAGCTTTTACCAGCCCTAAACAAGCCTCGCTCCAAAGCAGCTTTCATGAGCTAAAAGCTCTGGTGGTTAACCTATACCAAACCATGCCTTACCGTAAATCATTAGGCTGGGTTTTTACAATAGGATTGGGGTTATTTTTGGTAGTAAGCTTTTTTGGCTGGATTCAGAACGCCACCGCGAAAGCGCCCCGTTACACTACTTTTGGTCAAAGCAGTGTTGGGCAAATTACTAGCCAAAACGCAACAGGCGCGATTTTAGGCGCACCTAGTATCAGCCCTGAAAAGATTGATTCGGTGCTTGGAAACTACAAATCCCCGGCAACCGGAATGGGACGAACTATGTACGACTTGGGTATCAAGTATGGTATCGATCCGGCATATGCGCTTGCTTTCTTCATCCACGAAAGCTCAGCCGGGACACAAGGAATTGCTACTGTAACCAAATCCATCGGCAACATTCGCGTCACGCCCGGTTATGAGAATTATCAAGGTTTTCGCAAGTATCCGGGATGGGATGCAGGTATTGAGGATTGGTACAAGCTGATAAAAAACCTGTATGTGGACGGCTGGGGATTGAATACTGTTGAGAAAATTGTTCCGGTTTATGCGCCTGCTGCCGATAATAATAACCCTGCCGCCTATATCAAGCATGTAAACAACCTAGTGGCGCAATGGCGTTCCGGGAGTTAGCCAAAATAACCCGATAACCTTAACTGAGTATAGTTTATGATTTTTGCGAAGCCACAACCAAAACGTGATTTGCCCATCCATAGCCCCGGATTTCTCAAAGTTCGCCCGGTTCTGAATCCGGGAGGTGAAGAGAGATTCGGGGTAATTGAGCTTTCTCAGGATTGTGCCCCATACGTTTTCTTTTCTGAAAAGAAAAAAACAAAAGGGGTAAAAACTCTGACCGGGGGATTGCGCTTGTCAGGTTCGCGCCTGAACTTGGGACTAACTGATGAAAGAGAAGAGGCTGATTTTTGGCACAAGCTGACTGCCTCATTACCTGAAGGGATAGCAGCTCAGTATATTTTACGCCGTAAGCCGGGAAGCCTCAAAAGCCATTATGAGCAGTTGCGAGAACAAGTATTACAACGCCTGAATGATGAAGAATCGGCTTATTTATTTCTGGAAGATTATCTGGAAAATCTGATATACCCTGTCGAGGAAGCCGGCTTAACCGATCAGGAATTTTACTTACTGATCGGTGCGCCTAGTGAAGAAGCAATGGCGGAGCAACTTGCCTTGCTCTTTACCAACTTGCCATGTGATGCTACCCCGCTTTGTGCTGATGATCTTCAAAAACTTCTAAACGAATACGGCACTAATCTCGAACCAGCCTGTAATAAGGATTACCTACAAACCACCGATATCCGCGCTTATTGGACGCTAGTCGCGCCACCCCCTTCGATAGAGGGAGGATGGACGCGCCCGATTCTGGAAAATGAGACGCTAGCAAATGCGCGCTTCGATATTGTGGGACATATTACACCCGGCAAACCCGACGCTGCCTTGAGAACCGTATTGGAAAAAAGAAGTGCAGCCTTATTGGAAATGCTGGAAAGTGCAGAAAATGTTGGTACTAAAAATGCAAGCCGTGAGTTGAGCGAACAACTACACGAAGTAAATAAACGGCTTGCCACGCTAGAAGATCAAGGTCAACGTTTTTACGAGGTTAGCCTATGCTTTTCGCTATATACCGATTCTGAACACTTTGCCGAGCAAGTCGAAAACTTTGAAATAGCTTTGCTGGAGGCACATCTCACCCCACGCCGGGTATGCGGGGAGAGTGGGTTGGAATTGGCGTGGCGCGATTGTGCGCCGATTAATCTATCCCAACTGGCGCGTCCATTTGTAGTGGGCGAACATCCTGCTGTTGAGCAAGTACGTCAGAATGTACCTACCGCCGGTAAGTTGCTACAACTCGCCACTTCCGGTTCTAGCGTTGAATGTACCACGCTGGCAGGGTACAGCCGAACAGGTGAAGCATTTTACCTGAAACCTGATTCTAAATTAAGCCTCTTTCTATTAGGTGAAAAAGATACCCGTTATTACGAGGCTGCCCACAATATGACGCAATATTTAATGGCGATGCGTTTCCTGCAAGGGCAGAAATTTTGCGTTTTTGATCCTTCTGGAAAATGGCTGGTTACTGCCCGGCAATTGGGCGGTTTAAAGACATGGCAACGCCCTCACCAATTTGTCGATTTGTTATCCGCCAACCCTGAAAAACTTCAGACGCTCGCTCAAATCGAAAAATGGATTGAATATACCGGGTGTTTTTTGAGCGAACTGCTTGGACTAAAAGGAGACGTTGGACTGGAATCGCTGTTACTTGGAGCGGTGGTAGCCCAACAATATGAGAATATTGCGCTAACCCCTGTATCGCTGTGGGAACGCGCCCTTGTCGATAATAATGAAATACTGGCAGAAGCGCTTTCACGGTTGGTACTGGATGGAGATTTAGCATGGCTCTTTGCAGTTCCCACCGAACAAATCCAACCTAATGAACCATTGCTGGTGTTCGGCTTTGAACCGGATGAGATTAAGGTTCTCCCCGAAACTACGCGCCGAGCAATAATGACACGGGTTTTTACAGAAATAGCAGGACGGCTGCCCGACCATATTAGCATAGTAAGTGAAGCCGATTGGCTATTACAAGACAAAGCCTTTGCCGGGAGTCTTTTTAAAACAATAAAACATGGTCAAAAGATTTGGGCGATTGCCGATAATTGTGAGGAACTGCTAGTTGGAGCAAACGGGACAGGGCGGTGGTTACTTGAACAGGCGCAAATGCACTTGTTTTTCAGGCAGGAAGGGGCAGGGCTTATCGGAATAGCCCGCCGCCTTAACCTGCCCGCGCGTGGTGTGAAAGCTATTCGCGAACTGGCAGCAGGCGCAGCGATTGTAAGGCAAATTGAGAATGAACAGGTTAACTTGAGCGCGTTTGAACCACTACCCGGAGATTATATCGGCAGGCTTTCCGGTAAAAAGGCTACGCGCACTCCCGAAAAATTACCTGAGTTTATCCGCACCGAGCTTGAAAAGCTCTTTACCCCTAAAAAAGTTGCCCCGTTATTGCTTAAAGCCAGACTCGGTGCTTAAGCGGTTTTCTCTGCCAGCAACGCCACCCAATCGTTTTCGCTGCGGCGTTCCAATATCTTCAGCCCTACCTGTTCAAATGCCTGAACTACTTCCGTTTCTTTCTCGGAAATAATACCGCTTACAATCAGCTTCCCACCCGGCTTTAACGCCAGCGCAAAGGCGTTAGCCAGCGCCCCAAGCACTCGCGCGATAATATTAGCCAGCACCACATCGTAAGGCGCGTTGGTTATCAAGGCTTCCGGTACGCGCTGCGCATCCTCTGGGAAACTGTAAAAGCCGCCGCTAGCGATACTTTTCTCCACTGCCAGCGAACCAGCCACCACTATTACGCGCTCTTCCAAACCGTTGCGAGAAACATTTTCAGCGGCAGATTGTACCGCTACCGGGTCGGTATCAACCCCAATTGTTAAGGTTGCGCCTAATTTCGCGGCAGCAATAGCCAATATCCCGCTACCTGTTCCGACATCGAGAGCTTTAATGCGCTCATCACCCTTTTGCGCTAATAGCAAGGGAATTTGTTCTTCAGCCAGCAAAAGGCAAAGACGGGTGGTAGGGTGCAAGCCCGTTCCAAAAGCCATACCGGGGTCTATTTCCACCACTATATCATCCGCTTCCGGGACATACGGCTGCCACGGTGGTTTGATTACGGTGCGTTTTCCCAACCGATGCACCTGATAGTATTGTTTCCAAGCATTAGCCCAATCTTCCTCGCGCTTCTCGGCTACCTGCAAAGCCTCTATGTGCAACATTCGCCCCAGATACCACAAACCTTCTCTCAGTTTTTGAACCTGCGCTTGTTGTTCTTCGGAATTTTCAGGGCTAAGCGGCAGATAGGTGCGCACCGTCACCAAACCTTCGGGGTCAATCTCCGCACCACCATCGGGACCGGGTTTTATTGGCTCTTCGATAACCACCCCTTGATTGTAACCATAGCGTGTAAAAAGTTCGGTAATGGCTTCCACTGCTTCTGCTTCCGCCACTACCGCTAATTCAAGCCAACTTGAGGCTGTATCGTTCATGCTTTTTGTTTTTGTCCTAACTCGCTTGCAGCACGGTCGTGCAATTTAGCCACAAATTTTTCAATTTCGTCCAGCACTTCCGTTTTTTCGCCATCCCGCAGCATTTCATGACCGCTACGGTAAAACCATTTCAAGGTTTTTTCTGTGCTACCAAGATTATCGTATAACCATTGCTGAATTTTGGGGTCGATGGTGCGGTCTTTCTGGGTAGCAATCACCAGCGTGGGGATTTTAATTTGCGCCATCAAATTGGGCTTGCGCATCCGTTGCTGGTAGCGATAAAGTTGTAACGCCGCGTGGGTAGGAATCCATTTATAGTTCTGATTGGTCTTTAGCATGTCCGGGTCACAGTAATCGGCGGGATTGAATTGGAAAACTATCTTTTTCTGGAAACGCGCCAGCAATGGCAGCAGATTCGTACGCGGGTCAGAATATTTTAATGCAGCAACGATAGTCACCAAACCAGCCAATTGCTCTTGATAGGCAAGTGTTAGGTCAAGCAAAACAACGCCGCCCATCGAAAGCCCTATAATTACAACCTTATCCGCCACCTGTAACAGCTCTTTCAAGGCTTTTTCCGCATCGGCGTACCAATCTTGCCAACTAACCTCTTGCAAGTCTTCAGGCTTGGACATATGACCCCGCAGCACCGGCATTCGGTAAGGAATACCCAGTTTCTCTAAGCGGTCAACAACCGGGTCGATGCAATTTATATGTGAGCTTAAACCGTGCAGTAGCAAGCAGCCAAGCGACGCTTTTTGCATAATCTATTTCTCCTAATACGCATTTTTATCCGTAAAAATCACTATCAAAGTTTTTAGCATTATCTTAATGTCGAATAGAATTGACCAGTTTTCTACATAGTACAAGTCGTAGCGAATACGCTCTTCAATAGAGGTATCCCCACGCAAACCGTTTACCTGCGCCCACCCTGTTATACCCGCCTTTTCTTTGTGGCGACGGCTATAACGAGGGTAGGTTTGGCTAAATTCTTCTACCTTGAAAACCTGCTCCGGTCGTGGTCCTACGATACTCATATCACCGATTAGCACATTTATAAACTGAGGCATTTCATCTAGGCTAAAACGGCGCATAAATGTGCCTATTTTGGTACGGCGTGGGTCATTCTTGACAGTCCAGCCCGGTCCGGTTTTTTCGGAACTAGCACGCATCGAGCGAAACTTCAACACAGTAAAAGGCTTGCCATCCAACCCTACGCGCTCTTGCGTGTATAAAACCGGTCCTTTAGGGTCGGTAACTTTTATTAGTAATGCCTGCAAAAGCAGCAAGGGTGAGGAAAAAATCAGTATCAAAGCGCTGATAGCAACATCCATTGCACGCTTAATGAAACGATTTACGCCACGCAAGGAAGAATCTTTTACGCTCAAAAGCGGGAGACCGGTAAGCTCACCGATAGCGCCATCGTCAGTTGTAATCAATTGGAACGCATCGGGATATATCCAAATGTTTACCGGCAAATCTTCGCATTTATCTACAAAGCCTAAGAGGCTATCCTGTGAAGCTCCACTTATAGCAATGATAACCTCGTCAACATGGTAACGAGGCACAACCTCACGCAAATCGTTTAGCTTACCAACTATCTGCAAGTTTTTGCTAATATTTTCTAACAGGTCATCCGATAGCACACCAACAACCCGATAGCCCAAACCGGGAGATTCGGCTACCTTACGAGCAATCCGCTCGGCTACCTCACCGCTTCCAACCAGCAATAATCTTATTTGAGTTACACCTTTACGGCGTAGGAAACCAAGAACTGCGCCAAAAATAAAACGCGCTAGAGTAGTAAATACTATTATAAAAACCAGCGAGTAAAGCAAAATCTGGCGCGAGTATTGAAAACTACCGCCCAAAATCACTGAATTTAAAGCAATAGCCAGAATTATCCCAAGGGTAACGGCAGCGCAAATGCGGTAGAACTCATCTATACGGCTGTATCCTCGTTTGAGACGGTATAGCCGTCGGTAGTAGAAGCCAATCAAAACAGTGGCTACACTTACCGGCAAAATAACTGCATAATTTGTAGGAGAATAAGTGATTAGCGGGCCACCAAAAGGTACTTTGGCACGAAGCCCGTAGGCTGCCACAAAACCTAACGTAATCATCGCTATATCAAGTATGACCAAAGTAATAAAACCGAAGATTTGGGCGAAGTCTCCAGCGAGCTTATGATATTTGGTAAGAGTAACCAAATCAGTGTCCCCCGAAGAAGCATCGGCAGCAGCAGATAAACCTGTGAGCAGTGTATTTGCCGGGAGGACAGGTGGTGCCTCTAAACCGGCAGAAGGAATATTTTTGGTTGATTTTTGACTACTCAAGATTTGCCACTGATATATCAGGATACGCGACGTTGTTTTTTAGGGCGAAAATAATTAATTGCCAAGGTAAGCCCGGCTTTGCCCCAAATGCCGCCATATATAAGCCAGTTAAGTAAAAAGAAGGTTTGATTGGCGTAATGCTTACGGTAAAAAACATCCATTGCATGGTAGAAATTAATGATTGCCCCGGCAGGACGCTGTTTACTACTTTCACCCTTCAGGTGCAGCACAGTAGCAGCGGGGTTGTAGAAGATTTTCCAGCCTTTTTTCTTTATCCGCAAAGCCCAATCCAAATCTTCACCGTACATAAAAAACTTCTCGTCAAGGTAGCCGACCTGTGCCAACGCTTCAGCTCTCACCAGCATAAATGCGCCACATACGCTATCCACTTCATATAACTTATCAGGGTCTAAGTAGGTTAGGTTGTAACGTGCAAACAGGCGGTTTTTAGGAAATAGCTTGCTTAATCCGGTCATACGCCAGAAAGAAATTTCAGGAGTGGGAAAACTGCGGCGGCAAGCCAAATCTAGTTTTCCATTAGCGCGCACCAGTTTCGGACCAACTGCGCCAGCCAGCGGGTTAGACTGCATAAAATCGTACATGATTTGCAGCGCATCGGGTGGCAATACGGTATCAGGATTTAACAACAAAACGTAATGTGCTTGGGGACAACAGCCTGAACCGGGATTATAACTGTCAAGGGTTGCACCAGCGAACAACGGGCAAACCTGTCGCAAAGCTAGGTTGTTCCCGAAGGCGAAACCACCGTTTTCTTGGCTGGCAATTAAATGCAGGTTAGGATATTTATTCTCGAACTCGCGCCTGACCATCTCTGCGCTATCGTCTTGTGAGCCGTTATCCACTACATAAACCCGGTAATCGAAGTTGCAATGGCTGGCGAAAATAGAGTTAAGACAATCGCGCAAGAGCACAGGGGTTTTATAATTAACAATAATAATATCGAGGTCGGTTACAAACTTTCCCGTTTCATTTTTAGGAGCGAGGTCGGTCGCAGCTACCCTCTGCGTGGCGCTTAGTTCTGATTCAGGCAATTTTCACCCTTTGTACCAGATTTACATTAATGCAGCCTAAATTATCTTGACGATGGGATTATAGCAAAATCCGGGGTGGTTGGAAATAGCTGCATAAAGCCTGATTGGGGAGGCGTAATTAACCATAACTCCCCAGACAGGCAGACGCAATTTTTAACGGGGCTGCAACTTACTCAATAATTCGGCGGCAAGATCGAGCGTTTCAGGCTTCTTACAGAAAGTAAAGCGTACTTTGCTTTTACCAAATTCCGGGTGACGGTAGAAGCTGCTGCCCGGTACTGACCCCACCCCAATCTCGTCCACCAAATAGCGCGCAAAAGTCATATCATCGGGAAAACCGAAGCGGCTTATGTCGGTCATAATGTAGTATGCCCCGTTGGGCTTATAAACCTCGAAACCAGCTTTTTCCAGAATACCAACCATTTTGTTGCGCTTTTCCAGATACATATTTTGCAAATCATGATAATAACTGTCTGGGAAAGCCAGCGCAGTAGCAGCGCCCTCCTGCAAAGGAGCAGCCGCACCTACTGTAAGAAAGTCGTGAACCTTGCGAATGGCAGATGAGATATGTGGCGGCGCGATTAACCAGCCAATACGCCATCCGGTTGCGCTATAGGTTTTGGAAAGCCCGCTGATAGTAATCGTATGGTCGTACATACCGGGTAGGGTAGCAAGGCTGACATGCTCGCCTTCGTACACCATATGCTCGTAAATTTCATCGGTAATCGCCACCACGTTCCATTTCTGGCACAACGCACCGATAAATTCCAATTCGGCACGGTTGAACACTTTCCCGGTTGGGTTGTTGGGTGTATTAATAATAATAGCGCGAGTTTTATTGTTAAAGGCAGCCGTCAGTTCATCCTCATCGAAATGCCAATCCGGTTCATGCAAGGTAACGAAACGCGGTTGTGCGCCGGAGAGAATCGCATCCGGACCATAGTTCTCATAGAAAGGCTCGAATACAATAACCTCATCGCCGGGGTCAACTACTGCCAGCATGGCTGCCATCATCGCTTCGGTTGCGCCACATGCCACCGTTATTTCGCGTTCTGGGTCGGGATGAAAACCGCTAAACTTTGCTACTTTTGCCGCAATCGCATGGCGCAGCGATTTAGAACCCCATGTGATGGCATACTGGTTTATATCGGCGTGAATAGCGCGACTGGCAGCCTCTTTCATCGCGGAGGGCGCGGGGAAATCCGGGAAGCCCTGTGCCAAATTAACGCCGGGCTTATCGCCCCTTGCCAGAAAAATACGAGTCATCTCCCGAATAACCGACTCAGAAAACATCCCGGCTTTCTGCGAGATACGTACAGCCATAATTTCTCCAGTTCCAGAATAACAGTTGATGGTAAAAAGATAGGCATCAGGTTAAAGGGTTAAGCAAAACCCACACCTGATGCCTGATAATTCTAAACCTATTTGTTAGGCGTAATCTTGTCGTATTTGACCGAAGCTTTGCTCAGAATAGCATCGGGCAATTTGACACCCATCAACTGAGCGCCCTCAAGATTTACTACCAAACCGAAATCCTTTTCCTTTTCAATATCTACTTTGCTGGCAGCTTCGCCGTTTAGAATGCGTGAAGCCAGTTTAGCGGAAGAAACGCCGTTGTTATAGTAGTCAATGCCATAAGCCAGCGCAACCCCACGCGGACCTGAGGAGGGATCATTGGAAATAACGGGCTTCTTCTTGGCAATTGCCACCTGCACCAATGCTTCCAATTGATCTACCACCGATACGTCGGTAGTGCTGAAGAATACATCCACCTTATCGGCAATTGATTGGGCGGCTTGTTGCACTTCCTCACGCTTGCTGATAGGCGCTTCAACAATGGTCAAACCAAGACCCGGTGCTTCTTGCTTGGCAATATCGGTATTAACCGCGCTATTCTGCTCGCTAGTAGTCCAGACCAGACCAATATTCTTGGCATTTGGCGCTACTACCTTTGCATATTCAAGCGCTTCCTTAATCGGAGCAAGCGCCTGCACGCCTGTCACATTGCCATGGTCGGTAGGGGTTTTTACCACATCCTTCAATGCCACGTAAGGGTTAGTAGTAGCATTGAAAACAATCGGAGTGTTAGGGTTGGTATTGTACATATTAACCAACGCCTGTGTACCTACCGCCACAATCAGGTCGGGTTTTTCATCGCGGAACTTGTCACCGATGGTTTTCAAGCTGGGGATATCGCCGTTAGCATCACCCAAACTGTAGGTTACGTTCTTACCTTCAATAAAACCGCAAGTAGCCAAGCCCTCTTTAGTACCTTTAATAGCGTTGGAAAGCGCGGGAATGGGCGCTTGCACTGCAATGGCTATTTTGTAAGTCTTGCCATTGGTAGCAGCAGCGGTTGGCGCGGTGCAAGCCACGCTCTTGGCAGCACCACCTGCTCCGGTAGTAGCAGCAACGGCAGTGGTTGCGCTTGCGGTAGTGACTACACTGGCTGTAGTAGCGCCTGCGGTAGTGGCTGCACTCGCTGTTGTCGCACCAGCGGTGGTTGCGCCTGCGGTAGTAGCAGCGCCCGCTGTTGTCGCAGCTGCAGTGGTAGCAGCAGCGGTAGTAGTTGCGGGTACAGATGTAGCGGTATTATCACCGCAAGCCGCTAAAAAAGTGACCAGCGCAAGACTCAACGCCAAGAATAAAGAAACCCGGCGTAGGTTAAAACTAGCGAATTTTCTCAATTTCATCTCCTCCATAAATATCAGACGGGACAACCAACAATAGGTTTGGCATTAAAACCGGATGGGAAGGCTAACTTAACAACAATTCATCATCTACTATAGAGTCATCCAGCTTGCCCTTTCCGCGTAGCTCCGTAAATTTATTAATCAGGTCGGTAACGGTAAGACGGGCGCGCTCTTCACCTCTCAAATCTAAAATTATCTGCCCCTGATGCATCATCAGCGTCCGAGTTCCCATCGAAAGCGCCTGGCTCATATTATGAGTCACCATTAAAGTAGTTAAATGATAGTCACGTACCAGCTTGTTAGTTAACTGAAGCACCTGTTCGGCGGTAGCAGGGTCAAGTGCGGCTATATGCTCATCCAACAACAATACGCGGGGCTTGGTAAGAGTCGCCATCAAAAGGGTAAGCGATTGGCGTTGCCCACCTGAAAGCAAACCGACCTTGCTTTGCAAACGATCTTCTAAGCCCAAACCCAGCAATGCCAAATGTTCCCGAAAAACAGGGCGATCCTTGCGCCGTAGCCCTTGCCCCAACCCCCGCCGTTTGCCTCGCAGCAACGCAATCGCCATGTTCTGTTCTATGGACATTGAGGCGGCAGTGCCACGTAACGGGTCTTGAAATACCCGTCCGACTAACCGAGCGCGGTGATGTTCTGCCCAGCGAGTGACATCGGTATTATCTATATAAATCTTCCCCTCATCTGGTTGGAAAACGCCTGCCACCGAATTTAGCAGGGTGGATTTACCCGCCCCATTGCTACCAATAACGGTCACGAACTCGCCAACCTCCAGAGTCAGATCAATACCGCGAAGGGCTTTGATTTCGTTAACATCACCGGGGTTAAAAGTTTTGTGAATTGAGTTAAGTTCTAACATATTGTCCAATAAATGTTATCAGTGTGCCGTCAACGCTCGCAAGCCCAGATTACGCCGCAAGCTGGGAATAACTAGGGCGATTAAAACCAGCAAAGCCAGCGCAATCTGTATATCACCCGCTTCCAGCTTCACAATCAGGTTTTTGTCGAGTTCCCAATTAAAGATATAGATTGGAAGGTAATACAACAAGCTGCTCAAAAGCGCACCGACAAAAGCTCCCACAAAGATACTGGTAATGGTTATCCAGCGCGGTGTAAATTCATTCAAGGTGAGATAAGCCAGCCAGCTAACGAAAGCGACGGAAAGTAGTGTAACCAACAAGCGCAAGCCAACCGCTTGAGTCAGGGCGAGATTGAATACACCTGAGAAGATAAAGCGATATACAATCGCGCCGATTACCGCACCTGTCAAAGCAAATAAAGTGGTGCGAGGAGGCAGGAAAGTTTCGCCGATGATTACCGCCGCCACGCCTGTAACAATAATGCCCTGCCCGGCTGTTACGCTGGCGCTACGCTGATATTGCGCTACAAGCGCCCCACATAGAGCTATCATAGCGTTAGAAAGCATCAGCACCATAATTTTGGTGTTATTGGTATTTACCCCCAATGCCCGGATCATATTTTCATTATCCCCGGTAGCGCGCATGGCAAAGCCGATTTCGGTATTAATCAACCAGTTGATAAACAGCACAATCACAAGCGCAATCGCCGCCATCACGCCCATCTGCACAAAATCGCCTTCCAATGTGCCAAGCAACTTGCGTGGGTCGGGTTGCCCTAGCAGCGTGGTTGTTACCTGATCGAGAATCGTGGAAGGAGTAGAGGTTAGATTTGCAGCTAAAATACCCTGATTATTGATGGCGCGTAGGTTGATGCTGTATAAAGCCGCTGAAACCAAAATCCCGGCTAGAATACCGTTTACCTTGAAACGAGTGTGGATTATTCCGGTAGCCATACCCGCTAACGCCCCGCATAATGTCGCAACCAGCGTGGCTACCCAAGGGCTACCAAAAAAGCCTCCTTCCTGAAACCGAATAAGCGCAATAGTAACGCATCCGCCCAGCGCATAACTACCCTCGATGGTCAGGTCGGGAAAACTCAGAATCCGAAAAGTGAGATAAACACCGATAGCCACTCCCACAAAAGCAAACCCAAAGGTGAAAGCGCCGCGCCATTGTGAAACTTCGGTTTGGAGAGTCAAGTAACCGGCAAGAGCGAGAGCGCAAACCCGCAGCGACCAACTGCTTAATAAGCTTAACTGGTGGCGCGATAAGTTTGGATGTACAACAGCTTTAGAAGGAACAGGCGCTCCATCAGGTTTTTTTATGGGGGGTTCAGTGCGGGTGCGCCATGCTTTCACTTAGCAACTCACTCCTTGTTTAGCAGAAACTCAAAATAATCCACTTGTTTAACATTCAGGCAGTAGGTTATATAGCGAGTCGGGATTTTCGCATATTATAGCTTAAGGCAAAATAGCTAACAACCCGAATGCGAGCAAATTGCAGATTTAGTTGATTGAGTTCCTTGGCAACAACGCTTATTATAGACTCAGCTTAATAAAATTCAAATAGGAGGAAGCTTATGGCAGATGAATATGTGGTGGGGAAAACAAAACTTAAAATTGAACGCAGCGATATTGTAAAGGCAGGCACAGAAGCCATCGTCAATGCCGCTAATTCAGCACTAGCAGGCGGTGGTGGGGTTGACGGCGCGATACATACTGCCGCAGGTCGTGAACTTTACGAATTGACGCGCCCTTTCGGCGGCTGCCCCACTGGCAGCGCGGTAATAACGGCGTCAGGGCGTATCCCTTTGCCCACCCGTTATATCATTCATGCGGTAGGTCCGATTTATGACGAATATAGTGCGGGTGAAAGCGAGCGTTTGTTGGCGAGTGCTTACCTAAAGTCGTTGGAATTGGCGGAGGAAAATCAGCTAAAGAGTGTCGCTTTTCCCTCCATTAGCACCGGCGTTTATGGATACCCCATCCAACGTGCCGCACCGCTCGTATTGCGCACCGTTAAAGAGTATTTAGAGAAAAAGGGGGGGAACACTACGCTGGAATTGGTACTATTTGTACTGTATGGCGAAAGAGATTTAGAAATCTATCGCAATGCGCTGGCAAAACTTTGAAAATAAGCGGGTATTTTAGAGCGGATAACCACAATCGTAGTTGAGGGTGCGGCGCATTTGACGAGCATGATTGATAAGACTTTTCAGGCGAAGAGCGGGTGGAGAGAGCATTTCATCGGTCTTACCCGCTTCAAAATAATTATCAAAGAAAGCTACTTCACTCACGTCAAAATTGTTGCCGCCAGATAATAAAATGCCGCCTACGACCCGAACCAGATAAAAATGCAAAATGCCATGTACAGGTTGCCCGGTAGGCATCACTATAAAATCATCCCAAGAATCTACAAGCGGGCCAAGCTCAACCTCAAGCCCGGTTTCTTCCATAAATTCCCGCTTGAGCGCATCGGGTTGCATTTCGCCACGACCCATTGCGCCACCGGGGAAATTCCAGTAAAAACTAAGGGAGTTATTACGAACCATCAACACGCGGTCTTCTTGGTCAAAGAGCAAACCATAGACAGCGGGTCGCCAAGCTAGGCTCTGGGGTGGAAGCCAGCGCCCACCCGGTATCAGTGGGTTGGATTCCCGGCAATATACATACCTGTTACGCGGAGTCACAAGTTTGCCGGGAAGCAGATTTTTAAATTCGTGCCATGCCTCAGCTTGTAAATGATTGCGGAATACCGAATCTGAGGCACAGCGTTTGAGAACTCGCCAGTAAAAAGCTAGAGCCACTTTACCTGCATCTTATTTTGCCTTGAGAAGTTTAGCCATCTCTTCAGGAATCGAAATAGATTTAAGTTTACCGACATCATCGGGGTCTTCCATTTTTATCCAGATGCGCAATTCATAACCACTTCCTACCAGCACACCCTCTTTGAAAAGATGATGTTCCAGCTTGAAGGTCTTTTCCTTAAGATCAACTACCTCAGATTCGATATGTACAATATCATCATAACGCAAAGGTCGGATGAAGTGGCAACCACATTCGACGACAGGTTGTGCCAACCCATAATGTTCTAACAATTGGCTATGGGTAAGACCAACTGCTCTCAGTAATTCATGAGTTGCCCGGTCAAACCAGCGGAAATAGTTGGGGTAAAACACTACCCCACGAGCATCCGTATCACCAAGATCGACCCTCAATTCAATCGTATTTTTCATCGCTGTTTTCCTTTTCTGAATACTTCAGGTTCAGAACTGCCTATTAGTAACAACGGGTTATTTTCATTGCTTACCCGCCAAGTATCTAGATCTAAAATCGGTGCGAGTCGATGAAGTTGCAAATACGGGTGACACCTTCTACCAGTGCGTCCTCAGCAGTAGCTAGCGAAACACGCAAGAAACCACCTGACTCGGGACCAAATGTTGCACCCGGCGCACACGAAACCTTGTGCTCAGTAACTAGAGTGCGAGCCACATCATAGCTATCAAGTAAAGTTGTGCTAATATCAAGCATTACATAAAAAGCGCCGCTAGGCTTGTATTGGTACAAACCGCGTTGCTTTAAAATATCACATACCAGATCGCGGCGGTGGCGGTAGCTCTCGCGCATTTCCGCTACACAATCCTGCGAACCGGTTAAAGCAGTTAGAGCCGCCATTTGGTTGGGTGCTGCGGTACAACTTAGCATCGGCTCAAGACTACGCGCCAACAAACCGATAAAGGGTTGCTGCGCCACCACATAACCTACCCGCCAACCGGTCATGCTGTAGGTTTTGCTGAAGCTGTAAACCCCAATAACACGTTCCGGGTCAAACAGGGCTGCCGTAGTAGGAGCACCTTCAAAAATCAATTCTTCGTAAACTTCGTCAGAAATAACATAGAGGTCATGCTTACGGGCAAGTTCCACTATCCCCTGCACTACTTGGCTGGAATAAACCGCTCCGGTGGGATTGCTGGGATTGCAAAGCACAATCGCCTTTGTTTTGGGCGTAATCACTGCTTCTATTTCGTCCAGTTTCGGTACAAAATCGTTTTCAGCGCGGGTGGGGTAAAAAGTTGGCTTGCCGCCCACCAAGGTCACCTGATTGGCATATATAGGCCACCCGGGATCAGGCACTAATACTTCATCACCGGGGTTAACCAACGCCATAAAGATTCCCATTAATCCCGGAGTAGAACCGGGCGTTACCACCACATTATCAGCAGTAATATCTCGGTAATTATTGAGTTTTAGAACTTTTTGCAAAATAGCTTCGCGTAAGACGGGATATCCGGCAAATTGAGTATATTTAGTATGCCCCTCGCGGGCGGCTTTATTGGCAGCCTCTACAATATGCTCAGGAGTTGGAAAATTGGGTTCGCCGATTTCAAGACGGATACAACCGGGCGTTTTTACCGCCATTTCCATAATCTCGCGGATACCGCTCCGTTTCGTCTGTTGTGGTCTTGATGCAAGTTCTTTCATTTCTCTTCCATTCTCTCCAAAAATTACAGAGCCGCAGTAGCGGCAAGATTCCAAATTCGGTGCAATCAGCTTACTTTTGATTTTGCCGGGTCTTTTACTCCTCTTAAGAAGAAAATCCCAAGTAAAAAGAAGCAAGTGCCCATCAAAAACAGTGCAGTGTACCCTAGGTGCGGCAAATTGAATAAATGCGTGCCAATTGCATTAAAGCCATCCCGCATTCCCCCTCCCAAAAGAGCGGCAAGCGCCTGAGAACCTGCACCCGCTAGATTGGAAATACCCATAAAGCGTCCTGCCGATTCTTGCGGAATCAGGTCGGTTGCCAGTGCCCAATCTAGGCTGTTGAATGAACCGGTAGCAATCCCGATCAAACTACCGTATAGCATCACCTGAGTCATATCGGTTGCCGTTGCTAATAATACCATGCCTGTCGCACCGATGCCGCAAGCAATAATAATCAACCGCTTGCGTCCTATCTGATCGCCAAGCCAAACAGCAGGCATAATAGAAAGCAAGCTGCATGTGATTATCACCACACCTAGCAAAGTATAAGATTCGGTCAAAGTACCTTCGCGCTTACCCATAACGTCTTGAAGGTAGTAGAGTGCAAAAATAGTGAGAGTTGCCAGCGCCGTCAGCACACACAGTCGGGAAACAATAAACCTAATAAAATCAGGATAGTTACGCAACTCATGGAGCACTTTCAAAATTATCTTAAAGTTACTGGTAGATTCATGAGTCCTGCGCAAGGGTTCTTCCCGAATTGTAGTGAAGGTCGAAACCAGCGTCACAATAACAACTAGGGCTATAAGCAGCAAGGCAAGTTCAATCCTACCCAAATCAATAAATAGGGTTGCTACTGCCAATCCACTTACATTACCCAGAATTTGCGCAATTCCCATTGCGCCACTGGCTCTACCACGTCGCGAAGGCGGCACACAATCCGGAATAATACCTTGGTAAGCACCTTGCACCACATTATCAGAAAACTGCAACAAAAGGTAAAAGAGCAATAGCATCCACCAGTTACCGAAGAAAACCACCATTGCTGCCATTATAATAAGCACCAGCACTACCGAGATTCCGCCCACCAGCATATAAGGACGACGTCTGCCCCATAAGTGCTGATTTACATCGCTCAAAGCTCCGGCGGCAGGTTGCACTACTATTGCCACCACCATACCCAGAGCGGTGATAATGCCAAGCATCGTACCTTTAATATCTTCAGCTATATAACGGCTATTAAGGTTCGGTAATATAACGCCATTCACACTACCCCAGAGATAACTGATGCCTAACCACATCAGGCTAATCCAGATGTAATCAAGAAATTTGAAATTTGCGCGGGTGCTACCTTTAAAGTCTCTTTTTGTGGTTTTAGGAGGGGTGGGTTTTAGATTGGGGACTTTTTCCAGAGCAGCAGCCTGCACCTTACCATGTTCGGGGCGCTTGAACAGTTTCGACATTAAGAAGAAAAGCCTTTACTATTTCGATCAGTTCGCTTACTGACGCAATTACATTATATTGATTCTTATGACTCTAAGTAAAGCACACAAGTGGTCAATATACTGCTTTCGGAGATATCGGCTTTGTTAGATTTGATTTATCAACGCAAATAAAGCGAGTGAGGCGGTGGCTCTATAACCCTTGATATATTGCCTTCTGGATCAGTAATGGAAATCCAAATGCCGATATCAGAGTCTTCATGTGGGCCGCTGAAGGAAACGCCTCTAGCAGAGAAAATGTGCGCCAATTCCTTTAATCCGGTTGCCCGAAATCCTATCTGAAAAGGAGTATCCTTACCCCACACTCGCGCCCGATGCTCGTCAGGCTTGATACCTCCGGGTGAAAGCGCCAAGCGCGTACCCTCACTAAAAAAAACTGCGCCCATACCAGAATTTTCTGACTCCTGTTGTAGCTCAGGCTTTGAACCATTTTCCTGCCATACCTTTTCGGCGCGCTCAGTTATAGGACGAACCCCACCACCAAGGTCAACCAGAGGCAAACCCAGCAAGTCACGATAAAAGCGTAGTTGTGCCTCAAGATCGGCTACCGCTAACCATAGTACCCCTAAATGTTCAAAACCGCTTGATCCTATCGGCGCAGAGTTGCGAGTTTCAGAAACCTGCCAGATATTACGCTCAGGGTCAAAAAAAAGCAGATTTGATACCCAACCCTGATCAAACATCTGAGTGATTGGGACTTCGCGCTCATTTAAATTGGCGTAGATTGCCGCTAAGTCGTCCACCTGAAAGCCCGGTATTAACGCTACATCAGGGCTACCCCGGCGCGGTTTGGGCAAATGCGCCCATGTAACCCGCCCTTCTACAAGTTCAAGCAGCACCGGACCACAGTTAAAAATAATATGATGTCCCAGAGCAGTATTGCCTTCATCAACAAAGCGTAATCCTAGAGTACGTTCCAGAAAGGTGGCTTCGCCTAACACATCGTTAGCTTTCAAGCCCAGCCAGAAAATCCCGGTAATACGTGGTTCATGTAAGCGTGAGTAAGCTTTGGAGAGTGAAGACTGAGAAGTAGCTTTATTCTGTTTTTTTCTTCCAAAAAACCTCAACCTTGCGCTGACCTTATGAAATAAAAAACTCGAAGTTGCAAGTTTATTCTAACCGAATTCGGGAAGAGCAGGATTATAATAATCGTTGAGGTTAGGTTGATTGTTGCTTAAGAGTCGGTTTTCAAGCCGCAAACGTTCGTTACCCAGTAGCCCGAACAAGATATAATCCGGTTGACCATTTGCACCGGGATGTAGTTCCATCCGCGCCCGTTCAAAATACTGTACCTTATATACCCCGCCATCATCAGGATTCGCCTCATCATAAACGCGGGTCTTGGGCAAACCGATAATCGCCAAACCGCCTTGTTGCAACCATGCCTGAAGGAATAAACCACTCAGGTTGTGCTGTGTCTCAGGGAACCAGTAGGTATTCTGATTCTTTTCTTCTGGCATAGCGGGGCTATCCAGCGGTTGCCCGCGTTTATCCACCCAACCTCTATCTAACAAAACCTGGTTTCCTAACAAGCCGAACAGCACTTCACTGGTAGTACCCTTAAATTCAGGGTGGTATTCCATGCGCACTCGCTCGAAATATTGCACCAGATAATAATTGCCATCGGCGGAGTTGCGTTCATAGAATTGCCCGGTTTTAGGGTAACCGAACAATTCAAGACCACCTTTTTCCCACGCTCGTTTAAAGACATCGCGCACGGTGTGCTCGGTTTGTGGGAAAACCAGTACATTGGAATTGGCATCAGGCGCAGCCGGAAGAATCCGCTTATTATAAACCCGGTAGGTATCATAGTAAGGCTGCTTTGGCAAAAACTCATCGTTAGGACCTAAAGTGCGCCCATAGAGGTCGCCTTTTACCTTCAACAGCCCAAACCTTTCACCTTCCCAATCGTGCAGCATATGAACATGAAGCATGGTCAGATAGGGGCGTTGTTGCACATAAGCAAAAGCGTCGAGCAAGGCGAGGCTCTGCTCCTGCGGAGTTCCAGTCCACCCTACTTCGGTTAACCAAATCGGCTTATTGGCATCACCCATTTCTACCATCAAGTTCCGCAATGCCTCAATGCCGGTTTTATTGATGTTCATTATCTGCCCGTTTTCAGGGTCTTTCATTCCGATCAGATTGTAAGGGTGATACGCAACCGCATCCCACGGACGCATTCCGTAAACCATATCGCAATAACGATAAAGCCAATCGGTGTACTCTTTTCCGCTCAGGCTAGTAGCTGCTACATAAACGGTAGGGTCGGCACGCTTGGCAGCATCGTAAAAACCCTTGAGCCAGTAAGCATAATCGCTAATGTCACGGCTACCCATATAGGGCCATAAATCAGGCTCGTTCCAGAACTCCCAGTTGCGTACGAAGGGATAGCGTTTTATTGACGCGAAAGCTACTTGTGCTAGGTCTTGAAGCGCATTTGGGTTAGGCTTACATCTGAAATCTTCTTTGACACATTCGCTTTTGTTCAGGCTCGCCCAAGGTGGTATTGTTACAAATTCGGCTACTACCTCGAACCCTTCATCGTTCAGGCGACGCAACAGTCGATCTTCGCGCGACCAATCGTAAACCCCTTGTTGCGGTTCGATTACCTTCCATTCAAAAGGGAGTCGAACGGTAGTTACTTTAAGATCTTTATAATAAGCAATAAAACGATCTTCAAACATATCTAACCACCAAGGATGGGCAGCAATACCGAATTTCTGGGAAGCTGGCGCAGTTGGCATATTTATTACGCTAGGCTGAAAAGAGTAATCAATGTTTTCGGCGGCGTGGAGTGGTAAAGGCGAAAACATAAGAGATAAATCTAGGGCTAGAAGCAAGCCTAGAATATAACATGATATACGTCTGTTATTACGTTTTGAGGATATATATTCTTGTCTAAACATGGAATGTTATATGCTAAACTATTTTGCGACGCTTGACAACATCTTCTTAGAATGGCAAAATCAAGCTCATTATCTATTTAGGCTAAGCAAATTATATCAGCAGTTTCGTCCTATTCGGTCATAAAGTCAAGGAGGTTCCCAATAACTAAGCCAATATCCCAAGAGCAAATTTTTCTCTCCGTCATAATACCAGTTTATAACGAGAAAGATACTATCCGCGAAATAGTAAAACGGGTGGAAGCAGTTTCAATTCGTAAGGAAATCATTATAACCGATGATTGCTCCACCGATGGAACACGAAATATCCTGAAAGAAATGGAGCGCGAATACACCGCACACCTTGAATCTGACCCTAACAACCGAGTGCGCTTTTTGTACCACGACAAAAATATGGGGAAGGGCGCGGCGTTACGTACCGGTTTTAGCAATATTGCAACTGAATCTACTGTAGTTGTAGTTCAAGATGCCGACCTCGAATATGACCCCAATGATTACGAGGCGCTTTTAAAACCTATTGCTGATGGCTATGCTGATGTGGTTTATGGTTCGCGCTTTAAGGGACCTGGTAGAGCCTTTATGTTCTGGCACATGGTTGCCAATAAATTACTCACCCTGCTTACCAATATCTTGTACAATACAATCCTGACCGATATGGAAACCTGCTACAAGATGTTTCGCTCTGATGTAATTCGGGGAGTCAACTTAAGGGCAAACCGCTTTGATTTTGAGCCGGAAATTACCGCCAAGATTCTAAAACAAAAACTTAAAGTATATGAAGTGCCTATTCATTATTACGGGCGCGATTACGCTGAAGGTAAAAAAATCGGCTTGAAGGACGCTTTTGAAGCAGTTTTTGCTCTGATTAAATACCGCTTCAAAGATTAGGAAAATACGGGCGAAGTCTCGCTTCACAACTTTTTGTAGTTAATGGTTTAGAAAATGAGTAATTCGCCTGTCCGAACCTTTTACGTCAGAAAAGTCCAGAGCATCGAAGAATTTCGCGCCTGCCAGCAAGTGCATCGCCGGACATGGGGACTCAACCCAGAAGATACCGTATTACATCTGCCGTTGCTGGTTGGTTTGCAAAAAAATGGTGGGCTGGTATTAGGCGCATTTGCTAATTCTGCGAGCAATGAAGAATTGGTGGGCTTTGCAGTAAGCTTTATCGGTCAGGACAGCGAATCACATCGCTTTTATCACTATTCCCAGATAACCGGAATCCTGCCTGAATGGCAAAGTCAGGGTGTAGGGTTTGCCCTGAAAACCGTGCAGAGAGAAGAAGTGCTGGCGTTAGGTTTTGATTTAATACGCTGGTCGTTCGATCCCCTCGAATCGCGCAACGCTTATTTTAACCTAACTCGTCTGGGCGGGCTAAGCCGTCAGTATATACCCGAAATGTACGGTAAGGGCTGGGGCGGGTTATACGGTCAACTCGATACCGACCGCATGATAATTGACTGGGAATTAAGTACACCAAGGGTGATAGATAGGCTGGAATCAGTACGCAAGGGTGATACTTTACCCGGTATTCCAGAAGATGCAGCCAACCTACTTGAGGTAGAGTGGGCTGAAAATAGGTATCCCATAATAAGCGGTGATAATACCTCCTCCACCGCAACTCATCTTAAAATGGAAATCCCTTATAACTTCCGGGAATTAGAAATAGCTTATCCGGAAGAAGCGAGGCGGTGGCGCGCTCAAACCAGAGCTTTATTCCTAAATTATCTGGCGGTTGGTTATCATGTAAATGGGTTTGCCAGCGTCAGAGACGAAAGAGGGCTACGCGCCTTTTATTTGCTCACCGATAATAACCAGCAGTGGAGTTAAATATATGAAGTTACTCAACGCTCGTCTGATTGACGGAAAAGGAGAGCTTTTCGAACGAGTCGATATAGAGTTAGAAGGCTCTCATTTTGACCGGATAAGCCCATCCACAGAACATGCTTCCTCAGATTCAGCCAACCATCAAATGTCCAATATCATAGATCTGGAAGGTAAAACTGTAATTCCCGGTCTTTTCAATTGTCACATTCATCTCGCGATTAACCCCTTCGTGCGACTTGAAGATGATTCGCGTGAACCAGTTTCGTATCGGGTTCTTTGCGCGGTCAAACGCGCCGAAGCTATGCTCAAAGCCGGTATCACCACTGCACGTGACCTTGGTGGGCAGGATTATAGCGAGATGGCAGTTAAGCGTGTTATCAACGAAAACCTTTTTCCCGGTCCGCGTCTGTTGGTAAGCGGCAAGGTACTTACTATGACCGGAGGGCACGGTTACTGGATTGGAATTGAGGTGGACGGTAATGACGAAGTGCGTAAAGCCGCCCGCCTGAATCTTAAAATGGGGGCTGATTGTATCAAAATGATGGCTACCGGTGGGGTAATGACTCCGGGGGTTGACCCTAACAACGAGAGTTTGCTTGAAGAAGAATTACGCGCCGGATTCGAGGAAGCCCACAAAGCCGGGAAAATAACCGCCAGCCATGCGCAAGGCACAAGCGGAATCAAAAATGCCATTCGTGCCGGAGTACGCACTATCGAGCATGGGGTTTACCTTGACGATGAAGCGGTTCAAATGATGGTAGAGCGCGGCACTTTCTTTGTCCCAACCCTAGCAGCGCCCATGCAAATTTTGGAAGCAGGCGAGGAAAAGGGTGTTCCTAAATACATGGTGGACAAAAGCATGATGGTTTTCGAGTTCCACCAGCGCAGTGTGCAAATGGCGTACAAAGCGGGGGTTAAAATCGCTTGTGGTAATGATGGCGGCACGCCCTTCAACCCGCAAGAAGATATTTATACCGAGATGCGCTTGCTCGGTGAAGCCGGAATGAGCAATATGGAAGTTATTAGTGCCGCTACTTCGGTTTCGGCAACCGCTATGAAACTGGATAAAGTAGTGGGTACGGTTGAAGCCGGTAAATTTGCCGATTTCGTGGTATTGAATGGTGACCCATTAATCAATTTGTCCACCATCAAAACTCCGCATATGGTCTGGAAAGAAGGGCAACGCTTTCTCTAAAGCGGGATATAAAAAAGGGACGGCGCAAAACCGTCCCTTCTCATGTCTATTTACTTGCTTTTGATACTCTCCCCGATTCCGCTTACTACCATCCCGGCGAAAATGAGCAAGCAGCCCATCATAGCAGGAAAGCTCAAGGTTTCGCCTGCTATTACTACTCCGAACAGCCCTGCCCATGCCGGTTCAAGCGCGTAAATCAAGGTAGCGCGGGTGCTGCTGATAAATTGCTGCGCCCTATTCATTACCGATAAAGCAAAGGCGGTAGCGATAAGCCCCATAAAAAGCGCAGAACCCCACGCTGGAGCGGGAGCAATTACTAAAGGCTCTCCGGAAATGAACACCGAAGCTAAACTTAACAGCGCAGTAACACCGATTTGCACGGTTGTCAGATTTATCGCATCGGCTTTAGGCGCAAACTTGCTGACAGTTACAATATGTAAGGCACATGCCACAGCACAACCCAACACCAGCAACTCACCTATGCCAAAGTCAAGGTTAAAGTTGTCATTTATAGACAGCAAGCCCATACCGAGCGTTGAAAAGAAGACTCCAAGCCAGATTAAGGGAGCAGGAAAGTGGCGTAGCAAAAATATTGCCATTATTGGAACCAGTGGCACATACAAGCCCGTGATAAAACCCGCTTTGCTGGTAGTAGTAAATTGCAAGCCTACGGTTTGTAGAGCAAAAGCGGCAAATACAAACACACCGATGATACTGCCTGTAACCAGTTCCCGGCGAGTTATCCGAACAAGGCGTTTGCGGAAAATTATCGCCAGCGCCAACGTCGCGATGGTAAAACGCATCGACAAGAAGCTGAAAGGCTCGACCAACTTGATGCTATTTTGAACCAGTAAAAAAGTGCTGCCCCAAATTACAGTCAGAAAAACCAGCAGCGCATCCCAGCGGATTTTGCGCCAGAATCCCGCCAAGCCAGAAGTAGTTCCGATCCTGTTATCAAGCTCCAGTTCGATGGTCATAAGAGTATCCTATAAAATATAAGCAGTTTGTGTGTTGTCTAAGCCCAAAAATGATACTATTAAAAGTGTTTTTTAGGAATAGGCTACTATGCCGATTTTGGTATGCGGCTTTTACTGAGGGCTGTTAGGTAGTTCAGTTTGAAATAAGGGGAAAGGCTCAGAGCTTGAGCCACAAATCATATACCTTGCGATGCGGTAAGCCCAGTTCTTGCGAAATATGCTCAACCGCTGCTCTTGCCCGAAGTCCGGTTGTTTTTAACGACCGTAACTTTTCCAGAATCTCTTCCTCACTTAGAGCTTGTACAGGGGTAGGCATGATTTCCGGCTCGGCGAAAACCAGCGTAAATTCTCCGCGCGGGGCTATTTCTTGAAAATGCGCAATAGTAGAGGAGAGCTTTTCACGGCGCACTTCCTGATGCAGTTTGGTCAATTCACGACAAGCTGCCACCGAACATTCTCCCCAAACTTCAAACGCAGTTTCCAAAAGAGCAAGCAAGCGATGCGGCGCTTCAAAACAAATCAGGGGGCGTTGCTGTAATTCCGGTTTGAAATGTGCCAGCCAATCACGCAACTCTCTTTTCTGACGTGGTGGAAACCCGGCATAGGTAAAATCGCGGGGTGAAAACCCACTCAGAACCAGCGCCACCAACGGGGCAGCCGCACCGGGCGCAGCATCAACAGGTATATTTCGTTCCAAACAGGCGCACACCAATTCCCAACCGGGGTCACTCAGACAGGGAGTACCAGCGTCCGAAACCAATGCTACGTCTTTACCCTCGTTTAGCTTTTCGAGAACGCTATCCAGCCGAGTCAGTTTATTATGTTCATGATAAGCAATAGTGGGAGTAGGAATCTGGAAATGGTTGAGCAAGTGGCGAGTATGGCGGGTATCTTCCGCCGCAATCAAAGTCACTTCACGCAGGAGACGTAAGGCACGTAGGGTAATATCTTCAAGATTCCCAATCGGAGTGCTGACAACGTAAAGTGTACCGAGAGGCATTAGGAATTTTTCTCTGAAAGTTTTTTCTGCGCTTCAATACGCCCATTTATGAACCGTGTCGCTATTCTGACAGTTTCATCAGGGTTTGTGCCCTGAAAGTCCACGCCGAGTTGCGCCGCTAAATCAGGCAGATCGGTGAACAAACGACCACCCACCCCGATTAGCATGTCAGGGTAAGCCTCTCGCACTTCCTGTACCACGCGCTTTATTTCGACAAGATGCTGTCGAAGCGAAATACTAAGTAATAGCAAATCAGGTTTGCTTTGCTCAATAGTAGTGATAAAAGCAGACACAGGCACATTTGCGCCTAGATTGGTAGTTTGCCACCCAGCCCGCGTAAAAGCGTTTGCCACCATTGTCAGCCCCACCATATGCTCTTCTCCAGACACCGTTCCGACCATAACCCTTAGTCCGCTAGAGGGAACGGCGGTGGTTTTAGCGCGTGCCAGAAAGTCGCGGATAACACCAACCGCGAGATGCTCATCACCAATTCCAATTTTTCCCTGATGCCATAGTTCACCCACTTCGTAGAGGGTATCACGTAGCACATCATCCAATTGGTTTGAGGGTAGGGTACGTTGCAGGTAATCCAGATAAAGCTCGGCTTCAGTTGTATCTTTACCCTGAACTAGCAAGGACTTGAGCAATATATCCTTGAAAATTTTGATTTCGCGGTTGGGGAAGATGTGAACCGGGACAGTGAAGAAGAAGGTAGTACCTAACCCTAGTTTGCTCTCCGCCCAAATGCGACCGCCCATCAATTCGACCAGATTGCGGGTAATGGCAAGACCTAGCCCAATGCCTTTTACCTCACGGGTTGAACCATTACGAACCCGATAGTATTTCTCAAAAATATGGGTCTGATCACCTTCAGGAATACCTACGCCCTGATCACTGATACTGATTTGAATAAGTTCAGAATTGGTAGGGCTGACATTAACCCGAATGGTAATGTTGCCGCCTTTAGAGGAATATTTGATGGCGTTGCCAATAATGTTGTTCAATATTTGAATTAACTTATCGCGGTCGGTGCGGGCAGCCGGAAGATTCGATTCAATTTCAATTTTGAAGTTGTGGCGGCTGCTACCGACTCGCAAAATCTCAACTACCTGACGGATGACCATTTCAAGATCAACCCGTTCGAGTCGCAAATCAATACGCCCACTTTCGATATGAGCAAGACTAAGCATATCCTCAATCAAACCGGATAGACGTACACTTTCGCGATTTATCATTTCCAGCCACATGCGTTGGCGTTCGGGAGGAGCATCTTGAGTGAGTAACAATTCGCTGAAACCTTGAATTGCGCTGAGAGGTGTGCGCAACTCGTGCGATACCACTGCCATAAACTCGTTTTTAATCTGATCTGCCGGGGGTTCGTAGCGACCGTCTTGCAGCATCAAACCGCGCCCAAGCCAAGCCCCATCTTTATCGCGAACTGAAAACAGAACGAACCGAGCATGGGCATCTGCCATCGGTTCAGCCCCAACCGGAGTCGGCACCACTAATGAGACATCAAGAATAACTGGTTGTTCCGGGCGGGTGTTGAGTAACAGGTTATAAAGCTGTTTTGGTTCGCGCGCACGCAATAATATTTTTTCAAGCGCATTCTGGAAAGGCTGCCCGATTAATTGGCTGGCAGGATAACCCAGCATATCGCATGCCTTCAGATTGGTGAAAAGCACTTCATCAACCCGGTCTGCTACTAATAAGCCATCCGGAAACGACAACGCCATCGCCAATACTGCTTCAACACGTAGAGACTGCTCCGTCTTTTTATCAGACTCGTGCATGCCAATTTGCTCTCTTTCGTGAAGTTTTTTATCTATCATAAATCTAACCTTAGTATAACTGTTTTTTAAATATCTTAAAATAGAAAGGCACTCAGAAATTCATCAAATTGCTACAATAATTTTATTATTATAATAAAAAGGGCGTGTATTGGCAAAAACACACCCTGAAACTTATACAATTCTTTTTTATCTAGGTCTAATGGTATTCAGACAGCATTTACCGATAAGTAAAGCGCTGATTTTCAGAGATTGGAAATAATCTGCTCTTTAACACGGGCAGTATTGGCAGTACCTCCCAGATCAGGGGTTAACACTCCCTGTCGAATGGTTGCCGCCACGGCAGATTGCAAGCGTTGGGCAGCAGCATTTTCACCGATATGTTGCAGCATCATCACTGTTGCCAGCAATGTGGCAAACGGATTGGCTACGCCCTTACCCGCAATGTCGGGGGCGCTGCCGTGAACCGGTTCAAAGATTGCTCCGTGTTCACCGATGTTACCGCTGGCAGCTACGCCCAGACCGCCTACCAGTTCAGCCGCTTCATCCGATAGAATATCGCCGAACAGGTTAGTGGTAACAATAACTTCAAAGTTCTGCGGGTCTTTTATCAGGCGCATCGCCATTGTATCCACCAGCAGTTCCTGAACCTCAATCCCGTATTGTTCATCGTATTCTTTAGCTACGGCTAAGGCGGTTCGGCGGAAAAGACCATCGGTTAGCCGCAAAATGTTTGCTTTATGCACTACTGTCACTTTGCGTTTACCGGTGTGACGTGCCAGTTCGTAAGCGTAACGAACGATACGCTCACTACCTTTTTTAGTGATAAGACGTTTGGCGACGGCGTAATCTCCGAAATCTTCTTCCTGACCGATATATAAACCTTCGGTGTTTTCACGCACCACATAAAAATCCAACCCCTCTCGGTAATGCCCACCCGTCAAACCAAGTGAATGAACGGGGCGTAAGTTGGCATAAAGGTCGAGTTCACGGCGGAGAGTTACCACCGCACTGCGATAGTTCGGGATGTCGGGAGGAGTAGTAACTGCGCCGAAAATGGTAGCATCGGCAGCGCGGGCAGCGTCAATAGTCGTTTGTGGAATAGGGTCGCCCACCTCTTGAAAACAGGCGTAACCTGCCTTTGCCTCGCTAAAATTGAGGTCTAGCCCCATGTGTTGCAAAATAGCCACGGCGACATCGACTACTTCTGGTCCGATTCCATCGCCCTTGAGTATCAAAATGTTATGACTCATTGGTGGTTAACATGCTCCAAATTTAATTGATGGCTTTCTATACCGCCTCCAGCGCAAACTACCCAACTGGAGTTCCTCGCGAAAAGGACTCACCCGGCGGCTGTGTTATGATACCGCCGGATTAGTTAGCTTTAGCCGTTTTTAGCCTGAAAATCTTTCATAAAGGCTACCAGCGCTTCAACCCCTTCTTTAGGGAAAGCGTTATAAATCGAGGCGCGCAAGCCTCCCACCGAACGATGCCCTTTCAAGCCGTCCAGCCCGATAGCGGTAGATTCTTTAACAAATTTCTTCTCAAGCTCTTCGCTGGGTAATCGGAAAGTGACATTCATTAACGAGCGGCTAGTCAGTTGTGAGTGACCTCGATAGAACCCGCCGCTGGCATCAATCGCTGCGTATAATAAAGCCGCTTTTTCCTGATTGCGTCGCTCGATTTCGGGCAAGCCACCGATGCTCAATAGCCATTTCACCACCAAACCGTTCACATAAATTGCAAAAGCGGAAGGGGTATTAAACAGCGATTCTTTTTCTGCCATCAAGCGATAATCCAGCATTGAGGGCAGATTCTTTGGTACTCGCGCTAACAGGTCTTCGCGCACAATCACAAGGGTTGTCCCCGCGATACCGGCATTTTTCTGCGCACCACCGTAAAGCATTGCATATTTGGTGATATCAAGCGGGCGACTCAAAATATCCGAGGAAGCATCACACAGCAACGAAACGTCGCCTACTTCTGGTTCTACAAGGGATTGTGTTCCGTAGATAGTATTATTTGAAGTGAAATGTGCATAAGCATCTTGTGGGTCAATCTGAATTTCGTTCTGGGTAGGTACACGGGTAAAATTCTCGGATTCGGTGCTGGCAGCAACCCGCGCTTTGCCGAGTTTTAGCGCCTCTTTGTAAGCGGTTTGCGCCCAAACGCCGCTAATAATATAGGAGGCTTCTGCTCCGGCAGGCAAAAAATTCATAGGAATCATAGAAAATTGCAAGCTTGCGCCACCTTGCAAATACAACACCTTATAGTTAGCGGGGATATTCAGTAAGGTGCGCAAATCTGCTTCGGCAGTATGGATGATTCCCTCAAAAGGTGCGCTGCGATGGCTCATTTCCATTACAGACATACCTGCTCCGGGGTAGGAAAGCAGATCACGCTGAACTTGCTCCAACACTTCCAACGGCAATACCGCAGGACCTGCAGAAAAGTTATAGATGCGCTCAACCTTAGTTTCTTTTACGGTCTGTGTCATTTTTTTGACCTCATTTAGTAAAATAATAGCAAATTCCGGCTTTGCGACATTATAACACAGCGTTGGGTGTGGAATTTCTGGTAAGATTAGCGTTTTGTGATAATTTTCGCATAGTTTTTAAACTGCAAGTTTTGCAGCTACGATACCGCTAATATTATTCAGATTGTGCAGTGATTTTGTTTTATTTGAAAAATACAGGGGTTAGTTACCTTCGAGAAATTTTATTTGAATGGGGCTACCGTTAGGCAAGTCGCGGATTTGTCGTGCCAAATTAGCGCGTGATTTCATTCCTGCCACCATATTCTCGCTGTAAAAATTCGTAAGCTCGTACTTACCCCCCGCCACGAATGGAACTAGAGGTAAGATACGGTGGTCTGCCAGCAAACGTCCTTTTCTATTCTGCCATTCGTGTGCAAAGATATACCCGGTTTCATATTCGTAGTCACTGAGTAGCAAGCCCGCCCACTCTTCCAAGCTGGAAGATATTTGTACACTATCGCCCGTTTCGGGATTAAAACGCCAGACGTAGCCATCTTTTAAACCAAATTGCTCGCCGAAAGCATCCTGCGCGAAAAAAAGAAAGCCCTCTGCCATATCACTGTACTCACTTCGCCAGAGTGTTTCACTATTCCAACGTTGCAAGTTATAAGTGTGAAGGGTATTGCCCACCGGGAAAACATGTAGCGCACTTTCAAAGGCAAAAAAGCCGTTCTTTTGCAGACACAACCCGGCAAACTCGGCACTTAAAGTTCCGGCTTGCTGAGCAATATCTTCGGGGAAATCGATTAGATACGCGCCGAGCGGATCGCTTCCAAATTCGAGCAATTTTTGAAGATTATTTCCCATGTTGCGCCTCAGTTAATAATTTTGAACTGCCCATGAGAGCTAGTAAGCCTCACTCATAGCTCTCCCATGCCGTATGCTCAGGGATTACGTAACCTTGTAAGCGATAGAGCGAACCCGCGCCATCCACTTTTAAAGTCTCGCCGGAGATAAAGGCGGCGGCAGGCGAAAGCAAAAAGGTGACAGCGGCAGCAACTTCGCGCTCAGTACCCATTCGCCGCGCCGGAATATCGCGGGGCAGTTGCTGGATCAGCGTTTGCACCTCCGGGGGGTATTTCGACATGCCGCTGGAATTGATCAAGCCGGGCGCAACCGCATTGACGCGAATTGCATAGTGTGCCCATTCCAGCGCCAGCGTTTGCGTCAGGTTCACCACACCCGCCCGCGCCGCCCCAGTGTGCGCCATATTGGGAAAGCCACGCCACATATCTGCCACAATATTGACGATTGCGCCACCGTGTTCTTTCATCCAAACGTGGTGTGCTGCCTTACACATAAAGAAAGTTCCGGTCAGGTTGGTTTCAATAACGGCGTTCCAACCTTTAACATTAATCGCTTCGGCAGGAGAAAGAAATTGCCCGCCTGCATTGTTCACCAGCGCATCCAAACGCCCGCACTTTTGCAGAGTCTGCGCGAACAATTGCTTAACCCGTTCTTCGTCACGAATATTGCATACAGCAGAGTGAGCTTTACCGCCATCCGCTTCAATTTCCGCTTTTACTGTATCCAATTTTTCTAAAGTGCGCCCGCAAATTATCACTGTCGCGCCTAATACTGCCAGTTCACGAGCAATCGAGCGTCCAATACCGCTACCACCGCCCGATACCAGTATTACCTGACCTTCGAAAAGCCCCTCGCGAAAAATTGAACGTAGCATCCCTTGCGCTATCTCCTCTTAGAAATACAGTTACCTTTGCAGTATAAGCTAATTCGACTTATTATATCCCCGTAATGGTCTAAGTGACACCACAGAACGGAGTAAACATTGGCACAAGTAGCGATAGCCGGAGCAGGAATGGGTGGTTTGGCAACCGCAATCAGATTGGCAGCAGCCGGGCACAAAGTTCAAATCTTTGAAAAAAACGAGCAAGTAGGCGGCAAGCTCAACTTGCTAGAAAAAGGCGGCTATCGCTGGGACACGGGTCCCTCACTGATCACCATGCCATTTGTATATGAAGACCTGTTCAGAGTAGCCGGACGTGATTTCAAAGACTATGTAGAACTTGTCCCGGTAGAACCTATCACGCGCTATTTCTACCCCGATGGAGCAATTTTTGATGCCAGCGATAGCCTCGCCACCATGACAGCCGCTATCGAAAAACTCAGCCCGCCGGATGTAGCGAACTATTATAAGTATATGGCTTACAGTCGCCGCCTATACGACCTAACCGCCGAGGTGTTCTTATTCAACGGCTTTAATAACTTGCGCGACCTGCGCCAGATGAGCCTGCCAAATACTTTCAAGATTGACCCCTTCCGCACGGTGCATCAAGCCAACACCGCTTTTTTCAAGGATAAGCGGTTGGTACAGCTTTTCGATCGCTACGCCACTTACAACGGTTCTTCACCCTATCGCGCGCCAGCCACCCTGAACGTAATACCCTTCGTGGAATTGGGGTTGGGTGGTTGGTATGTGCGGGGTGGCTTGTACAAGTTGGCACAGGCATATTTGAAACTAGCGCAGGAGTTAGGGGTAGAAGTGCGTACCGGGGCAAAGGTAGAGCATATCCTGACCTGTAAAGGCAAAGTGTCAGGGCTGCGCTTGGAAAGAGGCGAGGAAATAGCAGCAGAAGTGGTTATCTCCAATACGGATGTGAGCTACACTAACCGTCACTTGCTAGGGCAAAAACGCGAAGGCTGGCGCAAATACACCGGGATAGAGCCAAGTTGCAGCGGTTTTGTGTTATTTCTAGGATTAAAGCGGCAATATAAGCAATTGCGCCATCACAATATTTTGTTCAGCCGCGACTACCAGAATGAGTTCGCCGATATTTTCGAGCGCAAAGTACCCCCGCAAGACCCTACCATTTACATCTGCTGGACAGGGCACACCGACCCAGCACATGCCCCACCGGGTAGCAGCAACCTGTTCGTGCTGGTCAATGCTCCCTATTTATCGGAAAATTTTGAGTGGACTCCAACCGCTTCAAAAACTTATCGCGACTTGCTCATCCGCCGGATGCAAGAAGGTGGTTTAGAAGGGCTTGAAACAGCGATCGAGGTTGAGCAACTAATAACCCCGCACGACTTAGAACAGCACTATAACGCTACACATGGCGCAATTTACGGACTAAGCAGCAACAACCGTTTCAGTGCCTTCCTCCGCCCACCTAACCGCTCTTCAAAGCTAAAAGGGTTGTATTACGCCGGAGGCAGCACCCATCCCGGCGGCGGGGTGCCGTTGGTAACGTTATCAGCCAAAATTGTGGCAAAATTGGTTGAACAAGACTTGCGCTAAAGGGTGCCGAACGTATAAGTGTTGTCTTTTATGTCTAAAAATTGTAAAATGTGGAAGATAAAAACGCTAAAAGGGGATTTTTAGGTATTCCAGCTTATACATGCAACTTTGCTTGTCTGTTATAATAGCCCGGCAACATAAAGTTCAGTAAACGGGTAACCTATCTCAAGAATCTAAAGTGATGGAGGAAGTACACTTAAAATGGCAACAACCGTATCGGTTAACGGCGCAAACGTACAAAAATCCACCTGGGCTACCAAAGTTGGTCTAGCTCAAATGCTTAAAGGTGGCGTAATTATGGACGTGGTAACGCCGGATCAAGCTAAAATCGCCGAGGAAGCCGGCGCAGTAGCGGTAATGGCACTGGAGCGCGTTCCTGCCGACATCCGCAAACAGGGCGGCGTTGCCCGAATGAGCGACCCTGACCTGATTAGCAAAATCAAAGAATCGGTCACCATTCCGGTAATGGCGAAAGCACGCATCGGACATTTCGTAGAAGCGCAGATTCTGGAAGCGCTTGGCATCGACTATATTGATGAAAGCGAAGTGCTGACTCCCGCCGATGAAGAGTATCACATCAATAAACACGATTTCAAAATCCCTTATGTATGCGGTTGTCGCAATCTGGGTGAAGCGCTTCGTCGCATTGGAGAAGGCGCAGCCATGATTCGCACCAAAGGGGAAGCCGGAACCGGAAACGTGGTAGAAGCAGTGCGCCATATGCGCGCGGTAACCAGCGAAATTCGCCGAATCAAGTCAATGGGTAGTGACGAGTTAATGGTAGTGGCAAAGAACTTGCAAGCGCCCTATGAACTGATTGTGCAAATCCACGAAACAGGCAAGCTCCCCGTAGTCAACTTTGCAGCCGGTGGCATAGCTACCCCTGCCGATGCTGCCCTTATGATGCAATTGGGCGCAGAGGGTGTGTTCGTAGGTAGTGGCATCTTCAAAAGCGGCGATCCGGCGAAAAGGGCGCGGGCTATTGTGCAGGCTACTACCCATTACAACAACCCTAAGATTATTGCGGAAGTATCGCGAGACCTTGGCGAGGCGATGGTCGGCATTGAGATTTCGCAAATCCCGCGTGATCAGGTATTGGCGGAACGCGGCTGGTAAAATTAAAAGAAGCGGAATTACAGCAATGCCCACTGTAATTCCATTCCAATTTCAGGTACTATTAGTCTGGTGAAAAAAAACTTAAAAATAGGGGTTCTTGCCCTGCAAGGCGCATTTATAGAGCATGTTAAAATGTTGCAGGGCATAGGCGTCGAGGTTAGAGAAATTCGCCTACCCGAAGACCTAGTAGAAGTTGACGGCTTGATAATTCCGGGTGGTGAAAGCACCGCTATAGGCAAGCTTATGACCCGTTGGAATCTGATTGAGCCGATAAAAGAAATGGTGTCACAAGGCAAACCCGTATGGGGAACTTGCGCCGGAATGATTTTACTGGCAAAGGATATAGGCGGGCTTGACCAGCCTTTACTAGGTTTAATGGATATTAAGGTAAAGAGAAACGCTTTCGGTTCTCAGCTTGATAGCTTTGAAACTGATCTGGAGATAAAAGGGTTAGGAAAACCCCAATTTCATGCGGTTTTTATCCGTGCCCCCTTTATCGAAACTGTAGATGAGAGTAAAGGCGTAGAAATACTCGCCACGCTACCCGACAATAGGGCAGCAGGGCTTGATGAGAGTAACACAGCGATTGTGGTAGCGCGCCAGGGAAACTTGTTGGCAACTGCCTTCCATCCCGAACTAACCAACGACCCGCGATTCCACCAGCTTTTCCTCAGCATGGTGGAATAGCCCTATCACAGGTTTACTCACCAAGGCGGTGAACCGGTTTGATTAGAAACCTGCACTTTAGCGATTTTCTAAAGCTTGGACAGATGCATCAAGCAGAGGTAGGACTTAACCTGCCTAATGCTATTATGTCGCCGCCTTCGCCACTTACCGCGGCATTGCTTCAGCAATTACCGGTGCAACACCAGAGTTCTTCGGTTTACATCTACGAGGAGAGTAGCAAGCCGGCTGCTTTTCTGCAAGCCCGCACACGCCACCGCCGCGAAGAATGGGAAGTCATCTCGCTCGGTACTATCGGAGCAGTATTCTCCAGCCTTGAATCTCCACAAATTGAGGATGAAGAAATCGGTATCGAAACTGCCGAGTCAATTATCGAAGAAGCGGCTGAAGAAAAACAAGAACAACCCTTGGACTTGAATAACGCTTGGTTGCAACTAATTGAGCATACGATTAGTGAAGCGGGCGAAAAGGGAGTACAGCGTATATACGCGCGGCTCAGCACTGAATCAGCGGAACTGGGCTTATTCACCAGTAGCGGCTTTCACGCCTACACCCATGAATCGCTATACATGGTAGATCACCGCACCAAAGCGAGAAAACCCGCCGATTTACAGTTGAACCAGCAACGCAAACGCGATTTGTGGAACATTCAGCGATTATATGACGCGGTAACACCCAATCCCGTTATGCATGCCGAGCAACTCCGCAGCGATAGTTGGGACATTAGCCGCAACTACTTCCCCGGAGCGGAACGCGAAACCGGCTGGGTTTTGAGTGAAGAACAAAGCGAACGAGCAGGCGCTTATATTCGCATTACCAGTTACCGCAACAAGCATTTGTTGCGGATAATGAACGTAGATTTACCACGCGAACGCCTGCCCGAATTATTTCTTTATGCCCTTGCTTGCATCAAGGCAAGTGAGGATACTCAGGTATTCTGCGCGGTTCGAGATTACGAAACCGAACAGGAAACTGTGCTGGAAGAACTGGGATTTAAATATTTTGCAAGGCAAGCAGTGCTGGTAAAACACACCGCTCACTTAATCAAGGTAAACGAGAAAGCGGTAGCACATGCCCGCGACCGCAGAATCGAATTGCCGCAGACTACTGTGAGCGTATCCAAACAGTCGCCAGATTTGCAAAATAATATTGGTTCCACACAAGTCCCGAAAAAGCCAAGTCGGGCAAATAAGAGACACGGCAAATCTACTATTTGAGGTAACCCTGTAATATATGATAGAAAAAACTTATATTGTCGAAAAGGAAGCTTTACCCCATGAGAAAGCTATCACCGATGATCTTGAACTACTCTTAGTGGCGTTGCCCCCTCACATCCGGCGTCCCCTCGAAGAACAAAAACAACGCAGAGATGACTTGCTTGAAGTGATTATGGATTTGGGGCGCAAGCCCGAAGCCCGTTATACCAACGAAGAGCATTTTCTAAGCGAGCATGAAGTCAGCGAAGAGGATCTCCATTACGTTGTTTCCCACATCGGTAATTTTGGAAACGATAACCGGGCGGGAATCGAGCGTACTCTGCACCGCATTTCATGTATCCGTAATCGAGGCGGAAAAGTGGTGGGGCTTACTATCCGTATCGGTAGGGCGGTTTACGGCACTATTAAAATTGTGCAGGATTTTATAGAGTCGGGACAAAGCATCTTGCTGGTAGGTAAACCCGGTGTCGGTAAAACTACCTTGTTACGCGAAACTGCGCGTGTGCTGGCAGACGAAGCCCGTAAGCGAGTGGTTATTGTCGATACCAGCAATGAAATTGGTGGTGATGGAGATATTCCGCATCCTGCTATTGGGCGATCACGCCGTATGCAGGTCGCACGTCCTGATTTGCAACATAGCGTAATGATCGAAGCGGTAGAAAACCACATGCCGGAAGTAATCGTTATTGATGAAATCGGCACCGAACTGGAAGCGCAAGCAGCGCGTACTATTGCAGAACGCGGCGTGCAATTAATCGGCACTGCACATGGTGTATCACTTGAAAACCTAATGCTCAACCCTACGCTCTCCGATTTGATCGGTGGCATCCAGAGTGTAACTTTGGGCGATGAGGAAGCACGACGGCGCGGTACTCAAAAATCCGTGCTGGAACGTAAAGCCCCGCCCACTTTCGATGTGATGGTTGAAATCCGCGATAGGTATAAAGTAGCAGTTCATCTTAATGTTGCCGATACAGTGGACGCAATTCTGCGTGGTCAGCAATATACCACCCAAGTTCGATACCGCAACGAAAAAGGCGAAATCGAAATATACGAGGAAGAATCCGAAAGCGAAACGAACCAACCGGAGCGCAACACCACACTCGATTTCGGAATGACCAATATTTTCGGTTATGGCAGTAATTTGAAACATGGCGCACCAGAGCGGAGTAGCAAACCCCACCGGATGCCCACGCAAAGGGGGGAACCAACCCTGATGCAAATCAATGTGCCGTCTGTAAATTCACGCAACGGAAAACCCGAAATCGTGCCGGTTGGTAACGCCAAGCCGCTGCGTATTTTCCCTCATGGCATCAACAAAAATCGACTGGAACAGGCAATTAAAGATATGGGTATTCCAGCCGACCTAGTGCGGGAGGTGGAAGATGCAGACATGGTAGTTACCCTGAAAAATAATTACCGTCAAAAACCGCTTTCAATCAGGCAAGCAGAAAGCAGTGGCGTGCCTATCCATATTTTGAAAAGTAATACGCTGCCCCATATTAAAAACCATCTTGCGGAAATATTCGGGCTTAGCCATTCAGATGAGGATGATCCGCGCCACAAAACGGACAATAGCCCGGTAATGCTTGACCCTGTGAAACGTGCTATGCTTGAAACAGAAGAAGCAATTTCGCATGTTATGGAACAGGGTACGCCTATTGAACTACCGCCACAAAACGCTTTTATTCGTCGCTTGCAACACCAAATGGCAGAGCGTTACAATTTGCTTTCAACCAGCAAAGGACGTGAGCCACTCCGTCGGGTACGGATTTACCCGCAGTAAGGGATATTTACACTATGAAAATGGTCATAGCTGTAGTTCAAAGTAAAGATGCTGGTACCTTAGTAGATAAGTTGGTTGCCCGCCGCTACCGAGTAACTCGCATTACTACCAGCGGCGGCTTCCTTCGAGAAAGCAACGCCACCTTGCTTATTGGTGTAGAAGATGAACTGGTAAATGATGTGGTTTCGATTATTCGCGCTACCTGCCAGACACGTAATCGCTACATCAGCCCACTACCACCGATGACCGAGCCGGGTGGCGATATATATGTGCCAAATCCAATTGAGGTTCAGGTAGGGGGCGCGACCATTTTCGTGGTAAACGTTGACCAATACCTACGAATATAAAGCGCAAAGGAATCTAAAATGCCCCAGGATTTAATCAATCAGGTTCAAAGTATATTGAATAGTGTAGTGGCGGTTCTGCAAATTATCGCCACATTCCTGATTGCCTTTCTGGTGATAATCTGGCTTACCCTTTGTTTCTGGACTTTTCGCGATATACAATCACGTACCCGCGATATTGTAGCCCAGATTTTTGCTACCCTATTGGTAGTTTTTTTCAACATACCGGGAGTATTAATCTACTTGCTGGTGCGTCCTAAGCATACCCTTGAACATGAATACGAACAAAAACTGCAAGAAGAATATATGTTGCAGGATTTGGAAGAGCGGGAGATTTGCCCCACTTGCCGAGTTAAAACGCAGCCTGATTTCATGTACTGCTATAGTTGCCGCACCCGTCTGCGCAAAGATTGCCCCAGTTGCGGGCAGGTAATCAAACTGAAATGGCACAATTGCCCCTACTGCGGGATGGCGCAAAAACCGCCTAGCCGCGAAGAAACGCTCAATCGTATGAGTTTGCGTCCCGGTGCGCCACAGCGACCTGCTGCGGCAGCTACTACGGCGTTGACACGCGAGGATGTGGAGGATACTTCCCTTGCAAATATTCCGCAAACTTCCGGGCAACGATTCAAAGCCCCTTCCCTACGCGCCGGATATGCCGATGACTTTGAAGAGTCTGCTAACCTTCCGCTAGATGGTAATAATCACAATGATATTACCCGCCCGGATTATAGCCGCTACAAACCTCCCACCGAACGCGACCTCCGGGAAGAATAACAAATGTCCGCTTCAAATATAATCCAGCAAGATAAAGAGGGCGTAACCCTTTGGGTTAGAGTCGTGCCACGCAGTTCCAGAAACGGCGTTAGTGGAATAATCGAAGGGGCTGTAAAAATAAACCTGACTGCCCCCCCGGTTGATGGCGCTGCTAATGAGGCGTTACAGGAAACGCTTGCCAAGCTGTGTGGGCTGCATAAAAGGGATGTAACTATTTTGAGTGGACATACAGCCCGACAAAAACGGGTATTACTCCACGGCGCAAAGTTGGAGCAAATCAAAAAAACTTTGGGCTTACCGGACTAACCAATAGGGCAGTTGTAGAGTCGGAAAGGGAGTGTAACCCTACGGGTCAGAACGCCTGCCGGAATCGCAAGGGTTGTCCCTTGAACTCACCCTTTCTCCTCCGCTCCGGTCGGTGCAGCAGGCTATTGCCCTAAAACGTTTCTTGCAACAGCCCTAGAGCCGAATTTCAGAAAATAGGCGGGATATGCTAAAATTAGCAAGCTTAGATTGTAACTTTTCCATAGTTAAACAAAAATCTTAAAAGAAGGATAACTTTAGAAACTATGCCGGATAAAGACGCGCTGGTAGAAATAGTAATACCGGTCTATAACGAAGAAGCGATTCTTGAAAAGAGCGTAACCACCTTGCGCGATTATCTAAGCCAGCATTTCCCATATCGCTGGAGAATAACCATCGCCAACAACGCCAGTAAAGACCGCACCCTTGAAATTGCACGTCACCTTGAAGCGACCTACCCTGATGTGCATGTGTGCCACCTTGACCAGAAAGGACGTGGTCGGGCGTTACGCACCGCATGGAGTCAGAGCGATGCCGATGTGGTCAGCTATATGGATGTAGATTTAAGCACCAACCTGCAAAGCTTCTTGCCCTTGGTAGCGCCGATAATTACCGGGCATAGTGATATGGCAATCGGCAGCCGTCTAGCAAAAGGCGCGCGCGTTACCCGGCAGTGGAAACGTGAAATCATCTCTCGTATCTATAACCTCATCTTGAAGCTCTTCTTCTGGAATAACTTTACCGATGCTCAGTGTGGCTTCAAAGCCGGACGCACCACCATTGTAAAAAATTTGCTGAATCAGATTGAAAACCAAGAGTGGTTTTTCGACTCTGAAATGCTTTTGCTGGCAGAAGAAAAAGGGATGCGCATCTACGAAGTACCAGTAGATTGGATCGAGGATTTAGACACTAGAGTGAATATTTCAAAAACCGCCACCGAAGACCTCAAAGGCTGCGTGCGGGTGTGGAAGCAGCGGAGGGAACGCCGCATGCATGAGAAAAAATTTGCCAAAGTTTAACGTATGAACATTCTTGCTCTCGAAACAAGTTGTGATGAAACCAGCGCCGCTATCGTGCGTGACGGGCGGCATATACTGGCAAACGTAATTGCCTCTCAGATTGATATACACCAGAAATATGGCGGAGTAGTGCCAGAGGTTGCCTCTCGTCAGCATATTCTGTATATCACCCCCGTTCTGAAAGAAACGCTGGAAACTGCCAACTTAAGTTGGGCTGAAATTGACGCGGTAGCAGTTACCAACGGACCCGGACTGGCAGGCGCGCTGTTGGTTGGAGTAAACGTTGGCAAGGCAATTGCTTTTGCGCGCCAGAAACCGCTAATTGGGGTAAATCATCTGGAATCCCACATCTATTCCAACTGGCTAATTCCACCACAAACGGGCGATAAAGCGCACCCTGCCCCTCAGTTCCCACTGATATGCTTGGTAGTATCGGGCGGACATACTGAAATTGTACTGATTAGCGGGCATGGACACTACAAATTACTCGGCAAAACGCAGGATGATGCCGCAGGAGAAGCCTTTGACAAAGTAGCCCGCTTGCTTGGCTTGGGCTATCCCGGCGGACCACTGGTAGAACAAGCGGCGCAATCGGGCGACCCAACCCGCTTTCCTTTTACTCGTAGTTGGTTACGCGGTACTTACGACTTCAGTTTTAGCGGCTTGAAAACAGCCGTATTGCGAAAAGTCGAAGAATACCGACCCGCGCCTCCCAAACCTGCCCCTTTCTCTGGAGGAAACCAACAAGATAAACCTATCAAGCAAACCCCACTGGCTTTGAACGGTGATTTACCAGTCGCCGATATTGCTGCCAGTTTTCAGCAAGCCGCAGTAGAAACACTGGCAACCAAAACTGTAGCCGCTGCCGAAGCGCATGGGGCAAAAGCGATAATAATTGCCGGTGGAGTAGCCGCAAACAAGGCGTTGCGAGCAGCGCTTTCCGAGCAAGCTGCCCATCTCGCCAAACCTATATCTATCAGTTTCCCCCCTCCCATTTTGTGCACCGATAACGGAGCAATGGTTGCCGCCGCCGCCTATTTCAAGTTCAGATATGCCAAAGAGGCAATTGCCGAGTTGAGTTTGGATATTCGCCCTCAGTGGGAACTCACCTAGCCAAAAAGTACTACGTAATTACTTGAATTAGGTTGATACATTTTATAGGACTTTTTTAGTATTTCCTTGCTATATTTCTCATTTCTTGTTACCCGTTACAATCAATATAGTAAAGTATTACAGTAGTGGTTGGCTTACTCCTGATTTTAAAGCCGACTCATTTCCCACAAAACTCTATATTATTCAGAATCTCTAACTGAATAGAGGGTAATTAAAAATGCAGTTCTTAATTGAGCAAACCGCCGTAGAAGAAATGAATCGGTCAAACCTTACCCCCGATTGCTATGCGCGGGCTAACAACTACCCACATCATTTCTGGAAAAACGGTGAGAAAAACCTTGTTGTAAGAGCGCTCTATTCGGCTATAAGTGAAGCAAAAGTAAAGGGCGATATGGAATCGCTAGCTCACCTAATGCTGCACGAAAAACAGGTTAGAGAATGGGCAGCGGAAATGGAACGGCGCAAACAAGGTTTGCCAATCAGCGATGAACTGAAAGATTATCCGCATTATGTTGGAACAAGCGAAAATAACCAAGAAGAAGAGAATGAACCTGCCCCGGAAGAACCGGCTTATTTTCCCACAATTCCTAACAACTTGGAAGATTTAGGTTTGAATCGGGGTTTTGTATCGGAAATGCTATTGCGCTGCATTTATTTTAACGGTCGTATCACAGGAAATAAAATGGCTGCCCGCTTACGCATACCTTTCTACGGCATTATTCGAGAGTTGCTGGAAGAAATGCGGATGCAGGAATTACTAGATATCGGCGGGATGATTGGGTCAGGAGATGGCGGCTACGAATTTGTACTTACTCCTAAAGGAGTTCAGCGTGCCAGTGAACTGCTGGAAAAAACCGCTTACGCCGGAGCAATGCCCGTACCATTGGAAGAAGCGATAAAAGCCATTAAACTCCAGACCATTAAAAATGTAGTGGTCACTCATAAAAATATTCGCAAGGCTTTCGCCGATCTGATTATCCATGACTATGTATTAACCCAAATCGGTCCCGCTGTAAATTCCTGTTCTTCGGTCTTCTTATTTGGCGCGGCAGGCAATGGTAAAACTTCCATCGCCGAGCGCATCACGCGCCTGATGGGTGGCGATATTTACGTACCGCATGCTATCGAATCCGATGGGCAAATAATCAAACTCTACGACCCGATCAACCATGTGGCAGTGGATGATCCCACTTTGGATAAAAATTTGCCCTACGATGCGCGTTGGGTACGCATCAAACGCCCGGTGGTAGTTGTGGGCGGGGAGTTAACACTGGCAAGTCTCGACCTGATTTATAACGAAAATGCCAAAGTTTACGAAGCGCCTTTCCAGATGAAAGCTAACGGCGGTATCTTCTTGATTGATGACTTTGGTCGCCAGCAATGCCGCCCGATGGATTTGCTCAATCGCTGGATTGTACCACTTGAAAAACGCTACGATTACCTTACGCTGGTAACCGGTAAAAAAATGGAAATGCCTTTTGACCAGTTGATAGCCTTTAGCAGCAACCTTGACCCGATGGATATTGCAGATGAAGCCTTCTTGCGGCGCATCAAGTACAAAATCAACATCGGAGACCCAGACGAAAAGCAGTATCGCCAAATCTGGCAATTGGTCTGCAAGAGCAAGAAAATACCCTATGATGAGAAAGCGATTGACTACCTGATTGAACGGTATTATCTACCGCACAATCGCCCCTTCCGCATGTGTCAACCGCGTGACCTAGTTGATCAGATAGTTTCACTGGCGAAATACAATATGGAACCGCCACGCCTTACACCCGATTTGGTTGATAGCGCTGCCGCCACCTATTTTGTAGATACCAAAGGGCGAAACATGGTCACAATGGCAGGCGAGGGTCACAGTCAAATCCGCAAAGTAAGCTGATATGCTATACTAACAGGGATTGGGTGTTATCATCTCTGTTAGTATGAATTCAAGGATTCTGTGGAACTTAGCCTCTACCAAGCGCAATTATCAGCCAACCATACGCACCTTTTTATCCCATGTCCAACTGTAATAATTTTATGCGGACCTAGTGGCAGCGGTAAAAGTACCTTTGCCACTCGCAATTTTCCCGCTACTTGGATACTTTCCTCTGACAAATTGCGAGGGCTGATTAGCGATAATGAGCGTAATCAGGAAAGTAACAAAGACACCTTTGATTTGCTCTATAATTTGCTAGATACCCGATTACGCTACAAGCGCACTACAATAGTGGATAGTACGGCACTGAGAGTGCAAACCCGCCGGAAATTGCTTCAAATTGCTCACCGCCACGATTTCGCAGTTTTATTGCTATTAATAGATGCCCCCGAAAAACTCTGTCGTGAGCGTGATGCTGCCCGGATAGACCCACCGCCGGTAGGTGCAAAGGTAGTAGCAGAACAATTTAAGCTATATTGGGAAATCGAAAAAACCGCACAAAAAGAAGGCTTTGAACAAGTAATCAAACTAAACCAACATGAGATTTCCAACCTTCAAGTGGAAATCGTGCCACTCTCGCTAGAGAAACCTGAGCAACGCGGTCCCTTCGATATAATCGGAGATATTCACGGCTGTTACGATGAGCTTTGCGAATTGCTCAATAAACTTGGGTATCAGTTGGAGAATGGCGTTTACCAACACCCGTTAGGCAGGCGCACCATTTTTCTGGGTGATTTGATAAATCGCGGACCTAAAAATCTGGAAGTTTTACGGTTGGTAAGTGCTATGGTAAAAACCGATAACGCGCTCTTTACTCCCGGAAACCATTGTTATGCCTTATATAAATATTTTCAACAACCTGACAGCGTGGACTCCAATAATACCTGCGAGTGGATTGAACGTTTGAGTGCAAAAGAGTATGTGGAAGCAAGCGAATTGATCAATGCACTTGTAAAAGACGCACCACCATACATGATACTTAACCGAAATAAATTGGTGGTAGCGCACGCCGGTATCGAAGACCACATGATCGGGAAACTTACCACCCGTATCTTTAATTTCTGCCTGAACGGTGAAATATTAATTACACCGGAGGGCAATAAACAGCGCAAAAACTGGGCAGAAAATTATCGGGGCAAACCCTTGGTAGCCTATGGACATACGCCCACCACTAAACTCCTACCCGAATTTCGCAACAATACCGTAAATCTGGATCAGGGTTGCGTTTACGGTGGACGACTTAGCGCAATGCGTTATCCCGAAATGGAATTTATTCAGGTCAACGCTCATGCTGCTTATGTAGAGCGCAAAAAGCGAGGTGTTTGATGGTTCATGCAATTAGTTCAAGCTACACCAACTATTCAGAGTATCGGCTATAATAAAAGTAGTAACCGAAACGTTATTTGTACTTTCTCATCCTTACAGTAGGAGTCTCGAAATGGCAATAAATAAAATTGACCACATTGGTATTGCAGTTAAAGATTTGACTAGCTCTTTGAAATTTTACGAGGAAGCCTTAGGGCTAGAAAACATCGGTTTTGAGGTAGTGGAAGAACAGGGCGTGCGGGTAGCTTTCCTGACTGTGGGAGAAAGCAAAATTGAATTGCTCGAACCTTTGAACGAAGAGTCGCCAATAGCCAAGTTTATCGCCAAGCGAGGTGAAGGCATCCATCACATTTGCCTTGATGTTGAGGATGTGCCAGAAGCTTTGGGCGAACTCAAAGAGCGTAATCTGCAACTTATTGACCAACAACCGCGACGGGGCGCACATCATAAAGATATTGCTTTCGTTCACCCCAAATCCAGCAGCGGCGTACTTATCGAGTTAAGTATGGACGGCAAAGATTAGGCAACAAAAAAGGGCGGCTTGAAAACCGCCCTCCGCTTTTTTCTTTAGAACAGAACCTTCGCAATATCGCGCGCTGCCCGCTTCATGTAATATTGCACCATGCCTAGTTTCGCTTCTCGTTTTGAAATAACGGTCAATACCGCATCCTCACCTACCGCCATTAGCAATATATCACCATCGAGACCGCGAATAAATACCTGTTCCAACAAGCCACGATTCAATTCACCTGAAATGCGCATTGAAAGCGCCAGCAAAGCCGCGCTCATGGCGGAAACCCGGTCAGGCTCCACAGCATCCGGCAGATTCGAGGCAATAATTAACCCATCGAGGCTTACCACCGCCGAGGCTTCAATTTCAGGCGCAGCCGCCTGAAGCTTACGAAGATGCCCTACCAGCTCCTCACGGCGATTCATCAATCCTCCTCCGCATCAGCCAGAATAGTGTATAAAAGTTCGAGCAAAACTTTCTTGACACTATCCCGATCCTTTGACACGCAAGGAATGACCTTAACATCACTACTAAGACGAAGCGAGTAGCGAATATCCTCTGGAGACCACGCATTCTCTAGGTCTTGTTTATTGCAGGCTACAATAAAAGGGGTTTTACGGTATCCAGTGAAAAATTCAATGATGCGGATAGTTTCGCGGAAGGTATCCGGGCGGGTGCTATCTATCAGCACAATCAAGCCAAGCATCCCCTCTGACAAAATCTCCCACATAAAATCAAAGCGTTTCTGACCGGGTGTGCCAAAGAGGTGCAATACCAGATCATCCGCAATAGCGATTCGACCGAAATCCATCGCTACAGTGGTTTCTTTCTTTATCAGGCTGGTTTCGTCGGTAGCTTTTCGCTCGGTAGAAACGACATCTATTTCGCTAATAGCCTTAATAAATTCGGTTTTACCGGCTGCGACTGCTCCGGTAATAACCATCTTCACAGTTTGCACGAACTATAAGCCCTCCCGGCTTTACCGTCTGGATATGGCATCTATGATTCTGCGAATCAAGCTCTTTTTAAATGTCTGCGGTGGAAGAGGCGGACTTTGAGCCGATAGTCCGGGTCCCGGTGCAGCATTCACCCCTACCGCATACCCTGGGTTATACTGCCCATTAACCGGAACCTGAGCGCGTTGCTGCACAGGCGGTGGTACAGCCTGCGCTGATTTAGCCGGGGCAGGCGCGGGCGCAGTGACCGGTCTGGGAGCATTAGGACTGGCTAACCCAGTTCTGGGATAACCACCATTTAAAGCAGCTTGGGGCGGTTGCTTGGAAATAATAACCAGACCCGCCGACAGGAAACCGTACAGGATACGAGCAACATCAAATTCGCTCAGGTGTGTAAGTTGGGCAATCTGGCGAATCGAGTGCAAGCCATTGATACGGGCAAACACGCGCCATTCATCAGGTGTAAGGTTTACACCCTTAGCTTTTTCATGCGGCTGATCGCTAAAACGTACCACCACATCCAGATTCGGAATTCTATCACGAATTCGAGTCCACTCGTCAATGCGGCGCGTACCCTCCATAATGATATTTTCCACGCTCAGAGGAATAGTCAGGCTTTCGGGGGGAGGCTGCACATCTTGCTCAAATTTGAAATCCCCTTCGTTCCAGTTAAAAAGCCCGTAGGTTATTTCCTCAATTTGCAAACGCACGCATTTATTAATTTCGTCGGTAGAAATAATATTATTGCTTACCAGTATTGCACCCAGAGGCTTGTTTGGCTCGCGTGTGTGCTGGATACGTAAGGCATAGTTTACCTGTTCCTGAGTGATTCGACCCATTCGTACCAACATATCACCAAGACGTTCTTCTTGCCCGAAATGGGAAGCGTACACCAGTTTACCTGTCTGGAAATAAAGTTCGGCGCGATCTCCGGGTCTTTGCAAAGTAAGACGCCCGGTCTTATAGCCCCGGTCTACGAGGTAGAGAAATTCAGCCAGACCGAAGTCTTTAAGATTTCCTACTAGCGCCATTAGTGAACTAGCTCCTTAGAAAAAAGTTAGAAAACTCAGGAATAAAATCACCCATTAGTTGTATCGGGTATTTTTTTGATTTACCTGATTCAGACAAGTATTCCGCGTTCTTAAAATTATAACCTTACCTAAAAATAAGGTCAACGCTCTAAACCATATATTTAAAGCGGTCTCACCGTTAATTCCACAAGCCAGTGGCGCTAATACAACTATTTTAACGATCTTGTCGCACCAATCTGAAGCGACGACCAGCTAGTGTCAGAGCCGCCAATACCAGTCCACCGATTGGTAATTCACCGCCGGTTTTTGGCAATTGCTTGCTAGCATCGCTGCTACCGCCTGAACCGCTGCCGGTGTTATCGGGATTCGCATTATTCTGTGAAGGACCAAAGGTTGGTGGCACCCCGATAATTTCGGTGCCACCGGCAGCGCCACCCGGCAATCCGGTTGTAGTAGGGCTTGCAGCAGCCACTGTAGTAGTCGTTACCGTAGTGGTACTAGCGGTTGTGGTAGCCGTTCCATTAGTGGTAGCACGACCGGTAACGGTAGGAATAACTATCGGACTACTTTGTGCTCGTGTAGTAGCGGCTGGAGCAGCCGTTGTAGTAGGAACAGGCGTTGGTGTAGGAATTACCCCAATAGCGAAGGTAAAGCGCTTGTTGGAAACACCGTTTCCTTGTGAACCACTAACGTTAACCTGAGCTGAAAACTGACCATTTCCAAGTTTACCATCTGGTAAGGTGTAGCTTGTAGCCCCGCCAAGATCACCTGTATCAAGCACCATCTGACCGGTGCTATTGAAGAAAGAAAGCGAATAGCGTTCTACCTGAGTGCGCTTGAACCATTCAAAGGTAAAGGGAGTAGTGATACGTAAACCGCTAGCGCCCGGAGGTCCGATGCTGACATCGGTTACATCAATATTATCAACACGGGTAATTGAACCGGAACTAAAACTGAAAGAAGTAGTATTGAAACCACGCAAGGTTGAGCCACCCGGGTCTGAGTTGCGGAAGCGCAGATAATAACTTTCACCTTGCCCGGTACTACCCAAACCGCCAAAGAAAAATTGCCCGCTATTGTCTATAACTGCACTTGCTAGCACTTGTTCGCCCCCGGCTCTAACCCAGATTAAATCAATGGGAGCGCCTGCTACCGAACCATTTTTGTTTATTACTGAACCGGCTACTACACCACTCCCACTTGGAGGAGTGAGATTGACAGTAGCAGCAGCCTGTGTGGTTATTGGTTGTCCCGGTAAGGCGGGTGTTGGTGCAGGAGTATTGGTAGGGGTGGCGCTAGCTGTTACACCCGTTGTTGCTGTAGGCAGATTAGTCGGTGTGTTGGTCGGTGGAACCGGTGTGTGTGTTGGTGGAACCGGTGTATTTATTACTATTGTAGTTGCCGTTGGCGTGGATGTCGCTGCCCTAGTCGCGGTTGGTGCCAATGTTGCTGTGGCTGTTGCAGTCGCAGTTGGTGTTGCGGTTGCCGTTGGTGTCGCAGTCGCCGTGGCTGTTGCAGTCGCGGTTGGTGTCGCAGTTGCCGTGGCTGTCGCAGTTGGTGTTGCGGTTGCCGTTGGTGTCGCGGTCGCAGTTGGTGTCGCCGTTGCGGTTACACCTGTAACTGTGAAATCCACAGGAGTAGACGAAACCGCGGAAGAAGTAGTAAACGGATCGGAAGCATTTGCAGTATTGGCTAAAAATTGATTAGTATATGGTCCGGGAGTGGCAGGCGCAGTGCAATCAACCTGCGCTACAACATCTATATTCACTGTTGAAGTAACTACCAGTATCAGCATCATTGTGCCTGAAACCGGGAAAGTAGAAGAACCGTTGGCGATAGTTGCATTAGTTGAAGTTACCGAGACCCCAGAACAGGTCATACCTATTGAGAGATTATCCTGAATCGTTACAAGGGTTTGGTCACCACTATTAGCTCTAGTTCTGAACAAAAAAGTAAATGAAATATTACCGTTCGGGGAAACGGTGGGTGTACTTACGCCTTTACTAACATTTTGCAAACCGGGCGGGGCGAGTTGAGCTCCGACTGCAAGCGGTGCTACAAGGGCAGCGCTAAAACTCAACAAAGGTGATATTATCAAAAGCAAGGAAAGAGCAAGCCCGGCTATTTCCCACTTAGTCCAATTTAATCGTATTCGTCTCTTGCTTTTTATTCTTTGCATATTCACATTATTATTCTTTGAGTTTGATTTCTCAGCAGGAGACCCCTTTTTTTTAGCCCCGTTCATAGGTTTGTCTCTCCCTTGACGATCACCCGACCAATTTAGCTTTAACTACCAATCGTCTGGTTGCCAACCCCACCGGTGTACAAGTTATTAAGGTTGCCATACCTTCAGAGGTAGGAGCCATCACACGCACATCAGTTGGCGCTACCTCTATAATTTCCGAAACAATATAGCGATAAGAACCGGCGCTGGAATATACTTTTATTTCATCTCCCGGTATCAATTCATTTAACCGCAGAAAGACGCTACCTCTGATGTCACGATGCCCTGCCAGCACCATATTACTACTATCACCAGCATTGGCAGTTCCTTGATGAAATCCAACCGCATAATCTGCTACCTGCCAGTTACCAAGATTCACTATGACTTCTTGAACCGATGAGTCTACTCCGATTTTAGGCACTACCAACCGAGTAGGGGGCGCAAATCTAGGCTTGCCGGGTTGAACCTGTGTTGCCTGAACAATATAAGGCGTAGGAGTAGGCGCAACAGCTATTTGGCTGGCGCTTAGCGTTTCAACCAGCAACAAAGATCGTAAAGTTGGCGTAGGTGGCACCGGCAAGGGCGTAGCTGTTGGCGGCACATAGATATTGCCTTCCGCCATCACATTGAGAAAAAGCCCATCCGGGCGGCTTGGGCTGACATTTCTGTGATCGGAACCTGAAAAATCAATTGAAATTCCGAACTGTTGCAAAGCCCAATTGCCAACTACCACCATCACTGCAATTATTACTAAACCTTCCAGAGTCCAACCAATAAAATCAAGCAGCGAACGAGAACTATTTGTGGCTCTGGTTTTTACTGGAATATCACGAGCGGTTTGGAATTCAGGCGGTTTAAAGCGGCGGGTGTGATCATCGCCGAATTTGGCAAGTTCAGAAGCGCTCTTGGTATCCTCAAGCTTGCGATCCAGCAATACATCCTGTTTAATTTCAACCGGTATTGCTGAAATATCCGGTTTATAATTTACAGGCTTGCGTCCGGCTTCATGACGCAATCGCAAGCGACGCTGTTCATCTAGTTGCTTCTTTGCCAACCAAATTTCGCGCTCTACCGAAGAAAGTCTTTCGAACTCTTCGGCGGATAGGTCTAATCTACCCTTGATAGTAGGATTGGAAGGGAAATTCTGCGCGGATCGATTTTGTGCTCCGTCGCCTTGCATCCAAACTGCCCGACCGTTCTGATGCTACGCTTTTTTGCAGCGCAGGTGAGCTTTCAGTAAACATAACTAATATATCTCTCAACATAACATAACATAACACGCTCAGTATTGCAATAGTATATTATGCACAGTACAAAAAGTGTAATCGCATTTATATATTTTGTGAAAATAAATTGAGTAATGTATTTTCATTATTCAGTTGCCAAGTTAGCTGAGTAGGAAAATAACTTAACCGCAGCCCAAAAGGCTGTCTTTTTATAGACAAATTGAGAGAAGTGAAAATGGATTGGCTGAAAAAAAAGAGGATACGCGTACGGGGATTCGAACCCCGGTTACCGCCGTGAAAGGGCGGTGTCCTAGGCCTCTAGACGATACGCGCACAGTTTGACGTGTCTCGAAAGCCCCTATAATATATCACGGCAACGGAAAACGTGCAAGTTGGTCTTAAAGCGATTATCTTCTCTTCTAATGCCTAAAGTTAAGACTTTGATAGAAAGGATTAGTTGTTATGTCCACACAATCTCTATCAGCCGGGAAACCCGGCAACCTCAAGGGTTTCTGGCAACAAGGTCAGACTTTATTTTTGGATTATGAAGGGGCAGTGCTGTCTATAACAGTGCTCGATAAAAATATGGTGCGTTTCAGGCTTGCTCCGGGAGGCACTTTTGCTAAGCGCCGAAGCTGGTCTGTAACAAGCCCCGATGAAGATTTTCCAGCTTCTCCCTATACTTTTACCCCAACACCCAATGGAATCGAAATAACTACCGAGACGCTATTGCTCAAACTGAGTAATGCAGGTGCAAGGATTTCGATTCTGAACAATCAAGGCTTGCTGATTAATGAAGATAGCAGCGAAGGGGCAGTCTTTTGGGAATCGGAAGGTAAAACCATTTGGCGCAAAACGATGCCGGAAGATGAGCATTATTACGGGTTCGGTGAGCGCAGCGGGTTGCTGGACAAACGCGGCAGGCGCTACACCTGCTGGACTACCGACCCATGGCAATATACTTCCGATCACGGACCGGGCGCGGACTCGCTATATCAGGCGATTCCGTTCTTTATGGCGCTACGCCAAGAAACTGGCTGTTATGGAATTTATCTGAACAATACCCACCGCACCGCTTTCGATATGGGAAACCCGCGCTCGAACCAGTACAGTATCGAAATCGAAGGTGGCGAAATGGACTATTACTTTATATACGGACCTGAACCGGCACAGGTGCTTGAACGCTACACCTTCCTTACAGGTAGGATGCCCATGCCTCCGCGTTGGGCGTTAGGCTATCACCAGAGCCGTTGGAGTTATGATAACGAACAGATTGTGCGGGGGATTGCCAGCCAATTCCGGGAAAGAGGTATCCCCGCTGAAGTAATACATCTAGACATTGACTATATGGATGAGTTCAGGGTGTTCACATGGAACAAAACCAATTTCCCTGACCCGGCAAAACTGATTTCTGATTTGAACGCGCAAGGTTTCAAGGTCGTAACAATAATTGACCCCGGTGTTAAGCATCAGCCTGAAGGCGGTTATCATGTCTATTCGGAAGGTTCAGCCCAAGGTTACTTCATTACCAACCCGGACGGAACTGAATATACCGGATGTGTATGGCCCGGTACGAGCGTTTTCGCCGATTTTACCCGCACCGATGTGCGAAAATGGTGGAACGACCAGCATAATGAGCTATTAGCTGAAGGGGTAAAGGGCATCTGGAACGATATGAATGAACCTGCCATCAGTCAGTACCCTTTTGGCACACCCAATAACCCGGTTGCTAGCCCGTCATTAGATGCGCCTATGGGTGACCCGGAAGAGCGTATAACTTTTGCCGAGGGCAAAAATGTTTACGGTCTCTTGATGGATCGAGCCACGCACGAAGCTATGTTGCGCTTTAACCCGAACGAACGCCCCTTCATGCTAACTCGTTCTGGGGCTGCCGGTATTCAGCGATACAGCACTGTTTGGTCGGGCGATAACCTCACGTTGTGGGAACATTTGGAAATGAGTATCGCGGAAATTTGCAACTGGAGCTTATCGGGAGTTGGTTTTTCGGGCGTGGACATCGGCGGGTTTGGCGGACATGGTACGCCTGAACTATTCGCCCGCTGGATACAATTGGGCGCATTCTATCCTTTCTCGCGCGGTCACAGTATTGAGAAAGTATCCCAGAAAGAGCCGTGGACATGGGGCAGCGAAGTGGAAGAAATTAGCCGCCGCGCTCTAACTCTACGCTACCGCTTGATGCCCTATCTCTACTCGCTGTTTTACACTGCCGCGCAAACGGGCGCACCTATCTGGCAACCACTTCTTTATCAGTTCTCCAAAGATACTACAACTTATCAGATTTCAGATCAGGTAATGGTGGGGCATGCCATTATGCTTGCGCCGATTTGCCGCCCCGGACAAACCACCCGCGCCGTGTATATGCCAGAAGGAGTCTGGTACGATTTCTGGAGTGACGAACGCTTGACCAAACCCGGTTACAGATTGGTGGAAGCCGAGCTTGATACAATCCCTATGTTTATGCGTGGCGGAACCATTGTGCCTTTTGGTACTGAAATGCAATACAGTGACGAGAAACCGCTAGATTTAATAACACTAGAAGTTTACCCAGATGCTAATGGAAGCGCCACCGGAGTGCTATATGAGGATGACGGGCATAGCTTCGGCTACCAGCACGGCGAATTTTGCCTGACTCGCTTCCAATGCGCTGTCGAAAACGGAAAGACAAAGATTTCCGCACAGCGACAGGGACAATATGCCCCTGCGCCACGTGCTATCGAGATATGGGTACATGGTGAGGGTGAAGCACGTAGCTACCAATTGCCACGCGACAGTGGCAACTGGCAAGTAGAGGTTTAGCGATGCCCTACCCCAACTATGACGGCAAGCATGATTTGGAAGCGTTCATCACGCCGCAAGATTTCGTGAAATATGCGCGTAGTCGCAAGTCTATTCCTGAAGAAGACCTAAACGTGGGAGTAATTCTTTGCTACCAGCGAAGCCTGCTAAAACAGGTGCTGGAGAACGAAGAAACTGAACCGCTCAAGGTCACGGGTGCAAGATTCCACCTACTTAAAAGCGCCGAAAATCGAGTGGCTATGTGCGGTGGGTTTGGCATTGGCGCGCCGATAGCCGCTATCATTATGGAAGAGCTTATTGCGCAAGGAGTGAAGAAATTTATCAGCATAGGCACTGCCGGTAGCCTTCGTCAAGAAGCGGAAATCGGCGACATTGTAGTGTGCAATCGCGCTATCCGAGACGAGGGAGTGTCACACCATTATCTCGAATCGGGCAAATATGCGCTGCCCTCTGCCGCTTTAACGCTTGCCTTCAAGCAGAGCCTTGAAAAAGCAAAAGTGCCTTTCAAGGAAGGGGCGACATGGACAATTGACACACCATATCGTGAAACCATAGCCGAAGCGCGTCATTACCAGAGCGAAGGGGTTTATACGGTGGAAATGGAAGCATCTGCCCTTTGTGCAGTGGCGCAATGTCGCGGCGTTGAGTTGGCAACCGCTTTCGCCATCAGCGACTCGCTGGCAGATTTAAAATGGCATCCGCATTTCGACTCGCCGTTGGTAGAAGAAAGCCTATACCGTTTGTTTGAAGCAGCAAAAGCGACATTGCAACAAGTATAAACCTAACTTTGGGCAAAGGTGTGGATTATTAACAAACGTCCTTCTTCAAGGCTGATTTCTGCGCTCTCCGCCAACATCACATTGCTGATTCCGCGCGAAGGTCCAAAATAGAGCGTCTCGTGGCGCAAGGGATAATAAAGATTCTCGGTATAAACGCCGGTGGCATCTCCATTAAAAGGAAAAAGTGAAACCAGTTCACCCTTTTTGCCTTCTAAAAGCAGTGGGGAATCGTCAGGGCTTAAAAGGAATACTTCCTCATTCTCGGATAGGATGCGAACGCGAGCTTTGGAGCGTGCAAGGCTTGGCATTGCCAGCAAATACAAATTGCCTAGCGTATGATCTAGCCGTCCCCCTACGCCACCCACGATAGTTATTTCGGTAGCTCCCTCTGACAAAGCCCGCTCAATTGCCAATTCAAGATCGGTTTCGTCCTTCTCGGCGGGATGGGAATCAACTTTAACAGAAGGACGCGCCGTCAATTCACGCAAAACGGCTGGAGCAATACTATCCATATCACCTACCAACCAGTGAGGCAGCAAATCCCATGCCAAGGCAGCTTCTCCGGCGCTATCGGCGCATATCAACAGTGCGCCTGCGGCTACTGCCTCTTGCGTAAACTTTTTCAGCCGGGAATTATTAAGAGGTTGCGCTATATAAGCTAAAATAATCGCCTTGCGCATAACTTTCCAATCTTCTAGATTTGAGCAGGATTTCATTTTACGTTGCTCAAAAGGGGATTGTATAAAAAGGGGGGCGTATAGTCAATCATGGTAGAATTAGAGCATGGCTAAAAGTGGGCAGTCAGATCAAAAAAAGCAGAAGTTTCCAAACCTGCAAAGTGGAGATACCGATAGCAGGCTTGAACGCGCTTTCCGAACATTGGTGGGTGCGGCACGTCCCCAAGATTTCCGGCGCGCGCAATTTAAAGCTGCGCTTCGAGAACTGGGGTTTGTATGGGTTGAGGGGAAAGCCACCAACCCTGCTACACCGGGCAGGGCAATTCCTCTACCGTCTAGTGTTGAGGGCGACCCGTTGGAAGAAGCTTTTAGTTTTATTAATCAGAATTTCCCCGAAGTCGAATTTTACCTACCTTATATAACTGCCAAAGCCAGATTGCTGAAACACCTGAAAGCGGGTGGCAGCCTAGAACCTGAACCTGAGTACGACGAGGACGGATTCTTAAGCGGTTAAAGCATGCAATTTGTTCCTACCAAAGCAGCAGTAGCTGATTCTGAGCCAGACGCGAAAACGCAAATCTTGAGGTGGTTAGCTATACCGCTTCTCGCCTTGTTGGGCTATGGAGCTTGCCTGAGCTTCAATTTTTCCGGTGAAGATTTTGTATTTATCCACTTCACTGCGGAGGGGCAGCCCTTCTACGAACATACCCAAAACCAATTTTTCCGCCCAATTCCAAACCTAGCATGGTGGCTTGATTATAACCTGTGGGGCTTAAATCCCATGGGCTATCACCTTACCAACCTGTTATTGCATGCAGCCAATAGCTTGCTGGTTAGTTTGCTGGCGCAAGTGCTGGCAAAAAATCGGCGGGTTGCGCTGGCAACAGGCGTACTTTTTGCGCTAAGCCCGATTCATGCCGAAGCGGTTATCTGGATTTCAGGTCGCCCCGATCTTATCGCCGCGTTCTTCAGCTTGCTGGCATTAGTGGCGGGTTTGTATTTTTTTGAGAATCGCAAGTTGTGGTTATATCTCCTGTCGTTGCTGGCGTTTGGCGGCGCGATATTCTCAAAAGAGTCGGCGATAACCTTTCCACTAGTTTTACTCGTAATCGGTTGGCTGGCAAATAAACCGGGAGCACGTTCCAAAACCGTTTTGTTATACCTGCTACCCTACGGATTGGTAATCGGCTTGTATCTGGCATTACGAATCGAGGTATTGGGCAGTGTGGGAGGTTACAACAATAACGGACGCGACTTGTTCTTTATTAGCTGGAATGGAACGCTTGGTTCATGGATTCCACTGCTTTTCCCCCTAAATCTGAAAAGTGTGGGGCTAATTCCCGCGCTGGCAATCGCCGCATTACTAGCTTCTGGATATATAGGCTTGGGGTATTTGTTATGGCGGCAACGCTCGTTGCAAATCAGGCAAATTCTCCCTGCATTGGGCTTGTTTTACTTGAGCTACCTTCCGGCGCTTGACACGTCGCCCGTAACCACTGACTTGCTGCAATCCCGCAATCTATATCTACCTTCTGCCGGGTTCTGCCTAGCGTTAGGCATATGCTTCAACTGGCTTCAAACCAGAAAGGCAACGCTTCCCACTCTAGCAGTTTTAATTTCAACCGTAGCGGGGCTGGCGCTGGCGCTTTTGCCTTGGTGGCAATCCGGTGCAGTGATTAACGACACAATAGAGCAAGTAAAAGAAGCTAATTTGCCGCTTTCTCCCGGCGATACCATCTATTACGAGGGGTTGCCCGACAGTTACAACGGCGCTTATCTATGGCGAAATGGGTTGAACGAAGCCACCCAACTAGTGCTACAGACCGGAGTAAGCGGTTATAACCGCACTGCCAGCTTAAAGATTGATTATCGTCGTGCAGATTCCGGTCATATATGGTTCGTGCGGTACGCGCTGGATAAAAACGTTCCGGCATTGCGACGCACCTTTGTATATGCGGTTTCCCAGCAGGATAGACAATATGCTAGTACAGAAAGCAAAAGTTGGGATTTTTCCGGTTGTGATACGCAGGGTTGGGAATGGGAAGATTCATCGCGTTTGAGTTGCGAGAACAAGCGGGGGTTTTATTACTATCTCTACGGAGCTAAAACCACTTTCAGCTTAGAGAGTCCCGGATTCGAGTCAGAAGCCTCGCCCTTATACCTACAAATGGATGTGCTAACCAACTATGATTTTCAGCAGCCTCAAATATTAAGCGAAATAGGCTTGTCAGAAGGCGATAAAATGCCGGACACATACTTTAACTTTGACCTGAGCGCGGATGGGCGATACCGTCGCTATTTCTTTATCCTGCCTGACATGCCTGACCATAAAAATCCGTTACACCTCAACCTTAGAATTAATAAATGCCGTAACGATATTTTGTGGCAAAATTTCAACTTGGTGAACTTACCGAAATAAAAAAAGGGATACGCGGCGGCGCATCCCTCCAAAGTCTTTATTAGGCGTAGAGCCGCGCAAGCACATCATCTTTGATGGTAAAGGTGTGTTCAGTCGCCGGAAACTGCCCGTTCACCACCTCATCGCGGTATTGCGTCAGCGCATCCTCAATCATGCCGTAAACATTGGCATATTTTTTGACGAAACGCGGCGTGAAGCGGTCAAAAAGCCCAATCAAGTCGTGCATTACCAGCACCTGTCCATCACAACCTGCGCCAGCCCCTATACCGATGGTGGGAATCTTGATTGAATTGGTAATCATAGTAGCGAGCCGATCAGGAATTGCCTCCAGCACGATGGCAAAGCAACCCGCTTCTTCCATCGCCTTGGCATCTTCCAGCAAACGGCGTGCCCCTTCCTCATCCCGCCCCTGCACCTTAAAGCCGCCGGTAGCCGAGACCAATTGCGGCAACAAGCCGATATGCCCCATCACCGGAATACCGCTTCGCACTATTGCCCGCGCAATCTCAGCCTGATATACGCCACCCTCTAGTTTAACCGCATCCATACCCGCCTCTTTGAGAAAGCGAACAGCATTGCGGATAGCCTCTTCCGATCCGGTCTGGTATGAACCAAAAGGCATATCACCCACCAGTATTGAATCTTTTGCACCACGCCTTACCGCTTTACAGTGGTGTAGCATTTCTTCCATAGTGACAGATACGGTGCTATCGTAACCCAACACTACCATTGCCAGTGAATCGCCTACCAATATCATATCCATACCGACTCTATCAGCAATCAGAGCAGAGGGATAATCATAGGCAGTAACCATTGCGATTTTGGGTGCGCCAGCAGTAGCTTTACGCCCCATTATTTCAGGAATGGTTTTTTTCTTCGATTGAGTTAGAGTCTTTGCCATTTTTATTGCCTTTCTATTTGCCTGTCGCCCGTCTTGCGGTGCAACGGCACTATATAATTCAACGACTCATGAGTACAACCTCAATGTCGCGCTCATTATCCAGTATTTCAAGTTGGTAACGATGTTGATCACGCCGACTAACCCGCAAACTCACAGGTTGGTTGCCAATGTTCAAGCCTTTCAACTCCACCCAATCTATATAAGGAGGAAAATAAGGTCGTAAGATTACCCGGCGCAAAGTAGCATTCACTTCAAGACCAAGCATAGTTTGAAGAAAGAGAAGCGCCGCACCAGCAGTCCATGCTTGCGGGCTGCAACTGACCGGATATTCGGCGGGTGCGCTATAGTAACGGGTATCCTGCTGGAAGCCGCAATATAGCTCAGGCAACCGAAAATAAGTGAAACGTTGCGCCGCATTGAAAATCTGCGAAATTATCGAAATAGCCTCTTCATTATGGCGAACTCGCTTTAAACCCGCCGCTGCCAGCGAATTATCATGAGGCCAAACGCTGCCGTTATGGTAGCTCATAGGGTTAAACGAAGGGGCGTTGGAACTGAGCGTGCGTAAGCCCCACCCACTACTCATATCTTCGGCAGTAAGTTTTTTTACCACTGCTTCCACTTTATCATCCGCCACAAGACCACACCAAAGACAGTGGGCAGGGTTCGACGTAATACTAGAAATTTGCTTTTTATCACGATCTAAAGCCTGTGCAAAAAACTGCGCTTCCGGCATCCAGAAAACCTCGTTAAAACGTTGTTTGAGAGTTTCCGCTTCACGACGCAAACGAGCCGCCCATTCGTGCTCACCTTTGCGTTCAAGTACTTCTGCAACGCCAATTTTCGCAGCGTAAACGTAACCTTGCGCTTCCACCAACGCGATGGGTTGTTTTGGTAATGACCCGTCTGCCATCAATAGCGAAATAGCGCTATCCTTCCACCCCTGATTTTTAACGCCGCGCTCGTTATGGCAATCATATTCAATGAAACCATCACCATCTCGATCACCATAATTATCAATCCAATCAAGCGCGGCTTTGACATTTGGCAGCAACTCACGATATAAGCTGTCACTATCCAACCAGCACATGGTTGCAGCAAAGAGCATCAGGAAAAGAGGGGTGCTATCCACCGCACCGAAATAGGGAATATGCGGCATTTCATGGAGCAAGGTCATTTCGCCCGCCCGCATTTCGTGCAGAATTTTGCCCGGTTCTTCTTCATTCCAATCGTTTACCACCTTACCCTGATGTTGTGCCAAAAATCGCAGAGTCCCAACAGCAATTTGGGGGTCAAAAATCAGAGTTTGAAGCGAGGTAATAATCGAATCGCGTCCAAACGGAACGGCAAACCAAGGTATGCCCGCAACCGGAAATAATCCGGTGGGCAATTCTTCCATCAGAATTCGCAAATCGTAGATGCTGCGCTGCAAAAAGGCGTTAAAGACTTCATTATCGGTAGAAATTACGGTGGCTTCTTCAAACCAGCTTTCGTAAGCCACTTTCATGCGGCGCGCGCCCATATCAAAGCTATGTGCCAGCGCATTCTGACCATTCCCCAAACCCTGCGGTATAACGTGGTAAGTTACCGCCAATGGAGTGAAAGGTTTCAAAGTCAGGACGAAAACAGCATCAGCCGCTGCCGGGTGAACCGTAGGCATCGCCGAAGCAGAAGTAGAATCGGGCAGGCTGGCACGTTGCGCCAACACTTCATGGGTAGAGCTATTCAAACCCGTAACCGGGATAATTTCATCGGGTGTGTGATCGAAAACAATGTAGGTATAGCGCTCCTGACCATCCAATCCGGCATAGCTAAAACGCAAACGCTTGCCGTCCCATAACGGTTCCTGAATTTCTCCCCTTTTGGCACGGTTATAGCCGCGCACATCAAACATATCGCGGAAATCGCTGCCAAAGCGCAAGTTCAAAACCAAGCGGACGGGAAAAGAATTATAGTTGTAAAAACCGACTCTTTCGTGTAGTCCATCTTCTATGAAGCGATTACGGCGAATACTGATAGTACGGGGCAAAAGGGTGATAGTTTCACCGGGTGTTTCTGCTGGAATACGCATCAAAGGATTCGCGCTTTGGATATTGCCCATGAAGTTAAATTCGCAGGAAGAAGTAAGTAAAACGGGCGTTTCACCACTTACCTTCATCTCCAATATACTTAGGTAGCGCGTATCTTTATAATATATACCTAGCCCTTCTTGGTCATGGTATGGCACATCACCATCCGTATGGCTGACCATAAAGACAAGGTTTTCTTTCAAAACTAACTTGGCGGTCACTAAAAATTATTCCTCCTCAGAACCCCCATGGTGTTAGTGGAATCATATCACATCTTGCTAACTATGCTAGCCCAAAAGTAATTATAATCCTAGATAGGAATAGTGAAAATGCCGGGAGTTTACTGAAAAGAAAGAATTGAAGTAGTAGCCCCGAGAGGACTCGAACCTCCGACGCAAGGTTTAGGAAACCTTCGCTCTATCCACTGAGCTACGGGGCCATGCACAAGCCATATTAGCAACAGGAAGCAGGGGAGTCAAGTTTGGAGTAAAGTAGAGAAATTTGTTATAAAAAAGTACAAGACCCGGCACTTAATGAGGGAGCACTCGGGTCCCGCTGCTTGAGGAGGATAGTGGTTGAACCAACAGACCACGCTATAAATATAGCGCGCTTGTTTGTGCAAATCAACGGCAAAGCGCACAAATTTTAACTATTCTAATGTGTGGTTAGTAACAAATTGTGCATAAATCTAATCAAGATTAGCAATCTTGTTAGCCAATTGTGCAATACTCTAATATTAGAAGATGCACTCAGGTTGTAAATAGTGCAATTTTAGAGGTTATCACAAAAATTATAAATTCCTAGCCTGTTTGGGCTTCCTTTTTTACATTTACAGGCATTATTAACCCTACTTGACATATCTGACAGGTCAGTTAATATGTCAGCAGAAGAAACATTTATGCTAAGCCTGACCTAAATTATGAGTGAGAAAGTGGAACGGAAAGAACGGTTAGAATCTGCGCTAAGCGAATACCGCCGAGAGCGCACCGATAATCCCCGCTTTTATTATAACGAACTGGTAGAACGCAGTCGCGCTACTGCCCGGTTTCGCCCTGTAATTGAAAACTTTATAGAGGGCAAGTTGAGCTTGTCTGAATTCAAAACCGCCGCTTCCGGTTTTAGTCGTTCCGAACAAGCATCCGCACGTGGTCGCACTCAGGGTCGTTACTGGCGTTTCAGCGGAGCAGGCAGGCTCTTCCTTGATAGCCTTTTCAAACGTGCCGAAGATTGTGGCAGGTTAAACGCCCTTTCTCTAATTCTCCAGAATATTCTGAAAACACCCGGTTCGCTGGAAGAAGCAGGGCAGAAATTCGATAGGTTGGAAAGTTTCTGGAACGAAATAACCGAGCAAAGCTACGCAAAGGGTACGCCAATTGGATTAATGACCTATACGATTAGCTATTTCTGGGCAGTGCAGGGTGAAGATTTCCCAATATACAGTCGGGAAATTCGGGAAGCGTTGCAACGCTTCGGACATTTGGGGGCAGCAAGCGATAAATCATCGGCGATTGTGTACAATAATTATTTCATGGCTTCTATGCGATTGGCACGCAATTTCAAGCTCAGTTTATGGGAATTGGAAAGCTTTTTGCATTGGGATGCGCAACACGAAGCTTTGGAATTTAAAACAATCCTGAAAAGTGCGGGGCGTAAATCCCCGGCAGGGCGACGCAACCATTTTGCCCGACTTGAAGCACTTAGGGCAGGGCTTGAGGGACTTTTGCGCCGCGAAGTAGCAAGCAATCTGCGAGGAATCAGCGGTACAGGTGGCGATATTGAAATCCTCCAATTTCAGGAATTGGAACTGCCCTTGCGACTCGAATTAAGGTTGGAAAAATTGGTGCGAGCGGGAGCAGTGTTCGATGGCTTCAACCCTGCCGCGCTGGTTAGTAACGCTGGAGAAGCAGTAGTAGAGCAGCTTAACGGTTTTTTGAGCGAGCGCCGCGAATACGCCTTCTTTCATGACCCGGAACAACCATCGCTACAGCCCAATCTGGCAGCCTTAAGCCGGGAATTTCATCTATTGCAGGTTTTTCCCTCGCTAACCGAACCGGAAGTAACACCGATTGAAACTTTGGTAGCCGAATGGCGGGTATTATACCCCTTCGCACGCAGCCTAGCACAAGCGCTGGAGGAAGAAAAGCCGAGTTATTCTGAAGATCAAATGTCAGTCGATGAAGGATTCGCTTACCCGGTCGAGCGAGAGAGCCTAGAATGGTTAGTTGCTGAGGATACAGGTTCGTACTCCGCCGAACCTCGCGATGACTTTTCTGCACAGCAAGCAACTGAAGACTTTTATATCAATTTTTTACAAGACGAAGAAAATATCAGACGCACCACTGAGTTGCAAATTTTGATGCGTACCGCTATACCACCACTCACTCCAAAGCAGATGGAAGGGTTAACAGCATATGTGGAATCGCGCCTTGTGGTGGATTCAGGCACAATTCGCGAGATTATCACCCATCTCCAAGCAGGCAGGAATGTTCTTTTGTACGGACCGCCCGGCTGTGGGAAAACTCGTCTGGCGCGCCTTATTGCTGGTCAAATGGGCGGACGTGACCCCGGCTGGACTCCCGAAGAAGAAGCCGTTAACTATACACTGGCAACCGCTACCGCCGAATGGAGCATTTACGAGGTCATCGGCGGAATACGTCCGGGTCTTTCCGCCGAGTTAGAGCATATCGCGGCGCAACCGCCTGAATTGGTGGGAATGCCTTCCGAACGCATTCAGTATTTTTTTGAACCGGGAGTGGTATCTCGCGCTGTACTCGAATGTGAAACAAGCTTGCGCACTAACCTGAGACCACATTATCTAATAATTGATGAATTTAATCGCGCCAATCAAGAGCGCGCATTTGGCGAGCTATTTACCTTGCTGGAATATCGAGATCGCCCGCTATTGCCAGCACGCCGAATAGGTAGACGCTTGCCGCTTTATATTCCTGATTCGTTCCGTATCATCGGCACAATGAACTCAGACGATAGAAATACCCTTTTCGATTTAGGTATGGCGCTGCGACGACGATTTGCACTGGTGGAAATAGGATTACCAAATCGAAAAGCCGAGCGGGGCTTTCTACCACGTGCAGTAAAAGCCCGTCTGCCTGAAACTGAGCTTGATTCGCAAGGCAATTTCGCTAACCCTGTTATGCAACAAGCGTTGGATACACTTTTGGAACTGGTAGAAGCTATTCGACCTGACCTAACTGACCCACAACAAAATGGGAAGAAAATCGGCACAGCTACGCTCATAGAATGCCTTGTTTTCTGCGTTGTAGCCTCCCGTTACTACCAGAGTTGGCAAGATGCGCTTGAAGATGCGCTACTTGATAATTTGCTACCCCAACTAGATCGTTCTACTTCAGGTGTCGCACGTGCTCTGCAAGCCCTCGCAAGCAACCCGATTCTTAGGGACTTGGGGCGGGTTAGAGCGAGCCTTTTACGTATGTCAAGAAATAATGCCCAATATTTCCAAGCTTAATATTCATTGAAAACGCTCTTACACAATTGAAAATGTATTTGACTTGCTTAAATAAATATTCTAAACTGGTTGAAATTATTAGAAAAGTTGGTAAGCTGCGGAGAAGATGGGAACAGAACCACGCGAGTTTAAAAGCCTGCCGCGTAATCGCAAGTGCGGTAATTGCCGTCATTTTGAGCCAGCGCCCCTTTGGCGTAAAGGCTGGTGCCGCAATTCCTTGTTATATCCTGTTCATGCCAATCACCTAGTCGATAGTAACGAACTTGATTGCGAAAAAGGTTTTCGTTCCCGAATCTACTGGGAACCACTACCATTAGGAGATACACCTACCCCTTCGCGCCCGATGTTAAATTTTCAAGGAAAAATGGCGCGAAATACACCACCACTTCAGCCTTTAGGTGCGAACTTTAAACCGCAAGAACACGGCACAAACCAAAATGAGGAGTCTGAACCACCCGAACCCTATACCCGCTTGCCTGTTTATAGGGATGAAAGCGGTTGGCGCTCAGACCTTAGAAAACGGCTACCCTTTACCGAAAACTGGTCTCTTGAAAAGTTTGAGCTTTCACATCTCGCTTTATGGGGTGCGGCTATTTTTCTGGTACTGGTTGTAATAATAATTTTCCTCGGTAGCCTCTTTAACAAGCCTGCCGAAACAAACCCCAATGCTTCAATAACTTCGGCGGTAGCTACTCAAAATGCCCAGAGCGCGATTCTGGCAGGCGGTAGTAGCTCAGTATCTCAAAATCAAGTTACTGTGACTGCTTCTCAAGTTAAATCGTTAACACCGCAAGCGCCAACACTAGCACCGCGTACCGGCAAAGCAGCAGGGTTGGGCGGGGAAACCTTGAATGTACGCACCGACCCAAACACTACCTCGAAGGTGCTAACTCAATTACGCGAAGGCGACCGGGTTATCATTCTGGAAGGTCCGCTCGATTCAGGCGGGCAGACTTGGCTAAAGGTAAGTGCAAACGGTCAAGTGGGTTGGGTCAGTAAAAAGTATATACTGGCGGATGCCTAAGTTGAACATCCCAATACTTTTCCAAGACGATCACCTTATCGCCATTAATAAGCCTGCCGGATTGCTTACCCACCCGGATGACCCACAAGACGCTTCTTCTACCGATGTGGTTTCGCTACTTAAAGCGCAAAACCAGTTTGATTACCTCGGTATTCACCAACGACTCGATCGGGAAGTATCGGGTGTACTGGTTTTTGCGCGTCGCAAAGAAGCAAATGCCGGTCTAGCACAACTTTTTGAAGGACGTGAAGCTCGCAAAGAATATCTGGCAGTAACCAGAGGTACTTTGCCGAATCATGCAGGTACAATTGACTACCCGCTAAAAGGCGCGAAAGGGCAAGCCATACGTGCTGTCACCCGTTATCGCGTGGAAGCTACTTCCCCTGACAAACGTTTCTCACTGGTGCGGCTTGAATTGGAAACCGGACGCACCCACCAATTGCGGATTCACCTGTCGCAAGCGGGTTGCCCGATTGTGGGAGATTGGCTATATGGGCAAGAAACAGCCGCCGTTTTCCCGCGCCTGTTGTTGCACTCTGTAAAATTAGCTTTTCCCCACCCGCTAACCAAACAAAATCTTATAATCGAAGCCGTACCCCCAATAGTGTTTGAGCAGGTTTTGAGCGGGGAAATTATCACCGTACACGAATTGCTGGCTAAGAAGGGCATAACTGCACTACGCCAAGAACACCTGCCCGGTTTGCGTAATTTGTTGGCACTAGCATTGGAAAGACGCGCTCCTTTCTCTGACGACCCGGAGAATACCGCTTACCGTCTGGTAAATGCGCTAGGTGATGGTTTACCGGGATTCTCGCTCGACCGATTCGGAGAGGTGCTGGTATTGAACCTGTACGAGCCAGAATTGGATGCTTCGCACCCTGCCTTGAAAATATTGAAACAAGCGATAAATTCCATCTTTCCGGGCAAATCGATTTATGCCAAGTTTCGCCCTGTCACTGCCGCGAAATTGGGCGACTCCGCGCCACCGGAGATTGCTGCTCCCTTACCACTGTCAGGAGAAGCTTTTCAGGAAGTGACCGTATGTGAGAACGGCTTAAAATATCTGATTCGTCCGGGCGAAGGCTTAAGCGTAGGTTTGTTTCTGGATATGCGCCAAATGAGAGAGAGAATACGACAAAGCTCCGCTGCAAAAACCGTCCTCAATTGTTTCAGCTATACCTGTGGCTTTGGCGTGGCAGCAACGGCGGGTGGCGCAACCCGTGTGCTTAACCTTGATGCTTCTAGAACCGCGCTGGATTGGGGCAAGCAAAACTATATTGCCAACGGCTTTACGCCTGCCGATTTTGATTTTGTATTCGGCGATGTTTTTGATTGGTTGGAGCGTTTCGCCCGCAAACAGCAAACCTTCGATCTGATAATCCTAGACCCACCCAGTTATAGCTCTACTCGTTCTACCCGCTTCTCTGCCGAACGCGATTATCATAAACTAGTGGAATTAGCCGCCGGAATACTCGCGCCCGGTGGCACGCTGGTAGCCTGTACCAATCATGCCGGACTTGAGCGCAAAACTTTTCGGCAACAGGTCTTGAAAGGGATGGCAGCAGCGCGCCTGCGTTGCCTAGACTCCGCTCTTTCCAGCTTTGAAGAGCCTCAACTGGACTTTCCACATACCCAAGAGGGTTATTTAAAAATCATCATAGCAAGACCGGATAAGGTATAATAGCAGCGTTGCTTTTCGGATAGATTTCTGTAGGCTTAGCACACAATGGCTATTTTACGAGCTGGTGAAGTTAATATTCACTATAAACTCACCGGTCTTGCGTTAGCTGAGCCGGTAGTCTTTATCAGCGGACTTGGCGCAGATTGGACTAACTGGAATAACCAGCTTAATGCTTTTCAGGATAAATACCTGTGCCTCGCATTTGACAACCGTGACGCTGGCTTGAGTGATAACAGCCCTACCCAAGAATATGAAATCAAGAATATGGCACGCGATACCATAGAGCTTACCTACGCGCTTGGGTTGGATTACGCCCATTATGTAGGTCATTCGATGGGTGGCGCAATCGCGCAAGAGATCGCAATTCGTTACCCCGAACGGGTTGCCAGTCTGACTTTGGTTTCTACCTTTGCTCGCCTTGAGCCATTAGGAATTGAGATTCTAAAAGATATTGGACCACTCAACACGCTGGCAGAAAATGGCTTTCTTTCTGAATTGATCGGACCAATCGCTTATAATATGAAATCGCTCAACGATCAATTGTTAATAGGCTTTCTGCGCAATCAGGGAAGACCCCTTAACGCCCCTACCGATGGTTATAAGCGTCAGTTACGTGCCGTTATGCTACAGGACACCAAAACAGAGCGCCTTGCCACAATTAAAGCCGCTACCCTTGCACTCGCCGGAGAAAGCGATTTGGTCACTCCCCTCAGTGGAATGCAAAAAATAGCGCAAGCAATACCTTCCGCGCTATTCTACTCATTCCCTAATACCGGGCATGCGCCACACGTGGAATATACTTACGATTTCAACCGCTTGTTACTAGCACACCTAGAAGCAAATACCTTTAAGCGCGCCTGATTTTTTACCTATTTGAACGATACTGGTAAAATTAGGATGCCCTTTGTGGCGACAAATGCGTACGAACTATTCCTACATGATGAAAGAATAAATAGGTTAAAATGCACCGATTCTTTGTCTCGAAAGATTTACTCGAAGGCGGCGAAATCCGGCTTGAAGGAGAGTTAGCGCACCAACTAAGCCGGGTGTTAAGGCTAGTACCCGGCTCACAAATTCTGCTGCTGGATGGGGAAGGTTACGAAGCCGAAGCCAAATTACTCAACGTACCTAAAAGTGAAGCGGTTACGGCGCAGGTGGGTGAAAAGCGCAAGGCTTCTGGCGAACCGACTCTTAAAATTACGCTGTATCAAGCTTTGCTCAAAGGTGAAAAGTTCGATTGGGTGCTTCAGAAAGGCACTGAAGTGGGGATATGTAGTTTTACTCCGGTGGTAACCGAGCGTTGTATCAGCGAAAGGGAACGCCCCGAAAGATGGCAAAAAATCGTGCGGGAAGCTGCCGAACAGTCGCGACGAGGACGCTTGCCACAGGTACATGAAACTGTCAGCTTACAGAAAGCCTTGAAGGAAATGAAAGAGTCAACACTGGCGTTGGTTGCATGGGAAAATGAGCAACACCAGACGCTTAAGCAAGTCCTTAATAGTGTTGAGAAAAAACCGGAGTCGCTCTCCTTGCTGATAGGACCGGAAGGCGGTTTGAGCGAAACGGAAGTGCAAGCGGCATGCGCTGACGGAATAAGTAGCGTTACGCTTGGGGCACGGATTTTACGGGCAGAAACAGCCGGAGTAATAGCCTCGGCACTGGCATTGTATCATTTTAACGAGTGAGCTAACAAAGTTGTCGGAATTTTGGCGACTGTTTCAAATTATAGTATCCCAATAATTTTATGCTATAATTATCCGCAATCGCCTTGGGTTGGGATTATGAAGCTCTTTTAGCTTACACTCATTTTTAAATATTCAGAGGAGAAACTCCGCTTAGTGATGCCTTTTCTTAAAAAGAACTGGAAGTGGATTGCGGCTGGAACCGTTGTATTGGTCATAGTGCTTATCGCTTTCCTGTCTTTTCGTGTGGTAAGTTTTATCAGTGCTACTACCGGTGGGGGACGAATTGCCAACGAAAATGGCACACCTACACCTGATGCGCCCGCAACTGCTACCGTACAAGCACGTTTTAACGAATTATTTGGAACTCCAACTCCGCTAGCGGGATCAGCTAGTAGCCCAACTGGGCAAACTCCAAGCCCACAGGTAAATTTCAATACTTCTGATGTGGTACAGAAAATTAAAAAAGGCGAACCCATCAGCATTATGGTGCTAGGCTATCCGGGGGTTACCCATGAGGGGCAATGGCTCACCGATACCATACTAGTTATGCGCTACGACCCAAAAACCAAAACTATGCTTCAGTTCAGCATACCCCGCGACCTGTACGTTTACGCGCCGACAGGTGGTGCAAACAACGGCAGATGGATGAAAATTAACGGCATTCTGGGCTATATAATGGATTGGAATAAACCAACTCAGGATTCACTTGCCGCTAAATATCGCTGGACGGACGATACCAAAAAATTCGACAAGGGCGTGAATCTAGTAGCCGACACGGTTCAGGATATTCTGGGCTTCCCCATAGATTACTGGGCAACTATAAGCTTTGAGGGTTTCCGCAAATTCATTGACTCAATGGGTGGCGTAGAAGTAGATGTGGAACGCTACTTTATTGATAAAAAATATCCCAAGAACGACAATGATAAAGTTGACGCAAGCTATATAACGGTCGAATTTCAAGCCGGCAAACAGCTTATGAACGGGGAAACCGCAATTCGTTATTCGCGTAGCCGCAACAGTGATACCCCGCTAGAGGGGGGAGATTTTGCGCGTAGCCGTCGTCAGATGCGCATGATTCAGGCTGTAAAAGACAAGGCGCTGCGTGAAAATCTGATACTTAAATCGCTGGATTACATGAATGCCTTGCAAGGTAATATCCGTTTTAGCCTTGAATTTGGAGAATTGACCGCCCTTGCTAATTACTTCAACAGCCCAGAAGGTAAAGCGTTGGCTACTGACATCAAATTTAGTTCTGAGGTTTTGACCAATACCTATGTGGAAGATACCACCTTCCCGGATTGGGGTTATGCCCTTATTCCCAAGGAAGGGCAAGGTAAATACACCGAGATTCATCGCTGGGTGCAAAGCGTAATTGCTAACGCCGATATACGGCGGGAACAAGTTCGAGTACAGGTGTTGAATGCCAATGGTACATCCGGTTTAGCTTCAAAATTCACCGACTTCCTGATGTCACAGGGTTTCAGAATTGCAGATGCACAGGACGGTGACGCACATGATTTCACCGAGATTGTGGATTACACCATGGGGGCAGCGCCAAATACAATCGCACGCTTGAAATCGTATTTGGGCAACTTGCCAAATCTGAAAATTACGCAGATATCGCCCGATAAAAAACCAAAGAGCGTTTCTACCGATACCAATATTCAGCTTTATCTTGGTAAAGATTTTAAGGGTACAGCCAGCAATGCCAGCGGTGGGGTGGTTGTAACACCAAGCGCTGAAACACAAAATACCGTTGCCAATATTAATCGGCGTGAGGGATTTAAGGCTGCTTAGATGGCTAAACGCACGGAAGAAAACCGCCAGAGTGTAGCTTTGTCAAAACGGCTGCACTCTTTTTATTCTGTGTTTTCAAGCTCGAAAGAACCGATTTTCACCTTCATTGGTTTCAGGCTGGCAATCGGAATGTTACCCTTTTTTGCGTGGGTGCTTTTCCCAACTATTGCTCCCCAAAGCCGCTCCGGTTATATTCTTCCTAATCTGAATTTCTGGGGTGAAAGGCTGTTGGGGGTCTGGTCGCACTGGGACGGCGAGTGGTTTCTAAAAATCGCGGAACAGGGCTATCGCGCTGACGATGATACGCTGGCTTTTTTCCCACTCTACCCTATTCTGGTAAAGGTGTTTGGGTTTCTAACCGGTGGCAACTACCTACTGGCAGCTACATTAGTTTCCGGCGGGGCAGCGCTGGCAGTATTTGTTTTAATGTATGAACTGGTGCGGCGCGATTTCGGGACAGAAACCGCGTCACGTGCTCTACTCTACCTAGCAATTTTCCCCACCGCCTTCTATTTGTCAGCCGCTTACAGTGAGGGCTTATTCTTGGCGCTCACGCTTGGGGCTTTCCTCGAAGCACGCCATAATCGTAACTTTTGGAAGGCGGGAATATTGGCAGGGTTGGCAGCATTGACCCGCAATTTGGGGGTAGTGTTGATATTGCCGCTGGCATGGGAATGGTGGCGACAATGGCGCGAGGGTAGGCAGGGCTTCAAAGACCTGTTGCCCTTGGTTTTTCCGCCGCTGGCGTTGGCTAGTTGGCTGGCTTATGTTGGCGCTAATTTTGGCAATCCTTTTCTCATTTTTCAAGTACAGACCAATTGGAATAGGCGCTTCAGTCTCCCTTGGAATACGGTGGTGGATGCCCTCCGTATCTTTTTTACCCAACGCGGTCTTGATGGTTTCGCGCCACCCAACGCCTTCTGGGAAGACCCTACGCTGATTGACCTGCCTTTCTTTGGGTTGGCAACTTTGTTACTCTTATGCGGTTTCTGGCTGACATACAAAAAGCTAATGCCTTTCAGTTATATGATTTTTGCTACAATCGGGCTAGTATTCCCGCTGTTCTCTCCGGCACAGCGTGTCCCCTTGTTGAGCTTCCCACGCTTCGCCTTGATACTCTTTCCACTTTTTATCGTACTGGCGCATCTAAGCGGTCGCTGGCGTTTCCTACACCATACGTATCTTTTCTCTGCCGCAATGTTGCTAGGCGTATTCCTAGCACGCTTTGCCAACTGGTACTGGATTTCCTAATACTTTCAAGACTGTAGCTAGGCTTATAATCTGCTATAATTGCAATAAGAGTTGTCAATTTTGTGGAGAGAATAAGCTATATGGTTGATTCTTTGAGCGGCGGTATCGGCAGGCAGGTGGATACTTATATCCAAAACCTTTTCAATCCTTCCGACCCTGTGCTTGAAAACGCTCTGGCAGAACTGGAGAATGCCGGACTTCCCCCTATTAATGTTTCACCGAATGAAGGTAAATTGCTCTACTTGCTGGCGAGCATCAGCGGCGCTCGTACTATGGTGGAGATTGGTACATTGGCGGGTTATAGCTCAATCTGGTTAGCACGTGCGCTACCGCCAGAAGGCAAACTAATTACGCTTGAAATCGATCCTAAACACGCCGCAGTAGCACGCCACAATTTTGAGGTAGCAGGTCTTTCCGCCAAAATAGAGTTGCGCTTGGGTTCCGCGTTGGAATCCTTGAAAGCGATGCAGGAAGCAGGAGAAGGTCCTTTTGACTTATTCTTCATAGATGCAAACAAAGGCGGCTATGAAGCTTATCTTGATTTGGCTTTACAACTCTCGCATCCTGGCACATTGATTCTAGCAGATAATGTGGTTCGGAACGGTGAAGTAATTCATTCTAACCCGGCAAATGGTACATCTCAGGCTATTCGCCGTTTTAACTACAAATTGGCGAACACCCCAAATCTTGAGAGTATTATTTTACCGATCATTCGCGACAAATTAGACGGCATATCAATTTCAATAGTACGATAGGGCAAAAATGACACAAGACGAAATGAAAATGGCAGCGGCTAGTTACGCACTTGACCGCTTTATAACCAGCAATATTTTCTTGGGATTGGGCAGCGGTTCAACCGCAGAAATTTTTCTGGCAGAACTGGCGGCGCGGGTCAAACGCGGTGAGCTTGAAAATATCACCTGCGTGGCAACTAGTGAAAGGGTGGCGAGTCTGGCGAAGGGTTACGGCTTGCAGGTGCAGGAGCTAAATGATGTGCGGGGCTTGGACGTAACCGTAGATGGTGCGGATGAGGTTGAACCTAGCACTTTCAATGTGACTAAAGGACGCGGCGGCGCACTTTTATGGGAAAAGTTGGTAGCTAACGCCAGCAAGCTTGAAATAATCATTGCCGATGAAACCAAACTGGTGGATAGACTTGGCACGAAAATGCCCATCCCGGTTGAGGTAATTCCTTTCGGATGGAGCCATGTCGCACAAAGCCTGCGGGATATGGGCAGTGAGCCAATACTACGTCAGCGCGAAAATGCACCTTACATTACCGATAGCGGTAACTATATTCTCGATTGCCAGTTCTCCAATATTGAGAATGCCTCAGAACTGGGGGATAAAATCAAGGATTTAGTGGGTGTAGTCGAACACGGGCTATTTATTAACATAGTAGGACGTGTGGTGATTGCCGGAACAACGGGAGCTTACGAATTACCCTTGCCAAACTAAAGTCTTTGTCTCAGTGTAGAGCGAAGAAAGGAATTCAAGGATGAAACCCAAGGTTTATTTAACACGTGTTATAGCAAATGAAATTATGCAACGACTGCAAGACGCAACCGAGCTGAAATTCTGGGCAGAAGATAGACCTGTTCCGCGAGAAGTGCTACTCAAAGAAGCGGCGGATTGTGTGGGCGTGCTATCAATGCTGACCGAACGAATTGATGCCGAATTTCTCGATGCCTGTCCGCAGTTGCGCGTAGTTAGCAACCATGCGGTCGGCTTTGATAATGTGGATGTAGCAGCTTGTACCGAACGTGGCATTCTTGCAGGTAACACCCCCGATGTATTAACTGAAACCACCGCCGATCTGGCTTTCACTCTGATTCTGGCAACTGCCCGCCGTGTACATGAAATGGTGGACTATGTTAAACAGGATAAGTGGCGTACATGGGGACCGCTGGATAATCTAGGGGTAGATGTACATCACGCTACGCTGGGAATTATGGGTATGGGTCGAATCGGCTATGCAGTGGCAAAAAGAGCTAAGGGTTTTGACATGGAGCTTATTTACCATGACAGCACTCGCAGCGTGATAGCCGAAGAAAAGTTAGGGGTCAAGTTTGTAAGCCGGGAAGAGTTGTTAAACCATAGCGATTTCATCACCTTGCATGTGCCGCTTACTCCCGAAACTCGACATTCCGTAGGTAAAGCCGAGTTTGAGCAAATGAAGGCTTCGGCGATTTTGATTAATACTTCGCGCGGTCCGGTAGTAGATCAAGCAGCCTTGCTGGAAGCACTCAAGAGTGGTCAAATCCGAGGGGCGGGTTTGGATGTAACCGACCCTGAACCGATGCGTGCCGACAATCCGTTGCTGGCGTTGCCACAGGTAACAATTCTGCCGCACATTGGCAGCGCCACATTGAATACGCGCACAAAGATGGCGGACGTAGCAGCCCGCAATCTGGTGAACGGACTTCTGGGTGAGGAAATGGTCAGTTGCCTGAACCCACAAGCGAGAGGCATCGGCAGAAACAAAAGCTAAACTCTAAATTTCAAATAAAAAACCCCGCCTCTGTAAAAGGGACGGGGTTAATTTTATATCGGGTTTATTCGTCGCCGTAAATCGCGTCGATAATACCGTACTCTTTAGCTTCCTGCGGAGTCATATAACGATCGCGCTCGAAGTCATGGCTGATTTTTTCATACGATTGTCCCGTATGCTTCGCCATAATCTCGCGGGTGCGGCGTTGCAAGTCCAGCATGAAACGCGCTTGGATTTCGATGTCGGGCGCTGAACCACGCATACCGCCGAGCGCAGGATGCTGGTGAATCACGCTGTGAGGCATCGCGATGCGCTTGCCTTTAGCACCTGAGCACAACAGCACAGTTGCCATACTGGCAGCCAGACCCATACAAATGGTAGCTACTTCAGGGCGAATGAACTGCATTGCATCATAGATAGCTAGACCGGAAGTGATAGCGCCACCGGGGCTATTGACGTAAAGCTGCACATCTTTTTCAGGGTCTTCATGCTCTAGAAACAGCAATTGAGCAATCAAGACGTTAGCAACTTGATCCTCGATTTCGGTGCCGAGGAAAATGATGCGATCTTTAAGTAAGCGGCTAAAGACGTCATACTGCCGTTCGCCTCTACCGGTATTTTCAATAACGTAAGGCATAATATTGGAAAACGGAACTGGAGAACTTCCGTAAATTCCATGTTTATTTATGTTGGGTACATCAAAGTTGCCCATAATTATCTCCTTATAAAAATTGGTTATCTTTGTACGTCATCGGCTTCGGAGAATTCTTCAGCCTTTGCGTCTTTAGCTCTAGTCCGGGACTTTGCTTTAGGTTTTACTTCAGCTTAGGACTCGGTTTCAGCTTCAATTACTTCTGATTTGAGTTCCTCGGTTCCGACAGCGGCTTGAGCATCAGATACGCTCTCAGCAACAACCTGTATGCCAGTAGATATCTCAATAAGCCTATCTGCTAACTTTCGGCTGAATAGATTTTCGCTCAGGTTTTCGCGCATTTCTTTTTGGTTAAAAATATCGCGCAGGCGTTTCCTCTGTTCTTCTTTTTGTTCTTCAGGTGCGCCAACACTGTATTCGTTAACCATGTTCTCAACTTCGCGGTCGGTTTCTTCTCCAGAAACAGCGACACCTTCCGCAGTAGCAATTTCCCGCAACACCAAAGCGGTATTGAGTCGAGTAATAGCCTGCGGACGGAGTTCCTCATGGAAATCCTCATGAGATTTACCCATGATTGCGAGATACTGGTCAAGTGATAATTTCTGTTGCTTGAGGCGATTTGCTAAATCTTCCTCCAGCATACCGATTTGAGAATGAACCAATATTGGTGGAACCTGAACAACAGATAGGGCTACTGCCTCTTCAATAAGAGTGTCTACTAACTTCCGTTTCGCATCACTCTCTTTTTGAGACTTCTGGTTTGAGAGGATACGTTCTTTCAATTCATCAAAGGTTTGAACATCGCTTACGCTTGCAGCAAAAGCATCATCAAGCGCAGGCTCATTTTTAACTTTAATACTCTTGAGAGTAACCTTGAAAACAAGAGGCGTTTCGGCTTCTGCATCTTCGGGGGTTTCTTCGGCTTCCGCGCCTTCCTCAGTAGGGGCAACTGCGGGTTTCTGGCGCTCAATTTCAATGGTCTTTTCTTCGCCAATAGCCATACCCGGTATCTGTGCCTCAATCTGGCTCAGGAGTTCGCCTTTGCCAAGCACACCGGTGCGGTTGACTGGTTCACCGGAAGGCTCGCCGTCTTTGATGGTAAGCATATCAATTTCAACTCGATCGCCATCCTGAGCAGGGCGTTCAGTTTCTGGTTCTTCCCAAGTGCTCTGCTGATCACGTAGGTTATTAATTACTTCTTCGATTTCCTGCTCGGTAACTTCAGGAATAACGAGTTCTTTCTGGATACTCTTGTAATCGCCGAGGATTACGGTAGGCTCAACCGGAATAGTGGCTTTTATGGTAAGCGGGTCATTCGACTCGATTTCCATTTCGGGATCGCCAATAGCTTTAATCTGGTTGGTATCAATCGCTTCTTTATAAGCTTTAGGAAACAAAATACGAGTAGCTTCTTCTGCAATAGCTTCGGGACCTACAATGCGCTCTACAAGAGCACGAGGCGCTTTGCCAGGACGGAAACCGGGAACACGCACCCGGTTTGAAAGATTTTTAGCAGCTCTACCCTTTGCATCTTCCAATTCGGAAGGCTCAATTTCAATCCGTACAATGTACTGGCTTTGTTCGTCTTTCTCAGCGGTGATTTTCACCAGATTTCTCCGTCCTTATCCTTTTAGATTTTTTAACCCAAAGGTATGGTACAATCCTATAGGGTCACTCTGTTCAGCGATTATAACAAAAAATGATGGGTAAGAAAATAGCGTAAGCTGGCGTTAAGCCGAATCTAACACTACTCTAACACCATCATCTCGAAGGCAAAAAAAGAAGCGGAAGACGAGATTCGAACTCGCGACCCTCTCCTTGGCAAGGAGATGCTCTACCACTGAGCCACTTCCGCTTAACAAAATATTACTTTTAAAGTTGGGTTTAGAAGCGCCCGTTTACGATTTGTAATTATAGGTGGCAGCACCTGATTTGTCAAGCGCGAAACCGGAGCAAAATTAATTCGTATTATTACTCAAGAATCACGTGTTTATATCACTCAAACAACGCGACTATTCTTGATATTTACAATTATTTCGTGTAATATTTTTTTAGCAAGCTAATCTTGCAAAGTACAATTTGACCACAAATTCCCGCAGGGCTTTGCCCGCCTTTTAGTCGGGTAACAATTGGAGTAATAAAAAAGCGCCGCACGTCAAGGTCTTTTCTTTAGAAAACTGGCAACCAAGCCTGACCTGTAAGCCTTTCTAAGTTTCACGAGGGTTTTTAACCTCTTAACTACCCATTACAAATTACAAATAAATTCAGGTTCTGGTTGGTCTATCGATCCAACAATAATGCCCAAGTTTATAGGCGGTAATATATTTTCATAGCTTCATTCTTGGTACAACCTGCTTTGGCAGGCAAATCCGAAAAGTGTTGTCCTACCTAGCATTTCAGCCACAAAAGTGTCAGGTAAAGGCAACAACTGAAAGGGGAGTTTCAACTTATGGACTTGCTCAAGCGTCTGGAGGACTATCGCAATCAAGAGAGAGAGCTGAACTGGGAAGGTACTTTTGCTGACTATTTTGAATTAGTCACCAAAACTCCTAAAGTAACCCGGCTCTCTCACGGTCGCATCTACGACATGATCATGTCCGCCGGGGTTGAAGTTGGTAAAAACGGGGATGTTAAATACAACTTCTTCAACGACGAGATTTTCGGGTTGGAAAAACCTATCTCGCAGATTGTGCAATATTTTAACTCGGCTGCCCAACGCCTCGAAGTACGCAAGCGCATTCTATTATTGATGGGCCCGGTTGGGGGTGGTAAAAGCACTATTGTATCGCTTTTAAAGCGTGGGCTAGAAAAATATAGCCGCACAGCTGACGGCGCTGTTTACGCTATTAAAGATTGCCCGATGCACGAAGAGCCTTTGCATCTTGTGCCCGAAGACCTACGCGCTGACATAGAGCGGGATTACGGCATCTATGTTGAAGGAGATCTATGTCCACGTTGCCGCTGGAATTTGACCCATCTTTATGAGGGCAAAATAGAAAAAGTTCCGATAAAGCGATTCCTTTTGAGTGAAAAACATCGTCTGGGCATCGGTACTTTTACTCCCAGCGACCCCAAGAGCCAAGATATTTCTGAACTGGTAGGTGGTATTGATCTCAGCACTATCGGCGAGGTCGGAACCGAAAGCGATCCACGCGCTTACCGCTTTGATGGCGAATTGAATATTGCCAATCGCGGTTTGATGGAATTTATCGAAATGCTGAAAAGTGACGAGAAATTCCTGTATGTGCTACTTACGCTATCACAAGAACAGAATATAAAAACCGGACGCTTCAGTATGATTTACGCCGATGAGGTGGTAGTCTCGCATACTAACGAGAACGAGTACAGTTCATTCGTTGGTAATAAGAAAAGTGAAGCGCTCCAAGACCGCATTATTCTGGTCAAAGTACCTTATAACCTGCGAGTCAGCGACGAGGTGAAAATTTACGAGAAGCTAATCTCTCAAAGCGCTCTCAAAGACGTACATATTTCACCACATACGCTGCGTGTCGCCAGTATGTTCGCCCTTCTAACCCGCCTTGAACCACCTAAGAAAGCGGGCATCAACTTGATGAAGAAGTTAAAGGTTTACGATGGCGAAGAGGTGGACGACCTAAAGCTAAAAGATGTTAAAGAATTGCAGGAAGAGACAGTGCGCGAGGGCATGGACGGTATCAGCCCGCGCTATGTTATCAACCAGCTTTCCAACATACTATCTAAACAGGGTGCCAAATTCATCACGCCGATTGACGCTTTGCGAGCTTTGCGGGATGGGTTAGAATCACATACCAGCGTAACTCGCGAGGAACGTGAACGCTATTTGAATTTCATCAGCGAAGTGCGCAAGGAATACGACGAGATTGCCAAGAAAGAAGTGCAAAAAGCCTTTGTTTACAGCTTTGAAGAATCGGCGCGTACCTTGCTGCATAATTATTTGGATAATGTTGAAGCTTACTGCAATAAAGTCAAGCTCAAAGACCCTATCACCGAAGAAGAACTTGACCCGGATGAAACGTTGATGCGCTCTATTGAAGAGCAAATCGGCGTTACAGAGAACGCTAAGAAAACCTTCCGCGAGGAAATCCTGATTCGTATCTCCTCGTTGGCGCGACGTGGTCAAACTTTCGATTACACCAGCCATGAGCGTCTGAAAGAAGCAATTGAGAAAAAGCTCTTTACCGACCTGAAAGACATTGTAAAAATCACTACCAGCGTTCGTACACCCGATAAGGAACAGTTGCGCAAAATTAACGAGGTAATTGACCGCTTGGTCAAAGAGCAAGGCTATACTGTGGATTCTGCAAATGCGCTGCTAACTTACGTGGGCAGTTTGCTGAACCGCTAAGTTTTACCGGGCGGGAGGTTGTTTTCTCCCGCCACTTCCTCAGCTTTCCCGAAGGGAGTCAAAAATTATATGTCCGATACAATCACTTTCTCCAAAGGTATGTTTTCCATTACTAAACAAGATTGGTCTTTGCACCGCAAAGGTCCAATTGACCAAACACGCCATAAAGAGAAAATTAAAGAAGCGATTAAAAAAAATCTTTCCGATATAGTAAGCGAAGAAAATATAATTCTGAGTGATGGCAAAAAAACCATCAAAGTGCCGATTCGCTCACTGGAAGAGTATCGTTTTCGTTACGACCACAACCAGAGCAAAGGGGTGGGGCAGGGCGAGGGAAACTCGAAAGTGGGAGATGTAATCGGTCAGGATCAAGGGGATGGAAGCGGCAAAGGTAAAGAAGCGGGCGACCAACCCGGCGTGGATTACTATGAAGCCGAAGTGAGCATAGACGAATTGGCAGAGTTAATTTTTGAAGACCTTGGCTTGCCCAATCTCGAAGAAAAGAAACATCAGGAATTAGAAAGCGAATCGGTGCGCTTCACGGATGTACGCAAAGTCGGCGTACTCGCAAACCTAGATAAAAAGCGCACCATAATGGAAAATATCAAACGCAATGCAATGGCAGGGGATGCGCGGTTCAAAGATGTGAAAAACGATGACCTACGCTTCAAAACGTGGGATCGCGAGGTCAAGCTTCAGTCCAATGCCGTTGTTATCGCTATGATGGACGTTTCAGGCTCAATGGGCGATTTCGAGAAATACATTGCGCGGAGTTTCTATTTCTGGATGGTACGCTTTCTCCGCACCAAGTATAACAATGTGAATATCATTTTCATCAGCCACCACACCGAAGCTAAAGAGGTAACCGAAGAGGAGTTCTTCAACAAAGGCGAAAGCGGCGGTACACAGGTTTCCAGCGCATATGAATTGGCGCTTTCGATTATTGATGAGAGGTTTAATCCTCAGGAGTGGAACATTTACCCCTTCCACTTCTCCGACGGTGGCAACCTTCCATGGGATAATGACCGCTGCGTAGATTTAGTGCTGAAATTCATTGATATTTGCAATATCTTCGGATACGGCGAAATCCGTGAAAGCCATTACAGCCTGATGAGTACCCTGATGTCAGCTTACAGCCGGGTAGATAACAAAAAGTTCGTAGGTGTAACTATCTCCGATAAAGCGGAAGTTTACCCCGCCTTGCGTCGCTTCTTCTCGGAGAACGAAGTTACAAAAAAATAGGCTTTGGTCGGGAAAGATGCTGAAATATACTGTTGCGCCTGATGTTAGCGCTGCAAGAGGAAATTGATTATGGCAGATCTGGATATTTTAGACCCTTCTAACTCTTCACAAGACGACCGTGATATTGCCGAGTTAGGAGAAGCCATTGATACATGCTTGGAACTGGCGCATGGTTTTGGGCTAGACCCTTATCAGGTGCATTTTGAGGTGGTTCCGGCTTATATAATGTACGAGTTTGGCGCGTACCTTATACCGGGGCGTTTCAACCACTGGACGCACGGCAAAGCCTATTATCGGATGAAAACCCAATACGATTACGGGCTTTCCAAAATCTATGAAATGGTTATCAATAGCAACCCTGCCACCGCCTTTTTGATGGAAGCCAACAGCCTGTGGCAGCAGAAAATGGTAATTGCCCATGTGCTTGGGCATGTGGATTTTTTCAAACATAACGCCTATTTCGGACATACCAACCGCCAAATGGTAGATATTGCCAGTCTTCATGCCGAACGCATCAATAAGTATGAATATGATCATGGCACGGAAGAGGTAGAAAAATACTTAGATGCAGTGCTTTCGATTGAAGAACATATTGATACCACTGTGCGGATTAGACAAGAACTGTCCCTCCCACTGGAGACTTCTAATTCGCAGCCCGAATCACCTTATGCCGACCTGTGGGATTTAGATAATCAAACTAAGGACAAGGCTAAACAGGCACAGAAGGACAAAGAAAAAGCCCGCAAGAAATTCCCGCCCAATCCTGAAAAAGACTTGCTCCGGTTTATCATGACCTATAGCCGGGAACTGGAAGATTGGCAGCGCGATATAATCGAGATCGTGCGGAATGAGGCGCTATACTTCCTACCCCAGAAACAAACCAAGATTATGAACGAGGGGTGGGCTTCCCTGTGGCATCAGCGTATTGTGCGCGAACTGGACTTCAATGACTCGGAATACACTGAGTATGCCCAACTAAATTCCGGGGTACTATCCCCTAACCGCCGCAATATTAACCCTTATTATATAGGTTGGAAAATCTGGGAGGATATTGAGCGACGTTGGGATAAGCCAACCTCAGAAGAAAAGGAACGCTTGAAAAGGCAGGGCAATGAAGGGCATAATAAGATTTTTGAAGTGCGCGAACTGGACAACGATATTTCTTTTCTGCGCAATTACCTTACCAAAGACTTGATCGAAGAGCTTGATCTTTACCTGTACGAAAAGCGAGATGATCAATGGGTCATAGTGGAGAAAGATTGGCAAAAGGTACGCGATGGATTAGTTGCCAGTATGACCAACTTCGGTGACCCTTATATCGTAGTGGAAGATGGCGACTACAAACAGAACGGCGAGTTATATCTAAAGCACCAGTTTGAAGGTACGCCGCTAGATGTCAGTTACGCCGAAAAGGTGCTGCAATATGTTCACCACCTCTGGGGGCGTGGAGTACATCTTGAAACAGTGACCGATAACAAGAAAGTATTGTACAGCTTCGATGGTCGTAGCAACACCCGCCGCACGGTGAATTAGGAGAAATCCTCAGAAGGGCGCGAGGTTTTGTGAAGCCTCGCGCTTTTTAATTCAGCCAGTCAAATCCGTTGCAACCACCCACCAAGCGACTAATATTGCCGCTTTCATCCAGTACTACCAACGCACCGCTTTCAATCTCCTGAAAAGCCAGTTGCTGACCATGATTTATCCAGCGAGGTTGGCGGGTTTCGGTGCGATTTGAAGCCATACCGATATACAGGCGCGGACGTTGAGGGGGAGAAACAGTATCAACCAAAGCCAGTCGAAACGCGCTGGAAGGCTTTACCGGGAATTGTAGCTCAATTTCGTAGGCAAGACGCTTTCCATCATCCGACCACGCCACCCCAACCGCGGCATCACCACCGGCTGTCACCAACTTAGGGTTTAAATCCTCAGTCGTTACTGTCAGTACCAAACCCACGCTTCCTCCGCTTTTGGTCAAAGCATCCGCGCTAACGGTGAGGCGTTTGCCATCAGGATGCCACGCAACTTCCTTGAAATAGCGTAGAGTTACTATTTGCCCTTTTAAACCATCTTCCATATCGGAAGGCAACGTTATTTCGGGCTTTTTCACAGTGTCCAGTAAGACCCGACGAGTGTTATTCTGAATGGTATAAAGCACCAAACTATTAGGGCTACGGCGTGGCTTGTGGGTTGAAGGGTCAATGTCATCATTATATTGACCGGGCATAACAAAAAGAAGGCGCTGACCATCTTGTGACCAAGCCGGGTTGTGCCCATCGGTCAGTTTTCGCTGCTTATCGGTAGCCACGTCATATAGCCAGATCGAGGGTGTATCGTACTCGTTGGCGATACCATCCCCGTTATCATCGGTAACGCGAGTAAGCGCCAAAGTTTTGCTATCAGGTGACCAAGTGGCACTCAAAATAGTGCCGCCTGCTTCTGTTACAGGCTTAAGCACGCCACCCGCAGAAACCAGAATAAACTGCTTGCGCAGGCTAATTGGATCGGTACGAAAAAGAGCAACCTTGCTGCCATCAGGCGCTACTTTAGGTTCGCTGAAAGAATAGCCAGATAAAATGTTGCGCTCGTCCTTGCCGTCTGCACTCAACCAGAACAACCCCACATTGGTAGCTACCACAAACCCGCCTTTAGGCAAGGGCTGGCTTTGCTCTACCGGAGTGATCGGTGCGGGAGTAAGACCGCGCAAGGGGGTCTGAGAGGGCGCAAAAACGGGCGTGGCTGTGGGGGTGTGTATATTATTTATTACTCCGGGAGTATCAAGCGCAAGGGTTTGCTGTTCTGCTTGGTAAGTACTCACCGGGTCAATCTCAGGCGTTACAGTGCCTTGAGAAATAAAAGTAGTGGCTGTGGTGGATAGAGCTACCGGAGTGGGAGAAGGTGATTCAGTGTCCGAACAAGCAGAAAGCGCTATATTCAGGAGCAAGCACAAAAGCAGCAAGTATTTCGGGCGAAGGTTCATCTAAATTTACAAACTTCCTCAATAACGGGTAGGCACAGCAAGACAGTAGCGCATGCCGCCAAGATTCTTTACTTTGCCTTTCAATTCCATCATGGTAAGCGCACCTGAAACTACCGCTATGGAAATACCACATTCCAGACTTATTTCATCAATATGGCGCGGTTCTCCGCCCCCATTGCTAATAGAGCGAATCAGGGCACGCTCTACATCATCATCGCCTGTAATTTCAGAAATTTCGGGCAACCCGGTTTGGGCAAAAGATTGTTGCGCCAATCCAAGCGCCTGCATTATATCAGATGCCGAACTAACCAGTGCAGCGCCTTGCTGGATTATAGCGTTTGTACCCGCGCTGGCAGGGCTAAAAATTGAACCGGGAACCGCCATAACCTCGCGTCCTTGTTCATTGGCATAAGTAACGGTTATCAAAGCGCCACCGCGCTCGCCTGTTTCTACCACCAGCACGCCAAGCGACATACCGCTGATAATGCGGTTGCGGGGTGGGAAATTATGGGCATCGGGCTTGGTTCCCGGCGCATATTCTGAAATAATTGCGCCACGCTGCTCTTGCAAAATTTGCTGGATTATTTTGCCATTCTCAGGTGGGTAAACCACATCTACCCCGCAACCCAAAACCGCAATAGTGCGCCCGCCCGCTTCCAACGCAACCTGATGAGCGCAAGTATCAATACCCCGCGCCAACCCGCTTACAATAGTTAAGCCCGCCCGCGCCATCTCGCCCACCAGTTGGGTGGTGACGCTTTTACCGTAATGAGTGGCTTTGCGCGTGCCAACCACCGCTAACGCCAAGTCATCCTGAGCGGTAAGTTGACCCCGGAGATAAAGCAAAGGAGGCGCACTCTCGATTTCGGCAAGACGGGCAGGGTAACGCCCATCACCGATAACCAACGCTTCTATTCCCATTTTTGCCAGCTTTTCCATTTCGGCATCAGGGTTAAAAGTGCGGCGCAATTGAATAATCCGTTCGATAAGCTTGGCTTCAAGACCCGCGTGCATCAGGTCTCCCATCCCGGCGTTCCAAGCTTTGGATAGCGCACCGAAATAAGCCAGAAGCCGCATCAGGCGGCGAGGTCCGATTCCTTCTACCCGGCTAAAAGCCAGATAATACTTTTCTTCACCCGGAATAAAGGAGTTGGGGTCTTCAACCAGTGGCATAGAAAACTATCCGGTAGGAACAATATTGGCAATTGCCAAGTTTCAAGTTGCCAGAGTAGCGACAGTTACGCCGTCACCACCCTCACCGTTTTCGCCGCTGCGAAAAGATTTTACCAGTGGGTGCGATTTCAGATAGGTACGTACAACCTGACGTAACGCACCCGTACCTTTGCCATGCACCAGCCTGACAAAAGGCATGTTAGATAGGTAAGCATCGTTCAAATAGCGATCCAACGCCGCTGCTACCTCTTCCGCCCGCCAACCGCGCATATCCAGTTCCAGCGAAACAGTTTCGGACAGTTCGGCGCGGCTTCGGGCATTAACCCGGATACCGCTTTTTTCAGCCGCTCCGTCAAGATCGGCACGCTCCCGAAGAGTCAACGGCTTATCAGATGAACGGGGCTTGCCGGGAAGGCGTTTTAAGTCCAGCGATGAAATTTTAACCTTGAAGCTACCGAACTGTACCTCGTAGATACCCTCAGTATCTGGACCAGCCAATAGCACGCCTTCCTGTTGCAAACTGATAATTTGCACCCGATCTCCCGGTTTCAGTTCTCCAATAAAGGGTTCGGGTTCGGACTCAGCGCGGGTTTTAGCCTGAGCCTTTTCGCGGGCGCGGCGTTGCGCTCTGCGTTGCAATTCGAGCGCGAGTTTTTCCGCTTCTGCCAACGCTTTACGTTGCTTCTCCAACTCAGCCGCTATTTCGGTTTTCTCACCAGCCGCGCGCACTGCCTGATCAATATCAACAAGCCGTTGCCGTACTGCCCGACTCTCCTCACGCATCGCAATCAGGTCTTGCTCGAATTCGAGACGAGCTTCCTCTCTAGCGGCTGCCGCTGCTTTGCGTTTCTCATCCTCTATATGCCGTAGTTGCCGATTCAACTCGTCTCGCTGTCTTTCGATTTCAGCTTTCAGCTTCATAGCTTCATAGCGAGCTTGCCCGGCTTCATCGCGCTCGGACTGGATTTTTGAAATTAGGGCATCTACCTGCACATCGTCACTGGATACGTAGGTACGCGCTTGCTCGATAATACTAGCGGGTAAACCCAAGCGCGAGGCAATCGCCAGCGCATTGCTGCGACCGGGCAAGCCGATATCCAGAATATAGGTAGGCGAAAGGGTTTCCACATCGAAACGCACGCTGGCATTCTGCACACCCGGAGTCAGGTAAGCGTAGCTCTTCAATTCGCTATAGTGCGTAGTGATAGCGGCATGGGCTTCTCGTTGCAAAATATGTTCAATCAGGCTTCGCGCTAGGGCTGCGCCTTCGGTGGGGTCAGTGCCCGCGCCCAGTTCATCCAGTATCACCAGCGTATTGCGGTCAATTTCGCCCAGTATGCCGATGATATTGTTGATATGGCTGGAAAAGGTGCTGAGGCTTTGCTCAATACTTTGCTCATCGCCGATATCGGCAAAGATTTTTTGGAATACCACCGTCTGGGAACCCTCTTCTACCGGCAAGTGCAAACCCGCCATCGCCATAAGAGTCAACAAAGCGGCAGTTTTCAAGCTGACAGTTTTACCGCCGGTATTAGGTCCGGTTATCACCAGCACCCTAAAATCCCCACCCAAGTAGAAATCAATCGGCACTACTTTTCCACTGATAAGAGGATGACGCGCCCGAATAAAATTCAAAAGGTGGGTACCTTCCGGTAAAACCACACCGGGAAGGGGGATAGTAGCCAGTTTCGGTTGGGTAGCGCGCAAATCGGCGGCATAACGCGCCTTGGCAAAAGTTAGGTCGAGTTCAGCCAGCGCCTCAACCATTTGCAGCAGTTCCGAAACGTGCCTTCCCACTTTTGCGGCTAACTCGCGCAAGACCCGCTCGATTTCATCTTTTTCGTCCAGTTGCAGTTGCTTCCACTGATTGTTCAGGTCAAGTGTAGCCAACGGTTCCATATACACCGTTTGCCCGCTGGCAGACTGGTCGTGGATGATGCCACGCAATTGCCCCTTAAATTCAGCTTTGACCGGGACTACATAGCGCCCATTGCGGAGGGTAATAATCGACTCCTGCAAAAGCGTTTGGTATGAGCTTGAGGAAATAATGGAATTAAGCTTGTCTAACAACCGCCCGTGTGTAATGCGTATCTGTTCGCGAATACGCCTTAGCGCAGGGCTGGCAGAGTCCAGTACCGTACCATCTGAGCTGATTGTTTGCTCAATTTCGCCTTCAAGTAGCGGCAAATCAGCCAGTCGCGCCGCTATCTGCGACAGATAATAAAGTGAGCCATCCTGATTAGATTTCATAATGGAATGGCGCAGGATACGGCTGCTTTCGAGGGTAGCGCGAATTTCCAGAAAGGCGGAAGGGTCAAGCGCGCGCCCGATTGCTGCAATCCTTACGTTATCGCGAATATCACGCGCCCCACCGATAGTAGTTTCAGGGCGTTTTTCCAGCAAGATACGCGCTTCCGCGGTAGTGTCGAGGCGAACCTGCACTTCGGCAGAGTCGGTGGAAGGGCGCAAAGTTTCAAGCAAGGCACGTCCGGCGCTAAAACTGGTATAGCGCGCCAAGCGCTCCAGTACCTTGTGAAACTCCAGCACCCGCAAAGTTCGTTCGTTCATTGTTATCCGAAGAGAGGGTTATCTTTGAATACGGGTATCTGAGCTACCGGCAACCAAGGCGAGAGAATGTTTAAATAAACATATCTGAGTGATCTAAGAATACCGAAAATTATTGAGGCATCAAAGCCTTCTCGGATTGAATTGCTATAATTATTCGGCTGCCCGGTACTGAGCCAGACAATCATAACCATGTTTCTGACCACAAAAGCAAGTACGAACAAACCGAAGATTCCCGCAAACATTCCCAGCGCCAGTCCACCCAATTGGTCAAGGTTAGCCAAACGCTTGGGTATATAGATCGTTTTAGTAAAGCTCCAGAGAATAAGGGTAAAAACAATACTCCACACCACCCAGAGCGTAAAAAACCACACAATCTGGTTCGTAGCGCGTGAGGTAGCGTTTCCGGCAGTAGCGGTCAAATCGGCAAAGACGACATAGAAAAAAGTGGCAATCTGTATTCCCAGATACATGCCTACTATACCGGTCCCGACTTTGACCAGACCCATATTGAAACCCATAAAAGCGATAATCAAAATAACTAACAGTAGTATGAAATCAATTATCAGTCCCAAGAGGGCACCCCCTGTCGGTAACTAAAAGTAGTCCTGATTATAAATTATTGTCAACTAACGCTATTGTAAAGGTTTTTCTAAAGGCACGCAACAGATTGAATTATATCTGGTAGAAAAGTCCGGTAAAAAAAGGGGAAGGGCGACTTCTCAAAATCGTCCAAAAGACCCGGTAATAGCCAAACTCACGCTGCCAAGCGGATCTCTGTGCAGACCACAGTCCCGCCTGTAGCCAATTGCTTGACCGCTATTACTTACCGCCGAACTGGAGGTGTTCCTTCCTTACTCTAGCGCTATCCTCTTCTCAACTTCCACCCACATAATAGGCGGTGACGCCGTTCCGCCCCTTCGCTACTCTCGCCCCACCTCCGTTACCCCATCCACTAGCGTGCTGACGCTCACCGGCTTGCAAATTAGCTCACAACATAGCATCATATGCGCTAGTTTCACATGCTACAATAAAGAAAGCGAAGTTTTCTCAGGTCGTAGGCTAGTGAACATTGGAGGCGGGAGCATGTTTCAGCCCAACAAACCTTTCTACCCAGTAGAAGAATATCTCTGGAAAGAGCAACGAGCCAATATTAAAAACGAATATTTCGATGGGCAGATTTATTCGATGGCTGGTGGTAGCCCGGAGCATAGTCAGATTCAGGCTAATATCATTCTAGAACTGGGTACACTTTTACGAGGTAAAGATTGCCGGGTATTAACCAGCGACCTTAAAATTGGGGTGGAAGATAAGGCTGAGCTAAAAGCGCGAAGTGGGCGAAAAAAAAGCAGGGATTTTATCACCTACCCGGATGCCAGTGTGATTTGTGGTCAACTGCAATTTTATCGTGGGGATCGTTTCACGGTTGCCAACCCACTTATTCTGTTTGAGGTGCTAAGCCCTTCAACTCGCAACTATGATACCAGCTTCAAATTAGAGCATTACCAGCGAATTACCAGCCTAAAAGCCTATATCATGCTTGATTCTGAGAGGATTTGGGTGCAGAGTTGCCAGCGGATCGGGGATGAAAACCGCTGGATTCTGGAAGAGCCTTTGGAAGATTTAGAAGATGTGCTACGGTTGGAAGCTTTAGGACTGGAAATACCCCTAAGTCAGCTATATGAGCGCGTAGAATTTGAGGAATAACCCGTGAGTTCAATCGCGGCACTTGCCTCCTAGAGTTTGAACTCGGCGAAATGCCGATAGGTTTCGAACGCAAAGTGGAATATGCCGTTGGCATCGTAGCCGTAGTTCTGTCCCCCCACGCTTGATGGAGTATGCGGTCGCGGCTGCCCGCCCACCGGATATGCTTCCGTCACTCCAGCCTTTGAGGTGATGTTCCCGATGGTGTCGTACTGGTAGCTCTCGTCGTACCCCGCCGGCCCGAAAACTGATAGATTTTGAGGATATTAAACAGCTTTGCGATCAAACTAATCAGATCAATTTTATCAATTATCTTGGTTATAACCAGTCTACACTAATACTATTTCATCTAAATCGTAGAGTAAAAAATATCGCTGTTAGCAACTAACTGTAAAGATTTGAAATAGTGAGATCTTCTATAATCTTCCTCATAATACTTAAAATCGTCCCCACCTAGAAGATCCTTGAAATCTTCGGGAAGGGAAGGGCGATATAAGGCTAAAGCGTATTCTGGGAACAGATAAGAATAACCTAACTCGAAATCGTCCTTGTCATATGGCGTTTCTTTACCTAATATCTCAATTAATTCTTCAACTCTAATATTGAATATATCAATGTTTCGATAATGTACACTAATTTCCTTATTTACATCCACTCCAATCTGTATAACCTTACCATCACTGGCTGAGTAAGCAACTACATAAGAATTGTGGTAATAAAAGGTCTGGTTCTCTTCACCCGGTGGTACACCTTCTGGAAGTACTGATGATGGTGCAACAGGCATTGCAGCATATACTTCAGCTCTAGTCATATCGAATTTAACTGGGCCTATACCCACTTTTGGTAATAATTGATATACTTCCATTTGTTACCTTTATAATCTATCGTATCGCTGGAGACGAACTTTCCAACTTGCGGGTCATATGTAGAAGAGTAGCCCTGTCCCGTCTAGCCTCTGCCCTGTGTAGTTCATACTGGTCTGGCTGATGCCTCCCAGCCACACCTTGCCCCAAGCGTTATACTCCACTCCTGCTGGCTGGCAACTGTTCCACTGCTATCAGTAGCAAGGCTCACACTGCCAAGCTGGTCTCCGTGCAGACCACAGTCCCGCCTGTATCCAGTTGCTTGACCGCTATTACTTACCGCCGAACTGGAGAATTTAAGAAGTTTAACTACCACAATAATTTCAAAGGCAAATTAAGCTTAATTGACTCCTCTGATCCTATTTTCAGCGTAGTGGCCAAATCTAAGATATCATCCCAAGTATATTCTGGATTATTAGTAGGAAAATTTAAGGCTAATAAACTCTTCAAGCCGTATATTTTAGTCTGCTCTTCCACCTTCCTTGTTACTCTACCTATCTCTTGTTGGAATACATAAGACGAACCTACCGAATAAGTACCGTAGCTTTCATCTTTAAGATAAAATGGTTTATCAAAAGAAGCCGGAATAAAAAAGACTGTACCTGTATAGCAACCATAATACTGGGGGAACAAATTATATTCTTCCTCGGTAGCAAGAAAGGAGTCAAATTCTGGGTAATTCAATGGGAATTTTTCGCCTCTTATAATGGCCAAGCTAACTCTCTTGAGAGCATAAAATCTGCTTGCCATGGCTGAAGTTTCTATAGACCCAGTAATTTCTGAAGGCTCTTCCCAGGGTATCTTTTCCCAACCCATATATTCACGAATCTGCTCTACCCTTTTCCTCTGGTAAATAACCCGTGCAGGTGGACCACCTACTCTTTTTATAAGTGAAAAGGGGTCTGTCTATAATACTAGCAACTTCAATTCCTATTCCCATTTTTAAGTACCACGATAAATTATTCTGCCTTAATCAGTGGAGCAATGATATTTTCACAAAAGTAATTGTATAAAACTTTACGTTCTTCGTCTTTTACAAAATCCCTTTTTGCGTCTTCTCGCAAACCATTTAACATATTTTCAAGGGTTGTTTCATCAAATCCCATAAAAAATCTCAATGTTTCTTCATCAAGTGAGATTCCCTGAGAATCTGAGATCTTCAAATGCAAAAATTGCTGTAACTGAACTATTTTAGAATTTCTAATTTCATGCAAATTACTAAATTTTATCGGTAATTGTAAAATCTTAAGGGTAAAAGTTATAATGGAGTAGAGTACAAAATCTTCCGATAAGGTTTTTGTAAGTTTAACACATAATTTCTTGAATCTTTTGTAGCTATAATTTGGTACTTTCAAGGGCATAAATAGCTCAGTGTCGCCTGGATCGAAAAAAACTTTAGGTTCTAAAATGGAAAAATAAGTTTGTGGGAAAATAGCATCACGCTTTTTAGGGTCTATTTCATCAAGTATCTCAAAAAACATAGAGAGCTTAACAAAAGGGGGTTTTAACAAGTACTTAATGTGTTCGGGATGAAAAAAAGCTAGTTCATTCATCATACAATTTTACGGTATCTTCTACTGAAAACATAAACAACACAAATTGATAGGCGTTCGTCTGGTAGCGGACAATCACTCTGAACTTGGTTAAGTTCCTTTTATCTCTTGTGTCCGATCTAGTCCTATCCCTTACAATTTAAATCATTCCAAATGCCTCTATAAAAGCATCTTTTCTACTCGATTTGGGCTATAATGCTGACCTCTCGCTTAAGCACCTTTTAAATACTAATCAACAATAAGCCCAATTTCATGTGCTAAAAATTGAGGGAACTCAAAGTTGTCACTACCCTAATGAAAATTTATAGTGTTTTGCCTCCATCGGCTAAACCGCCAGCATTAATTCTCTTCCAGCAACTTCATCAAATCGTCCAGCGTACCTGCCATTTGCACCAAAGGATTTGCACCGGGATTCGCCGGATTGCTGTGGTAGTTCACAATACTATCGGCATCTTTCAGGATATGCCCGGTCATGATTGCCACTACCCGGTCGCCCTTCCCGATAATTTCCTTCTCGCGCAGTTTGCGGACACCTGCCAGAGTTGCGCCTGCCGCCGGTTCGCCACCGATACCGCTGCGATCAAGTACCGCCTTCGCCTCCATTATCTCGGTGTCGGTTACCATATCAACCACGCCGTCCGTCCACTCAATGGCGCGGCGGGCTTTGGCAAGGTTCACCGGATTGCCGATGCGGATAGCGGTTGCCACCGTTTCAGGTTTTTGTGCCTTGAAGCGGGTAAACTCGCTGCGATAATATTGGTAGAAAGGGCTTGCTCCTTCAGCTTGAATAGTGGCAATACGTGGCAGTTTTTCGCCAATCAAACCGAGTTCGCGCATTTCCCAAAGGGCTTTGCCAAAAGCGGAGGTATTGCCGAGGTTTCCACCCGACACCACAATCCAATCCGGCGCTTGCCAATCCAATTGCTGTAGCGCCTCGAAAATGATAGTTTTCTGCCCTTCCAACCGGAAAGGATTGAGCGAGTTTACTAGATACACGCCCTTTTCCTTGCTCACGCGCCTTACCAATTCCAGCGCATCATCGAAGCTACCCTCGACCTGTACGGTTTTAGCCCCGTATGCCATAGTCTGGCTCAATTTGCCTAGCGCGACCTTGCCGGAAGGAATGAAGGTAAGGGCTTTTAGTCCGGCACGTGCGGCATAGCCCGCCAGTGAAGCGGAAGTATTGCCGCTACTGGCACAAGCCACATATTTTGCCCCGATCCAGTTGGCGTGGCTGATACCCACCGTCATGCCGCGATCTTTGAAAGAACCGGTAGGGTTTTCGCCTTCGTGTTTGAGCCACAGGTTTTCCAACCCTGCCCACTTTGCCAGGCGCGCATCCTCATAAAGATTTGTGTTCCCCTCGTTGCGGGACACAATCGCTTCGTTGGGAAAAGGCGCAACCAATTCGCGCCAACGCCATACGCCGCTACCGTTGGGAAATCCGCGCTCAACTCGCCGCTTCTCAGCCCACTCGCGGGTGATAACCCCTTTCAAAGCTTCGAGGTCGTGTTTTACCTCTAGCAAACCGTCACAAGTTTCACAACCCGATATTGCAGCGCTAAGTGCATATTCGCGCCCGCACTGGATACAAACCACTTTAGTTTCCAACATAGCCTTGCACCGTTAGAAGTTCTGCATTGAGAATGCTGGCAGCAGCCGCACCACGAATAGTGTTGTGACCGACCAGTACGAATTTATAATCAAGGATGGAGCAGTGACGCAAACGCCCAACAGTAGTTGCCATCGCGCCTGCGCCTTCGCGGTCTAAGAAAGGCTGCGGACGATTATGCTCATGGCGCAACAGTACCGGATTGATAGGCGCATTGGGCAATTGCAAACGCTGCGGTTCACTTTGGAAATTCTGCAACACTTCGGCTACTTCATGTAGGGTGGTTTTACGACCTAACTCCACCGAAACAGTCTCGGTATGAGCTTCCCGCACTGCCACGCGAGTACAAGTAGCGCTGATGGCAATTTCTGCATCTACAAAGCGGGTATTGCTCTCCACCAGTTGCCCTAACAACTTAAGCGGTTCGCTTTCGACTTTGCTTTCCTCACCGTCAATGAAAGGGATAACGTTATCCACGATGTCCAACGCGGAAACGCCCGGATAGCCTGCGCCACTGAGGGATTGCATACTGGTTACAAGCACCTTCTTCAATCCAAAAGCGTCCTGCAAAGGCTTGAGCGCCAGTACAAGGTGAATGGTAGTACAATTGGGGTTGGTAATAATAAAACCTTTGTCCCAACCGCGCTGCTGCTGTTGGTAACGTAAAATCGAAGAATGATCGGGGTTTACTTCAGGAATCATCAATGGAACATCAGGGTCGGTGCGATGATTGCGAGCGTTGGAGAAGACTTTGTAACCTGCGGCGGCGAATCTTTCTTCGGTTTCGCCTGCAATATCGCTAGGCAACGAACTGAAAATTATCTCGCAGTCCCAGTCTTTGCCGGGTTCGCCTTCTACCAGTTCAATATCGCGCACGTACTTAGGTACATCAGACGATAACCGCCAACCGGGAACAGCGCCATATTTCTTGCCCACGTTGCGCCCGCTTGCGCCTAACGCCGTTACCTCAAACCAAGGGTGTCCATCTAAGCATTGCAAAAAACGCTGCCCAACCGCACCGGTTGCACCCAGCACGCCTACTTTAATCGGTCTCGCCGGTTTAAACATATTCTTTTCCTCCAGAATAGTGTCTTTCTACCGGGGCATCTGAGTTTATAAAATAAAAATCCCCTCGCCCCGACCTATTTATTAAATAGGGACGAAAGGTTTCTTCCGTGGTTCCACCCTACTTCAACCTGCAAAATGCAAGCTCTCATTGGCAGCTATAACGGGCTTTTCCCGCACTCTTTGGGCTTTAGCGCTTAACAGAGCGATTCGTGGGTGGTATTCGCCGGGCTTGCAGTAAAGAGGCTTTCAGCCGATGACCTCTTTTCTCTGAGACCTTTGTGCCGGGTTACTTTTCCCAGTCAACATGTTAAAATATTCAATTCAGCGTAAGTATAGCTTTCAGAGGGTCAGGAGTCAAGCCGCCAAAAAGCTGTATAATCTTAGAGTCAAAACTGAAAATGAGGTAGAGCTAACCGCTTTTTATAAATCTAAAGGTGAAATAATTGGCAGAAAATAACATACAGAGTACCGTAGTATTACGAGACGGAGTGAAGCTTAACTATCGCAAATGGAGTGCGCTCGATAATAATGCAAAGATAAATACGCCGTTTTTATTATTACACGGGTTGGCTTCCGGTTCACGCATTTGGGACAAGGTGGCGACTGAGCTTCTGAAAATTACATCCGCCCCGGTTTATGCGCTAGACCAGCGCGGACATGGGCTAAGTGACAAACCCGATAGCGGTTATACCACCGCGCAAATCGTGGAAGACGTACACTCCTTTGCCGAGTCTCAAAACCTGATTTCTGAGCGTCCGGTTATCGTGGGGCATTCGTGGGGCGCAACTATAGCGTTGGCGTATGCAGCAACCTACCCTGACTATGTATCTGGTGTGGCGTTGGTGGACGGTGGAATGGGCAACATGCGTAGCCGCCCCGGCATGGATAACTGGGAGGAAGTGGCAAAACGCCTTGCCCCACCGGAATTTGCCGGAACACCCCGTCAGACCTTTCTAGATTATTTTCGCAAGGGAGGACAAGCGCGGTTCATTGCGCCAGTCTGGGATGCACAGCTTGAAGAGATGGTGCTGAACATTGTGGAACTGCGGGAGGATGATACGGTTGCGCCCCGTTTGAGCCGCCAGAACCACATGCAAATTCTGCGCTCGATGTGGGAATCCGATAACCTTGCCCACGCCGCTAATATTCACAGCCCGGTGTTAATGATAAGCGCCGAACCAACCACTACGCCCGATATGTTACCAGAAGATGAGCAACAGGCAGGTTTTATCAAGATGAAGCGAGAGGGGGCAGAGCAACTAAAAGCGGCGTTAGTCAGTTCACCCAAAGTAGAGTTTATAATAATGAGCGAAACCATTCACGATATCCCATTGCAACGTCCTGTTGAACTGGTAAAGCTTTTTAGCCAATTTTTCTTTACGAGGAATTAAGCTACCCTTTGTGTGACAATGGGGTTAAAGCCAAAGAGTCGGTAAACTGAACGTTGCGAACACCAAAGCTACGGCACACCCCGTTGTGGTAGATATGGCAGGCTTCTAAACTGACAATTTCCAGTGAATTATCGCCTTTTTGCAGGGCTAAATTCTTCAGGTCAATGGTGTATATCTGTGAAGGCTGTTCTGCCTTTACAGTAGCAACCACCGCACCATTCAAGCGAACCTGTATAGTTTTGGGTTCATCAAAAGGTCTTATTTCAACACTAAGTGAGCGTGAAACCTCACGTGGTGAGTAAAGTGAAAGTACCCCTGATTGCAATACCGGTCGTTCTACTACCCCATCTTTTAGTAGAGTCATTTCACCAAAAGCCCAACCAGAAACCAGACGAAAGCGAAACTTCTCAGATTCTAAAGGCTGTCCAGACTCGATTTTCCATGCAGCAAAACCCTCCTGATTGTTATCGTAGAAGGGCGCACCCAACTTTTCCAGTAAAAATTGATACAGTTTAGGATAGATTGCTTCACCGCTATTTCGATGTAATACCACATAGCGAATGTTATTTTGTTGTAAGCCAGCCTTAAAGCCTTCTTCCACCGGATAAATCTCGCGTTGAGTCAAGTCAAGAAAGCTATACCACTTGTCGGAATAAAGCTGAGGAAGATTAGGCAGAGTTTCAACGGAGTCCCATGCTTGGGTAGTAGTACGAGATAAATAGCCAGTCACAATCGGGCGTTGGTGCAAGGTTTGATAATATTGGTAATTAGCATAGGGAAATACCGGCAAATCAAGCACTTTGCCCGGTTCTTTGTCCTGAGCCATTATCTGATATAAAGGTGAGTTGGGTATTTTTACAATGGGATAAGGAAATGAATAGGGCAAATGCTCAACCAGAGATAAGCTCATCACCAGCGCCGCCAGCAGTGGAGCAAAATAAAGTGGCGCTCTTTTTTTTGCCAGCCATAAAAATAAAGAGTTTGATGAGTAGGCGGAAAGTAATGCCAATGCAAACATTGGCACAATTGCCATACGGTCGGGAGCGCGGAAAAAAGAAAGAGCAGACCAACCATAAATCCAATTATAAAATGGCAATTCTCTATAAGATACACCACCTATCTGTATGGCAGGTCCTAAGGATAATAGCAAACCGCTAAAGCCAAATATCAGCCAGAAAAGACTATTTTTATGGCGATTTGAACGTGGTAAAAATGCGCCGATTCCTAAAATGATAGCTACAAAACCCAAGTAAGAGCTTATTTCCTCGCTAGTAAAGTTATGATAAATAATTGAGGAGTTATTACCAAAAAGAAAATTGGTTTGATCAGGTACAAAAAAGCTCAATAAATCAGCCGAAAGAGAATAAGTAGTCCCTTGCGAAGCGTTTTTGAAGGCTGCTTGCACATCTGGATCAATCTTGAGATAAACCGATAAAGGTAGGAAACATAGTACGCATGTAACAATCAGAATTAATCCGCCCAATAAAAGATTATTTTTTATTTTGAACCATTTGAAATCGCTTAGTAACTTACCTAACAAGAAAAGAATGGCAAAAGGCAATAGAAAATATGCCATTAAATATTGGTCAGTTAGGATTAATAATGACAAGCCTAAGCTAGCTAATAAAGCGTTAGCAATAGTAGGTTTTTTATAAAAGATAAATATACGCCATACCATAAAAGGAAGCGCATAAAGTGTAGCCAAGCCTAAATGATATTCGGCTCTATAAAAATGATACGTGCAAAAATCGAAAAGGAAGCCAGCAACAAAGCATGCCAGTTTATTGGATACAAATTCTGCTGCTAGAAGGTACATAGTAAAACCGCTAAAAACGAAACCCACTAAAATAGTCAGATTAATTGCCCCAAAGGGACTCATAAAATACATGAAAAATAGCCCTAATACCATATTTGCTTGATGTTGTATTAGGACAGCAACCTGTGGTAGCAAAGCAAAAAGATAATTGGTGTAATTTGGGTCCTGACCTGTGGAAAGAGCATGTTGAAACCACCAGAGTTGCCAACTACTAAAGAGCATATCACCTTCAAAAGTAGGACCAAGCTTGGAATCATTGAGATGAAACACAAAGGGAAATGTAATAATTATGCTAAGCAGTGTATAAGCCAGCAACGCCACCACCCAATGATAGCGTGCTGCCCAAGTAGCCAGTTTAGCGGTTTGCGCTCGAACACGAACCATTGCTGTGAGATTTTTTTGTGAGTAGGCTCTCATTTAATCTAAAACCTATACCTGATAAGTTAATAGCGGATAATTGATTTTACCCGCTAAACATTATAACCCGGCTAACATAAAAAAGGGACGCATTTTAAAGCGTCCCCTTTTCACAAATTATTCTCAGCCGCTATACCAAGCCCTCTAATCTATCTTCGAGGTCTTCGTAAATATCACGCAGTTGGTTGATTACATCTTCATCAGCCTGCCACAAACCGCGCCCGTGTGCTTCCAGCAAACGTTTGGTCATATTGTGAACGGCTTGCGGGTTAGCCTGTTCAAGGCGTTTACGCATCGCCTCGTCCAGTACGAAAGTTTGCCCGGCTTCGTCATACACCCAGTTATCCACTGCGCCAGTGGTAGCATCCCAGCCTAGCATATGATTAAAACGAGTGGAGATTTCATGAACACCGCTATGGTCGTATTTGAGCATGCTCTCGTACCACTTGGGATTAAGCAGTTTGGTACGGTACTCCATTCGCAACAGCGTACCGACATCGTTAATCTTGGTTTCGCTGGTAAAACTCTCGATGTAGTTGAGCTTTACCTCTTTGCCGCTGCGTTTCTCCGCCATCATCTTGATAGTACCGCTGGCGCTGTAGTAGTGCTGGATGTCACTGATACCGTACTCTACGCTATCAATTTCTTGAGCTACACGTTCAACTGTACCTAGAAGCCTTTGCATAGTTGCGCTATAATCCTGCCCGGCGCGGTCGCCGCCGTAAGCATAAGCGTTACGGCGCAGGTACACTCCTTCCAAATCATCCTGAGATTCCCAGCTACTATCCGTAACCATATCGTCCACGTAAGTGCCATAAGTGCCGGAAGCCTGACTGAAAATACGTGCAGTAGCCTGATCGAAGGTAACGCCGTCTTTTGCCATAGACTCATTCACATGTTTGCGAATAAAGTTCATGTTTTCAGGCTCATCGGCGCTAGCAGCGGTGCGTACCAACTTGTCGAGTAAATCGATATTCATCTGGAAGGTATCGCGGAAGATACCGCTGGTATTCATCAACACGTCAATACGCGGACGACCAAGTTCAGACAATGGAACTAACTGGTAAGAGCTAACCTTACCCTGCCCGTCTTTGATCGGACGCGCTCCCATCAAGGCAATAATAGTGGCGATAGCTTCGCCTTTGGTTTTGATGGTATCCAAACCCCACAAAATCTGTGCAATGGTTTCAGGATAGCTACCGTTGTTCTCGGAGCGGTGTGTTTCTATCAAGGAATCGGCAATTTTGTGACCGCGCAACCAAGCGGCATCACTAGGAATGCGCCATGGATCGAGGCTGTGAAGGTTGCGTCCGGTGGGCAAAACCGCCACACCATCCCGAATCAAGTCGCCGCCGATACCGGGGGAAATAAACCCACCGCTCAAGCCTTTTAACAGGTAATCGAGTTCGCGATCATTATTGATCAAACCAACCAGCATTTGCCGCCCATAAGCCATAAGTTCTTGAGCAGCTTGCTTCTCGTCAGAAGTAAATTTATCGGCGTTAGGGACACGTCCGTTCTGAACTATAGCAGCAGTTACAAATTGCTCACACCAGTTATCCACTTTCTCTTTCAATTCCATCGCTACACTATCCCCCCGACGCGCCCGCCCGCAAAGGCTTTCGTAGTTATGGGTAAAGCCGACGCTACCGCTGTCAGCCGCAGCCGCAGCAACGTCGGTTTTGAAGAGACTCAGCGCTAGTTGAGCCAGCGAATGACCGTTGCGCTCTAGTTTGAGGGCTTCAGCAATCAGCGCGACCTGTTCAGTAGCAGAAGGGGCATCACCCAGCACATGCAAATCGCCTGTAATCAGGGTTTGTTCCATTTGTCCCAGATAAACCCAAACGCGGCTGGCATAATCCGCAAAGCTCTCACCGTCAAGCTTGACAATATCATCGGAGAGGTGGGTCAGGTCGAGTTTCAGAAGAATCGCATCGGACAATTCAACATTATGCTGACCATCACGCCAGTCATTCAGCAGGTCTTTGAGAGCCAGAAACTCTTTGTATAACCCGGCGCGACTGTAGGGCGGAATTGCATGGCTGACGATTACAGAATAACCGCGCCGCTTGGCAATATTCGCCTCGCTAGGGTTGTTGAGTGGGTACACATACAGACTGGGGATTTCGCCCAACACGGTATCGGGCCAGCATGTCTCGGTCAGACCAAGTTGCTGACCGGGCAACCATTCTGCCGTACCGTGCATACCCATGTGTACCACCGCATCGGCTTTGAAAGTGTTTTGCAGCCAGCGATAGAACATGATGTACTGGTGGTGAGGCGCGTTTTCCTTATCGAATAACAGGCGCATCGGGTCGCCTGAAATACCCAGGCGCGGTTGCACCCCTACATAAACGTTGCCGAAATTAAGTCCACCCAGCAGAATCTTGTCGCGTCCGGCAGGCGCAATTTCTCCCGGAGGGGCGCCCCAACGATTTTCGATGCGCTGTTGCTGATATGGAGTATTTTGCTTGTAGAAATCCTCTACCGCCGAAGTAATTTTGGATACGCTTGGGTCATCCTGATTCAGTGATGCTTGCAAAAGCTCAATCAATTTTTCTTTGGTTTCGGGAATATCGCCAACCGTGTAGCCATCTGCCTTAAGCCGATGCAATAGCTTAAGAGTAGAAGATGGAACATCCAGCAAAGCAGCGGTGGCAAGGTTACCCTGCCCGGTGGGATAATCGTAAACCAGAATCGCAATTTTCTTTTCGCGGTTGGCTTTTCGCTTCAGGGTAGTCCACTTGCGCGCCAGCTTTACCATGCGATCTACACGATCGGGCAAAAGATCAATCGCCTGACCGTTCACCCCACCAAGCACCACTGGGGCAATCGCGCCATCTACTTCGGGTAGAGAATAGAAGAATATTTGCGATACTGGGTTAACGCCCTGTTCCTTCCAACTCTTGATATCCTGTACTAATAGCGGTTGACTTACGGTGTAGGCTACATCTAGTTTGCTGAGAATATCGTTACTGGCTTGTGCTGCCAAGCCGGGCTTGGTGCTTCCGGCAGGCCCGCCAACCAGACCAAAGCCAAGTGTGCTAATCAGGTAATCCACCCCAAGTTCAGTCAAATAATCGCGTACCGCCACGTGACCTTCGACCCCTGTCACCGACAGCGGAAGAACCCGCAAACCCTCTTTTTCCAAGGCGCGGATTATATCGGCAATATATTTATGCCCGTTCAGCAGATGGAGTCGGAAAAACAGAACCCCAACGGTGGCTTTACTGCCTTTTTTGCCATCCCAACGCCCGGTCTTCTTTTCCCAATCAAGATAATCCTTACTTTTGGCAACAAATTTATCTAGGTCAGGATGCCAGAAACTGATAGCCGGCAATTCTAGTGGCTCTTCTATTTTGGCAATTTTATAACCAAATAGTTCGCGACCGATGAAACGGAACATATTGATTACGTTTTGGTCGCAATTGTTAGTCCAATAGGTGCTGATGGTCATCCAGTGCTTTAGGTCTGCCATCTTACCGCTGTTAGGCATAAACTTCATCAAGCGGTTAGTAAATTTCTGGAGTTTGATATAGCTATAATAAGCGTCTTCCTCGCGCCCTTTTACTAACAGATTGGCAAGCGCTTTTACCGGTTTAGGCATTTCCCCTTTGCTACCATCCGCTTTTTTGGTAGAGTAAGACCCGACCCGGTTTAGCTCCATCGCTTCAGGGGTACTTTCAAAGACGAGCGTCACTTTAGGTTGGGCTTCTGCCAGTAAACCTACCAACTTCTCGGACAACTCACCACCCTGAATAAGTGCGCCAAAAAAGCAATCGCATTCTTTGATAGCGGCGAGCGCTTCAGGATTATTTTTTTCAACGGCAGTATCGGGGAAAACTTTAAAGTCGAAACCGGGCATATCCACCGCAGCACGTTTGCCTAAATCGGTTAGATGAGCCATATTGTAAGGCTCCATACCCAGAACCATTACCATGCGTGTTGTTATACGCGACTTGGGTGTTTCCGTAGCGTTACGCGGCGCTTGCCGAGTCTGCGTGGCCATTAACTACCTCCAGATTTTCGATTTTCATAAAAAGGGATCTTCCTTGCCTATAAAATGTTCTATCATAAGAATTAACCGATTCAGGCTTGCGTTACTGTAGTACAGACTACCAAGTGAGATCGGTATTAGGGAAACAAAATCTAATCTAAGTTAGAGTCTAGAAACTAGCTTTTTTTATAAATAAGAGTTTGAATTTCTTCCGAGCATTTGAAACAAACCCCATTAGACGCATAACGCGCCCCGCAGAAATTTTGTCAAGCAAAGCTTTCAATTCGCGATTATGGGCTTCAAGGGTTTTAAAGTCTTGCGCAGCATGGTTGTAGGTGGTTTCTAGAGTCGTAAACTCATAAAAAATGGTTTCAATGTAGCTCTGCAATTCCTTGCTCAAGTTAGGAGCATCAAGCACTTTCTCAAAAAGCCTGTTCTTTTTTACCAGTAACCCGGCGCTATTAGTATCCTGATCCTTGAGAAAGATTAAATAATCTCCCAAGTCCTTCAACATGGCTTGAGTTTTTTCTAGATAAGCAGCAGCAGTCCAGCGGGACTGAAAATCAGCAATGGCACGCTTGTAAACATTTAGCAATTTATCCGCAGCGCAACTGACATCCATTTCCTGGCGCACCCGATACATAACCGCTTCAGCGTCTTCGCGGTTATATTTATTAATTTCAGCCGCCAGTTGAGCAGCATCATAGTGAAAAGAAAAAGCTAGACTACTGAAATTATTGGCACATAGTTTTTCAAAGTTTTCGGTAGTAACCATGCCATCCGCGCCTACCGGTCTGTAAACAATCACAGCACGACCCATTGCCATAGCCTCAATCGCCCCTTTGCCAACAGTTATTACCAAATCGGCGCGCTCAATATAATTTTCAACGTCCCATACTAATTTGGAAGGTGCGCCAATTTTCTCAATTTCCTGAATACCGGCAAGGGTGCAGGCTTCACGAATAATGTCATTTATCTCGTAATAACTGGAGTTTATCAATACACGTTGGGGCTTTTCGGCAATACGGTTTTTTGCGGTAAAACGGGGAATATCTGCAAAATTTGGAACAATATCTATTAGGTCTGGTGATATGCCCTCAGTCTCTATTAGCAACTTGCCCACAGCTTCACTTACAGCCACATAGCGAGTAATGAGGTTTTTACCGCCGGTAGGGCGTTCCTGAGGATGGAGTGGACCATGGCTGACATAAACCAGCGGAGTAAAGGGAAAGTAAGCAGCCGCTATCTTAAATTCGTGACGATGGTGTGCGTGAATAACATCAATATCTTTAACGGTACTCAAATCATTAGTGGTTTCAATCCCGAATTCCTTGAGCTTATCCGCAACCTTTCCTGCATTAAGGGTAAAACAGGTAATCTGGTGATTACGTGCTTTTAGTTCTCTGGCAAGATCGTATATATAAAGCTCAGAACCCGCAAATGAATCTAGCGTGTTATTAGTAAAAAGTATATGCATTTTCCCTCAGGTTTATACTGGCACTAATTACGATGTATAACTTAATCTGTGCTCTTAGTATACTTAAAAACCCTTCCAGTTGTTTGGAATCAGCAGAGGGTTTCAATATAAGCTGAGGGAGAAATTATAACATGTATGATAGAAACCAAAAGCGCAGATTATACTTTCGGCGAACCGGGTAAGCGATCTTTCAAAGGCAGCGAAGGTTTGCAGATATTAACATTAAGATAGGAATTGTTAAATGTTGCTCCTGCCTTGGCTTCCATCTACCGACCAACATGCTCCGGTAACAAGGCTGGCACGTTCGCTGGCGAGAAAGGCGATTACATTCGCCACTTCTTCGGGAGTACCAAAGCGACCAAGCGGCATTTCTTGCTTTACGAACTCTGCCATTCCTTCTGGGTCACTCTCTACCTTACGTGCCCAACTTCCGCCGGGAAAGATAGTTGAACCGGGTGCAACGCTGTTCACCAGAATACCATAACGGGCAAGGTCGGTTGCCATTGATTTGGCAAGGCTTATTTCGGCAGCCTTAGCGGCATTATAAGCAGAACCGCCGCCACCCTCGCGTCCCCATACGCTACCAACATTGATAATACGCCCCCAGTTATGGGCTTGCATATAGGGTACAACCGCTTTGCTGAGATTATAGGAAGCGAAAAGATTAATTTCAAAAACCTTGCGCCATTGGTCTTCGCTGGATTGCGCAAAGCCGCCACCGCCAAAAGAACCGCCTACATTATTTACGGCAATATCAATACGCCCATAGGTAGCATGCACTTGCTCCACAAAACGGGTGACATCTACGGGATTATTCATATCGCCCTGAAAGGGAAAAGCTAAGGGTAAATCGGGTTGAGGCTTAAAGGCAGGGACTTCTCTACCAAAAGCTGCTTCAAACTCACGCCGAGTTTTCTCCAGAGATTCAAGACTTCGCCCTGAAAAAGCGATATAACAACCTTCTTCAGCCAACGTCAGCCCGGTGCAGCGTCCAATACCCTTGCTGCCCCCAGAAATTATTGCTACTCTACCTGCAATTCCAAGATTCATTTTACTTATATTCTCTTCTAGTCAACGTGCATATGAGGGTGATAAGATAGGGTTTGACCGGTTTCTACAAAGATGATTCTTTCACAAATGTTGGTAATCCGATCGCCCAAACGCTCAACATTGTGTACTGCCCAAAGCATATAAGTCGCAAGATCCACTATCTTGTTATCTTCCATCATACGTTTCAGCAAATCGTGATAGGCTTCGTTGTAAAGCGCGTCAATCTCATCATCTCGCCTTATAACCTCGCGTGCCAATTCCACATCGCCTTTAATAAAAGCGTCAATCGAATGGTTTAACATCTCGCGCGAGATTTGCATCATCTTATCCATAAATACAATAGCACTGGTTGGGGAAGGTCCTTCCATTTTCTCGCTGATACGTGCCAAGCCTTTAGCATAATCGCCCATGCGTTCCAACTCACCGGCAATATGCATAACGGCTGCTACTAGGCGCAAATCCCTAGACAAAACAGGCTGTTGGGTAGCCAGCAAGCGCATTGCTTCTTCTTCCAACTCATAACGTTTGGTATTGATATCGGAGTCGGCACGGATAAGGGATTCAGCCTGACGGTGGTCGCGAGTCTTCATAATATAAAGCGAAAGATGCATCGCCTTATCGACCATGCTTGCCATATCTATTAAGCTGTCCTGCAAATCAGACAGGCTTTTGCGAAAACGCGCCCTGTTCTCAGGCAGCTTGTGATCTGAGGGTTGCAGCATCCAACCGTTCTCCTTCCAGTTGCGTTCCTAATAAGCCAAGCTATTATAAGGTAATATCCGGCTAAAAGATAGATATAAGTTTAAAAAAATGCGTTTAAGTGACAAGGCTTGGTTTTTACTTTATTTGGAACTTTTATTGGAAGTAATAACCTTAACAAAACCTTAACAAGATTTTTATATTCAAGGTAAAATCTCTAAAAATAATAAAATAATCTTAACGATGTATAAATATTACCTATACTTTTTACAAATTCTTTGATATACTCTAAACAGCTTTTAGGGTGATTTTTAGTCTTAGAGTAGGCAAACATTTGAAAATCTTGTTTATCCATGAAGAACCATCGCTCCGTTCTTTCATTCAACGAATACTTGAACCCGCCGGATATGAAGTAATTCATGCACGATCATTTAATGAAGGCTACTCTAAAGCAATTGAGTACAAACCTCAAATTGTTATAGCCGATAACATATTAAGCTCAAAACCGGGTATCCTTTTATGTCAGGAAATCCAGAGGACGGAAGGTTTAGAAGCTACAGAATTCTTACTCCTAAACGATTATGATGGGGAATCAAAGGATACATACGGGATAAGACTAAAGGGTGTAATTAAAAAGCCTAACCTTCTCCCTGAGTTGCGAAACTATTTTCCCAAAATTAACCAAAAAATATCGCAAGCCACACCAGCCCAGTAATACCCAAAAGAAGTGGTAAAACTGCTGGCGAACGAATAAGCCGATTGAGGTTTACCCGATATGGGCTATCGGGCATAGCTCGCCAATAGCTTATGCCAAAAGCCAGCAGACCATAATATATTACCAGCCAAACCGGATGCAATTGCGGTACAGAGATAGCCGCGAATGGGATAGCCGCAAAGAAATTTACCACCTCCGCTAGATATACGACAAAAGACCATGAAAGCCAGCCTAGTATATTTACTAATAGCGGAAGCCATGCGGCAAATAACCAACCGCCTATTACCAACAGTGCGCCACTTGCCATTATCATAGGCAAGGCTGGTAAGCCTACTACCCCGACCGGCAATGAGAATAAAGCAAGTTGCTTGAAATAAAAAATCACCAATGGTAGCGTCATAAGCTCGGCGGCAACCCCCATAACTACCCCTTCACGATAGAGAGGAGGTAAATTTTGCACCCAGCGATATTTTTGTAAAGGGGCAGCAATCAGAATCAAACCAAGCGTAGCAAGGCAAGATAGCTGAAAACCAATATCATAAAACACTTGTGGAGAGGCTAGAGTCATCAAAAATACTGTGCCCGCCAGCCCCAATAATGAAAGATACTCACGCCCTAACAATAAACCCACTATAGCAAAACCGCCCATCACTCCCGCCCGCACTACACCCGGTGACGCGCCCACCAACAGTACATAACCCGACACACCCGCGAGTGAGAGAATGAGGGCAGTACGCTTGCGGAACAAGCGTTGGAACAATAACATCATTGCCCCTACCGCGATAGTAATGTTCGCCCCTGAAATAGCTATTATGTGAGAACTGCCGGTAATTTGAAAATTTTGCTTGAGCTGTGGGTCAAGCGTGCGCTGTTCACCAAGCAGAATACCACCCAACAGCCCGGCTTCGCGGGCAGGCATAAAGTTACGGATAATTTCAAGCGAGTTATTTCGGAGAGTGTTAAGCCAGCGAAACAGAAAGAAATTTTGCCCGGTCGCTACCACTTCCACTGACGGCTTGTACATTACGGCATAAATTCCCTGCCGCTTGAGATAATCGCGGTATGGAAATTGGTCTTCGGTAAATTCGACAGGAAGACGCAATTGACCGGAAAGCTCTACCTGATCACCCGGCTGAACAATAACGCCTTCCTCAAAGGTAACAAAAATATCGCCCGCTACCGAACCAAAGCTTCTGCCACCGGGGGGGAATAGTTGAGTGGTATTCAGGCGAAAGCTGCCGCCTTTTTCGCTATAAATCGGGTCGTTGGCTATCAAGCCAATCACCCGCAACTCCGGCACACCGTCTTTATCGCCTGCCCAGTAGGTAATACTCTCCGACCCTTCCGGTAATAGCGACATTTGGTAGCGCAAAGCTCCGGCACAGACAAAAAGCAGGCAAAGCGGTAGCATTATGGGCAAGCGTTTTAGCGATTCAGAACTACGGTTAACCAGCCAGTAGAAAAGCGCAATCAAAATGGAAGCCCCTACCCCTACCCACAACCACCGCGTTTCAAATACCAACCAGCCTTGCAGGAAAATGCCAGCCAGCCACAGCGGAGTGAGTATCAGTAGAGGCGCCCACATATAGGGTTACTCTCTCGTAGCCAGCGAATAATACTCGGCTTTTAACAAGTGGCTTTCTGCAATCCCCAGTTTAGCCAATAGCTCTACAATAAAGTCGGCTTTATTTTCAGCGTCGCGGCTCGACCATGTGCGGCTTTTGATTTCCACATAATATCCGGGTCGCTCAGGCGCAGTAAGACGATCTATATTAATCGCAAACTGGGTATCGTGGAAAAGGAAGCGATGTCTGCGCCGCAATTTGACGATTTCACGCTCTTCGGAAGGGTTCAAATATTCACGATAAAAGCGTACCGATTGTTCGGCAGAAGCGGTAAAGCGAGCGCGACTCAAAATTACCCCAAGCGGATACTCATGTTCGGAGGCTTCCCCTGTTAGAGTAAGGCGATAGCGACTACGCGGGGTGGGGCGATCAAATTCATCGAGATAAATATCCTCACGGATACGTAATTGCCCCTGTCCTGCCAAATCAAAAGAGAAATAGGTATCGTACTGGCGATAGCGTGAAGATTTCATTATCGTTAGCTCAGGGTCGTGCAGGAATTTCTCAACCATCGTCAGATCATCCAGATGTGCCTTGACCTGTACCTCGAAGCTCTCCTCTTGGCTTAAGCCGCCCAATGCCAGCAATTTACGTACAATATCGCCCTCACGCGCCAGCAAAAACTTGTCGATTTTCTGCGCTACCAGCGCCGATTCGCGGGATAGTTCGGCTTCATCCAGCGTCAAAAGTTTGCGATTACGCAGCAACCAACGCCCGTTACAAATCACGTGAGATACATCGCTACCTTTGCTGACATAAACCAATTGCGAGTAAATCGCGTCAGGGCTGCGCTGGAAACGTGGAGTGTTGTGTAACGTGCTGAGATCGACAACCACAATATCGGCACGTTTTCCCGGTTCAAGTGAGCCGATAATATCACCCATGTGTATGGCACGCGCTCCGTAGATAGTAGCCATTGCAAAAGCTTCGGCGGCAGGCAAGGCGGTGGGATCGCCGGAAAAGCCTTTAGCCAGTAAGGCGGCAAGGCGCATTTCCTCGAACATATCCAAATCGTTATTGCTGGCAGGTCCATCGGTACCGATGCCCACGTTTACCCCGATATTAAGCATTGCAACGATAGGCGCAACACCGCTGGCAAGTTTCAGATTACTGGTGGGGTTGTGTGCCACACCTGCCCCCGCATGTTTAAGGGTACGTATCTCACCTTCATCTATATGTACACAATGCGCGGCGATAACTTTGGCATCCAGTATGTTCTGCTTCTTAATCCAAGGAACCACCGGCATATTATTTTCCTTGCGCATATTTTCAACTTCGAGCGCGGTTTCGGAAATGTGAATATGTAGAGGTACATCAAATTCCTGCGCCAGCGCAGAACAAGCTCGCAAAACTTCAGGTGGGCAGGTATAGGGAGAATGCGGACCAACCGCCGGGACAATCAGGGGATGTCCTTTCCATTGCTGGATATATTCGCGGGTGCGTGCCAACGCATCTTCATAACTCGCCGAGTCGGGGCTAGGATACTTCATAACGCTCTGAGCCAGCACTCCGCGCATGCCTGCCTCAGCAGTAGCAGCAGCTATTTCTTCTTCAAAATAGTACATTTCGTTAAAACAGGTAGTACCGGTTTTAATCATTTCCGCGCACGCCAGTTTTGTCCCCAATCTTACAAATTCTGGGTTAACAAATTCGCGTTCTACTGGCATCATGTAACCCATCAGCCACACATCTAGCCGCAAGTCATCGGCTAAGCCACGCAGCAAAGTCATAGGCACGTGGGTATGGGCATTTATCAAACCGGGAATTATCGCCTGACCGCTACAATCTACAACTTCAACGGCATCGTACTGTGCTGCTATAGCTGCGGTAGTGCCAACTGCCAGAATTTTATCTTCTTTTACTGCAATAGAGCCATCTTCAATTACGGTGCGGGCTTCATCCATCAGCACTACTGTGCCACCCGCCAATATATAATCAGCCTTTTCCATTTTTCCTTCCTTTGCTTATGAATAAAAAAAACCGCCCAAATAGGCGGTTAAGGATTTCTTATTTTGCTGATACGCGTGAAGGGACTTGAACCCCTGACCTTTTGGTCCGCAACCAAACGCTCTATCCAACTGAGCTACACGCGCATAATTTTGTAGCTTTTTACAGGTGATAATTATAAGACCTAGCACCTTGTTTGTCAAACCTTGAAAGCTTCTGAAACTTTTGCCTTTCTACATGTGTATAATACTACATAGCGTGCGCTTAGAATAGTCACAATTTAAGGATTGGTGAGACATTGAAACGCTTTAAATTTTATTTTACCTATGCTTGGCGTTCGGTATTGCGTGGAGGGCAACGCAGCTTTTTTGCTATCTTGTGTGTAGCGGTTGGCGTAGCAGCATTGGTAGCGTTACAGGTACTGGGCAGCAGTATTCAGGATACGCTGACGGGCGATACCAAAGCTCAGGCAGGGGGCGATATTGTTCTACGAATAGCTAACTCTCGCGGCACCAATACCAACACTAACCGGGTATTTACCACCGATGATCAAGATAGATTAAATAAATTTAAATCCGATGGTGTAATAACAGAATGGTCTCCCCTGATTGTGCAAAGCACTATCCGTTTGCGCAACTATTTCAGCTTTCCACCCACGCTATACGCGGTTGATCCGGCTACCTATCCGCTCTACGGCAATTTTGAAATAATAGAGCCAAAAGGTAAAAATCTACGTGAGCTAATTGGGCAACCCGGTACGGTAGTGGTCAGTAAAAACCTATGGGAAAAGCTCGGACTAAAGCTCGGACAGGATTTGGAAGCTTCTGGGAGCAACGGGCAAAATATCAAGCTCAAAGTGGTTGGGGAGAGTAATATTGTATTGCCAGGGGTAATCTTTGGGCCGGGGCAATTCTTCGGCTTTATGATTACATCTATACCAACTTCCGCCAGTATGTATGACGCTGCCGACAATTTACCCTCCCAAGTCTTCGTTAAAACTTCTAGCGACAAAGTATTAGACTCTGCCAAACAAACCCTGACTAGCGGGACGCGCTTTAGAGGCGATACTGCTTACGAAATCCAGAGCCAGCTAACCAAAGGCATCAGTATTACCCAAGATTTTCTGTCCTATATCGGGTTGCTATCGTTGCTCGTAGGTGGCATCGGGGTAATCAATACCATGCTGGTGGTTATCGGGCGGCGCACCACCGAAATCGCTACCGTAAAAGCGCTTGGCTTGAAAACGCGCCAGACCCTTTTCATCTTTACGCTGGAAGCCTTATTTCTAGGCATAATGGGCAGCCTATTGGGCGTTATTTTGGGTGAGTTGCTAGGACTTGGCATAAAAGGAGTAGCCGAGGGCTTCTTTGCCCGCCCGCTGGTTTGGTCGCTCTACCCGGGACCTATAATTATAGGTATGTTGGTGGGCGTAATCACATCGGGAGTCTTTGGCTTCCTGCCGAGTTATGCCGCTGCCAGAGTACGCCCGGCGGTAGTGCTACGCGCTCAATCTACGATGGTGCCACGCATCGGCGGTATTCCGGGCTTCATCATCCTACTATTAATGACTCTTGCGCTAGGAATCATCGCGGGTGTTTTGATTAAAAACCTCGTGTTGGGAGTGATAATCGCCTTTATCACGCTGTTATTGATGGCGGTGTTAGTGGGAGTGCTATGGCTCATAATTCTGTTGTTCGGTTTGTTGCCTACGCCTCGCAACCCTGCTATCAAAATGGCGGTGCGTAGTTTCAGCCGCAATAGGGGGCGCACTGCTACCACCGTAATGGTCATGGTAGTGGGGTTATTCTTCATCAGCTTTATTACCTTTGTGGCTGACAGCGTGAAATCCTCCATCCGAGAGGCTTTCGACATTCAGTTAGGCTATAACACTATCGGTTTTACCGGGCTACTGGCAGGCGGTAACACCCCCGAAATTACCGCTAACAATATTGCCAGCCTCAAACAAATACAAGGCATGCAAAAAGTCTTTCCAAGCAATTTTGCCAGCGTAAGACTTGAAGCGATAAACGGCAGCACCCCATCGGGTGGTCGCATTACTATTACCCTAGATGGGCGAGCTTACATAAACGGGGAATCTACCGGAAACACCGCTACCCAGAAAATTGCGGCTGGACGTAACCTTACCCCCGAAGATGCCGATCAGAACGTGATTTTACTCTACAAAAATACTGCCGATGCGCTTGGACTCAAAACGGGTGACAAGCTAACGGTGCGACCTCAATCCACTACAGGGCAAACCAGCCAAACTACCGAACTTGAAGTGGTAGGTATTGCCGAAGAATTTACCTCTTTTGTAAATTTTGAGGACAGCTATGTTGTCCCGTATAATGTGGTAGCCAAACTGGGCACACCCTTTACCCTCTACTATATGCTCATAGATCGCCCCTTCAAGCAAGCCGCGCTTCAGAACGCGCAAGCTATTGTGCCAACGGTGCTAGATTTGGACGATCTGATAGATACCTTTAATCGGCTTCTCGACCAAATTTTGGCGTTTCCCTTAATTCTAAGTCTGCTGAGCCTGTTCAGTGGGGCAATATTGGTAGCGAACAATGTGGCGCTGGCTGTGCTGGAACGGCGCACCGAAATCGGCGTGCTTAAAGCGGTAGGCGCAAAGCGCAGGCGGGTTATGAGTATCCTGCTGTGGGAAAGCGGTTTGGTAGGCTTTTTGGGTGGCTTGATCGGGATAGGCGCAGGCATCCTACTGGCGCTAGGTGTTAACACCTTTTCCTCACCCTCAGATGGGCGGGGCGCAAGCGCGATAACCTTTACATGGTCGCCGGGAGTTGCGGCGCTTCTCATGCTGCTAAGCATCGGCTTGGCGTTGGTAGCTACATTAATCAGCGCGTGGGGCGCAGTGCAAGAAAAACCGCTGGTAGTTTTGCGATATGAATAACAGCTTGAAAGGATAAATATGCCGACCATACTAGAGGCGCAAAATCTGGTAAAAGAACTCCCAATGGGACGCGAAAAGCTCAGTATTTTAAGGGGAGTAAACCTAAAAGTAGAGCAGGGCGAAGTGGTGGCAATTGTAGGACCTAGCGGTTGCGGCAAAACTACGCTGTTGGGCTTAATCGGGGGGCTGGATACCGCTACCAGTGGCTCAATTACGGTTGCCGGGCAAGAACTCAGCCGACTTTCCGAAGACAAACTGGCGGACGTGCGCAACCGCACTATTGGTTTTGTTTTTCAGTTCTTTAACCTTGTCCCTACGTTGACCGCATTGGAAAATGTGGCGCTGCCGGTGCAATTTGACGATAAAAGCCGCTTCCAGCCCGAAAAACGCGCCGCCGAGTTGCTAACATTGGTGGGGCTTGGGCATCGCTTGAAGCACAAGCCTAAAGAATTATCCGGCGGTGAGCAGCAGCGAGTAGCCATTGCCCGCGCCCTTGCCAATCAACCCGCCATCTTGTTGGGAGATGAGCCTACCGGAAACCTCGATAGCGAACGCGGACAGGAGATTCTGGAATTAATTTTCAAACTGCGGGATGAATTGGGTTTGACGGTTATTTTGGTTACGCACGACCCCAAAGTGGCAGCACGCGCCGACCGGGTGTTGCACATGAAAGACGGGCAATTCATCGAGACGAGCGTGATGCAGAGCTAAAAATTTGAATTAATTAGCCGTCCATGTTATTATTGCTATTCGTGCAATGCGCTGGAACTTATTGGTTCGGCGCATTATCATGTAAAGATGTTTCTGGCAAGCTCACTGAGCAAGCTCACTGAAAGGACAAAGCGCAAATGACCAAGCTCAAAACCCATAAGGGTGCGGCAAAGCGCTTCAAACTGAGCGCAACCGGGAAGGTGATGACCCCTAAAGTAGGTCGCTATCACTTCCGGGCAAAGCGCGCTAAGCGTAACAAATATTTGGCGGATAAATCCCTCGTGATGAATCCCGCGCTTAGTAAACATGTTGTGAAGGCGCTACCCTACGGTCTTGATTAGTTAGAATTTCTGGTTACCCCCGGCTGGCTGCGCCCGTGCCAGACCACCCTCACCGGGTTTTAGGGGATTAGAATTTGACCTTGACGGTCAATTTATGGAGGTATTATAAATGCCCAGAGCAACAAACGGCGCAGCGACCCGACGCAGGCACGATAAGATTCTAAAAGCAGCGAAAGGTTTCCGCGGCGCACGCAGCAGACAGTATAGGATGGCAAAGCAGATAGGCATGAAAGCCCTTGCTTACGCCTATCGCGACCGACAAACGCGCAAACGTGATATGCGCGCGCTATGGATTCAGCGTATCAACGCCGCTTCCCGCGAACTGGGTTTGCCCTACAATCGCTTGATTGAAGGTTTGACCAAAGCCGGAGTAGAGGTTGACCGCAAGATGCTGGCAGAATTGGCAGTAAATGATCCGGAAGCCTTCAAGGAAATCGTGGAGCTTGCCAGAAAAAACCAAACTGCGCCCGTAGCAGTAGCCAAATCCGCTTAAGCGCAATAATTATAGAAGTAAGAAACTACAGGGGCGGTGTGAAACCGCCCTTATAAATTTGAGCAGGTTTTATGCCCGAAAAACGCCGACCCGCGCCATTTGGTTCAGCCAGAAAGAGCGCCCCTCCTAAAAGTGACTTCAAGAAACCGCAGCCCCAGCCCGAACCGGAAATTGAGTTGTCCCAGAGCGGTTTTATCACCAGCCTTGAAAATGACAAGGCAAAGTTTGTGCGCTTGCTGCTCAACAAAAAGGAACGCTACGCCTCGCGCCACTTCCTGATTGAAGGGGTCAGGCTGGTTAAAGAAGCCTTGAAAGCGGCAATCGCCCCTACCTTCACCCTGTTTGAGCCGGATTCGCTTCGCAAAACCGAGTCGGGGCGCAGCTTATTGTTCGACCTGAGCGAAATGGTGGAGCAAAAAAAGGGCGCGTACCCGGTTACAGAAAGAATAATCGCAGCGGCTTCCGATACCGTAACCCCGCAGGGAGTAGCCGCCGCCATCCCTTTCCTGACATGGGAAGATGAGCAGTTCGCCGCGAAAAAGCTGCACCTGATTCTCGATGGCTTGCAAGACCCCGGCAATCTCGGTACGGTGTTGCGCTCGGCATGGGCAAGCGGCAATGCGGCGGTTTGGCTCACCGAAAGCTCGGTGGATTTCTATTCGCCCAAAGCGGTACGCGCCGGAATGGGCGCACATTTTCATGTGCCTACCCGGTTCGACCAGAAATGGGCTGATTTAGTAAAGCAGCTCAAGAATTTGGGTATTAAGCAGGTGTTATTGGCAGAAGGCGAAATCTCCGAAGGGGGCGAATCGCGGGCGAGCTATCGCGCGTTGCCGGGCGTGAGCTTGTACGAGGTGGATTGGAATCAGCCGACCGCCATAATCATCGGCAACGAGGCGCACGGACCTAGCGCGGATGGTTGGAAAGCCGCCAATAGCCTTCTGCACATCCCCATGCCCGGTGGCGCAGAATCGCTCAATGCCTCTATCGCCGCCAGCCTCATCATCTTCGAGGCGTTGCGACAACAAACCAATTAATTTCCCGATTCGTTTTAACCCGTAGGGGCGGTTCGTGAACCGCCCTTCATGCCGTTGCACCCATCCCCGCCACCCCACGCGGGCGTGTCCAGCCCCAACCCCCCAATTTTCGGGCGGCGCTTCGCGCGTACGGAATTCCCTTTACTCCTTACCCCCTTGACCTTACCCTCTCCCCAGATTTTTGGGTTAATTTAGAGGAAAGAGCGCCAGAGGCTCAGAGATCAGAGGATTCAGAGTTCAGAGTGGCGCATAGGGGCACAAACCACCACCCGAAAACCATAATTGAGGAAATCGTTGTAAGGGTTGAAGAGGTTGCGGTACACGCAGGACGCATTAGCCTGATTGCTGCCGTCAGAGCCGCCCCGCAGCACTCGACTATCTCCGCTACCATCCACCACCACTTCCGAAGGCTTCCCATACTTGTTCAAGCACCACTCCCACAAGTTTCCGCTCATATCCAACGCCCCGCATTTCGCCGCCCCTTGCGGGTACATGCCCACGCCCACCGCCCGGTTCAGCCCCGCCTCTGCGGTATTGGCATAGCCTTCTCGCCACTCCTCGCCCCATGGGTACTCCCGCGCTTCCGCGCCCCCCTGCGCCGCCCACTGCCATTCCCATTCCGTAGGCAGCCGTATCTGCGCGTTTTCACCCACCACCAAGGGCGTACCCTGCGCATTTCCCGGATTGCCCAATTGTAAGCCCCGCATCCGTTTGTTCAACCACCGCCCATATGCCACCGCCTGATACCAAGAGATTGTATCGCGCGGGTTATTCCACGTTTTGGTGCGCTGTTCAGCCAGCTTTTGCGGTTGGTAATCCTTCGGAAATCCTGCCCACCACTCCCGGTTCTGGTAGCCATCCCCCGCTTTCACAAAGGCTTCATACTGCCCATAGGTTATCTGATATTGCCCGATGTAGAACGGCGCTACCTTGAAAGTAGCCTTTTCTATTTCCACTTCCCCGCCCGGCGCAACAGGCAGCCACGCTATTTCGGGCGTGCCTATCCCTCGCCGAGTATCCCCGATTATGTTCAGCCTATCTCCTATCTCTCGTCTCCGCGCATGTGTAGTTTGCAGTAGGGTTATTTCCCGCAGCAGTCGCGCCTGCTCAGGCTCAATGAATTCTTCTTCCAACACCTCCGGCTTCCACTCCAAACGCTGCTTCATCTCGTACACCAGCAGCAACCGCTCTTGCTGCCAACGCCACGAGTCGGGTTTGCCCCGCTTTAACCATTCTGCCGCCGCGCTTTTCACCTGCCGTTTGAGGATTAAATCTTCCTGCACCTCCTCCAGCCATTGCCGCAGCCGTTTCCAGTTTCGGAATAACGCCTCGTGCGCCACCTCCACTTGTGTTTCATCCATCACCAGCAACCGCGCCTGCGTGAAGGCTTCCACCAGTTCCAATTCCGCTGTCCCGAAACAGGCATGCTCAACGCGCTGGCGCGTGGCAGCAAACTGCCCCTCTACTTCGTTGACCGCCACCAACTCCCGAAAGACCCGTCCCAACAGCCGCTTTTTGGCTTCTTCCTCTCCCGGTAGCTGCGCAAAAACTTGCTCAGCCCGCTTGCCGATTGCCCCCGCTACCCCGCCCAACCCCTCGTAATCCGCATAGGTCAGGCAATGGTCGCGCTTCACCGCCACCTTATACAACTCGTCCAGCAAGTACGCCAGCAACGCCAACGACCCGGCAGCGCTGCCCGTGTCGTGCAGAATCAGCGTGGGCAAGCCTCCCTCAAATGCCAGTCCCGCCATTTCCGCCGGACGCTCTATCATTTGGGACAAGGCGGCAGCGGTAGGCGCGGCTAGGCTGAAAAAGCCCGGTCGCAGCAGTTCCGCCATTATGGGGATTTCGATGGCGCGATGCACAAAATCGTGCCGTAGCGTGGCTACCACCCGCAAGCGCGGATGCTTTGCCAGTGCGCCTAGCATAGCGGTAAACGGTTCTATCGCATCTTGTTTTGCCAGCGTGAACAGTTCCTCAAATTGGTCAATGAACAGCAGCGTTTCCGCCCATTCCGGCGCTTTTACCGTGTCCAATGAAGCCTTGAGTATTTCGCCGAGATAGGCAGGTTCGCGCCGTACATTCTCAATAAAGGTTCTCTTCTTGTCGGGATAATCAAGCGGATGCGGGCGTAACGACTCGAAGGTATTCAGAAAGGCATCAAACAACGCCTCAAACGGTTCTTTTCCGGGCGTGAACTGCACCCCCCGCCAATCTTTGCTGCCGGGAATTGCGCCTGTTTCCAAACGAGGCAACAAGCCCGCGCCCACCAGCGAGGATTTACCGCTGCCCGATGCGCCCACCACCGCCACAAAGCGACTCTCCGCCACCTTTCGCACCAGCGCATCGGTCTCATGTTCGCGCCCGAAGAAGATAGGCGCGTCTTTCTTTTTGAAAGCGACCAAGCCGGGAAAGGGCGAACCATCCCATATAGTAGAAGTGAAAAGGGGCGTTGTTTCTGGCGTGGAATCAGGAATAGCAGGTACAAGCGGACGCTTTAGCAGTTTCTGGACAAGGCTTTCAAGGTCGGTCTCGAACTTTTCCTTGAACTCGGCAGGGCTGGCGTAGCTATTCACGCCACGCTGTATATACCCGGTAGCAGGGTCGTAGAACATGTCGCTCTTGAAAAAGTCTTGCACCTTCTTGTACTGCGCTATGCCTTTATCATCGTCAAAATCAAAAAGCTTTTTCTCGGTGCGATGATAGATGAGCGTATAAGTTTGGGGATTGCTCAGCGCGTCCAGCAATTCATAGTGCGTGCCGGAAGGATATGCTACGCCTTTATAGCTAAAGGGCGTACCCATGCGCGACCACAAGATTACCACCACAATGTCACACTTGGACGGTTTGGGCAAACCCTCGTCAATCGCTTCTTGCGGAGACTTGCTGGCGATCATCGGCGTACCTGCGCCAAGCTTGTCCCATGCCACCGCGCGGAAACTCACCTTGTCGCGTAAAGAGGGGCGGTTGGGCAGATTCGCCAGAACGTCCAACGCCAATTTACGTTCTTCGTTGACATCACCCGGCGATGAAAGAAACACCTTAACCTGTGGTATCTGCTCTGGCATTAGCATACTCCGGTGTAAGTTTATCGGTAACGCAACTACGGTTTAATTATACCCAAAGGGGGAAAGATTCGCTACTTGAAATAAAACCGGGTGTGTCGAGCCACGCCCCTACCAAATCAACCTCAACGCCAAAAAATCGCTGGACAAATGGCGTGAATTAGGCTAAAATTACTACTTGCAAGTAGGTACAGATGGCTGTGCTTGCTGAAAGCAATAAGGCTGAGACGGAGAGAGTAAGCCCGCCGTAACCTTCAGGGAGAAAAGGTCGCAGACTGAAAGCCTTTTCGGAGTAGGCGCGCCGAAGTTCACTCCTGAGCTTGCGGGTGAAAAGCAGCAAGGCTGTGTGAGTAGTCCGGCACGGAAGCATCCCGTTATCGAGCGTTTGAGCGGTTTTTCCTTAGAATGGGAAAAACAACCAGGGTGGTACCGCGTGGCATTTTCTGATAGCGCATTTGGAAGCTGTCGGTTTACCGCGTCCCTGTTGGGGCGGTGGCTGGACGGTTTTTTTATTTTATAAACTCAGGAGGAATCGGCGACATGTCGCAGTTGCAGGAGCAAATAAACCGGGTCAAGGAAACCGCGCTGGAAGAACTGGCGGTGGTAACAGACCTCACCGGGCTTGACGAATGGCGTATAAAATTTCTCGGCAAGAAGGGCGAATTAACCGGCTTCCTGCGGAGTATGGGCGCAGTTTCGGCGGAAGAACGCCCGGCAGTAGGTCAGGCGGTAAACGCGGCGAAAGTAGCGCTGGAAAGCGCAGTGGATGAGCGAGCAGTGGTCTTGAAAGAAGCCGCCATCGAATCGAACCTTGCCAGCGATAGGGTGGACGTAACGCTACCCGGTCGCCCGGTTACGCCCGGCTACATCCATATCATCAACAAGACTCTGCGCGATATTACCGAAAGTTTCACGGCAATGGGCTTTCAAGTTTACGAAGGACCCGAAGTGGAACTGGATTATTACAACTTCGAGCTGCTAAATATGCCGCCCGGACATCCCGCCCGCTCGATGCACGATACTTTCTATTTCAGCGAGTCAACCTTGCTGCGTACCCACACTTCACCTAACCAAATTCGCGTGGCGGAAAAGCTGCAACCGCCCATTCGCATTATTGTGCCGGGCAAATGCTACCGCAGCGAAGCCACCGATGCCACCCACGAGTTCATGTTCTACCAATGCGAACTGATGGTGGTGGATAAAAACGTAACGCTGGCAGACCTGCGCGGAACGCTGGCGGACTTTGCACGCCGCCTGTTCGGGCAAGAACGCAAGGTGCGCTTCCGCTGCGACTACTTCCCCTATGTAGAGCCGGGCGTTGACCTTTCGATTGACTGTGGCGTATGCAAGGGAGTAGGCTGCCGCTCTTGCAAATATACCGGCTGGCTGGAAATTATGGGCGCGGGCATGATACACCCGCAAGTGCTACGCAACGTGGGCATTGACCCGGAAGTGTATAGCGGATACGCCGCCGGAATGGGACCGGAGCGCATTTCTATGCTCAAGTACGGTATTGATGATATTCGCCAGTTCTACCGCAATGATTTGCGCTTCCTGTCACAGTTCGCTTAAAAATCAACATGTAGGTGACAAATGGCTGACCATTTTGCATGTATCGGATACAGGTTCGAAAATCAAGAAGACTGGAATACGCTAATCGTACGCTCTGCGAAGAACGGTGGAATAATTCAGTCCAACTTAGGCTATTACAGTTTGCTTGCCCCCGGCGAAGGCGTAGAAGTTTGGACACAGCTTGACGCAAGCATAGAGGGGAAAATTATCGGCTGTAACCCTCATTTTCACGGAAGCAGCCGGGTAAAAGTGGGAATTACAAAAATCTGGCGAGATGAGGAATGGCCCCTCGAAGGTAGCCTGCATTGCTGGTCTAACCCGGACGAGCAGAACCCAGAGCAGGGCGATTATCCTTTTGTGGTAGATGTGCCTGACCTCGATTTGGCATATGAAAATCTGGCATGCCCCGGTTATGTCACACTACAGCTTGCGGCTTTCGCGCATCAGTTGGAATGCTACCGGGATGAAGAAACCTATTACAATTCGCAAAGCAGACAGCGGAAATTCGCAGCAGAGTCGTTTTTCCCCACCGGGCTTTACCAACAACCCCCAGAAGGGGAGCAAACAACGCCACCCGCCACCGCCATTTTTGCTGGACACATTGAGGCGGTGGAAACTCGCACTAACCCTGATAGCGGCTATGAGTTTCTCTACATGTCGATCAAAACGCTGGCAATGACGATAGATGTAGTAGCCGACTCGGAAATGGTAAAGGGCGAGCCGGTAGTCGGTGGAATAGTATCCGGTAGCTTCTGGATAAGCGGACGGGTTGTGGAATAACAATAATTCCCATCTTGCGGGATATGTCGTGATAAATAATTAATGGAGAATACCAGACCATGATAAAAGCGCCGATTAGCTGGCTAAAAGATTACGTGGATATTGTATGGACACCGGAGCAGATTGCTGCCGGTTTGACCCTGCGCGGTCTGGAAGTGGAAGCGGTTATTCGCACCGGAGCAGGCTGGGATAAAATTGTAGTAGGCGAGGTACTCTCAACCGATAAGCATCCTAACGCCGACAGGCTAGGGCTGGTGCAGATTACCGACGGAACGCGCACCTATCAGGTAATTACCGGAGCAATGAACCTTAAAGCAGGCGACAAATGTCCGCTCGCTTTGCCCGGCGCACGCCTGATTGACGGGCATAAGCTACATGCCGATGGAACACTGGAAGGCGCGCTAGAACGCAAGCGCAGTGAGTTGCCATACTTCACCGTTAAAGCGGGGAAAATGCGCGGCGTAGAGAGCGATGCGGTAGCCTGCGCCGAACTGGAACTGGGCGTGAGTGAAGAGTTCGATGGGATTATGGTACTTGACCCTAGCGCCCCGGTGGGCAAGTCACTGGAAGAAGTGCTAGGCGATGTGATTCTTGACCTCGACCTCAGCCCGAACCTAGGACGCGCCCTATCCATCTTCGGTATTGCGCGTGAAATAGCAGCAATGACTGGGCAGAAAGTGCGCTTCCCTAAAATCGAAATCGTAGAGGATGGCGACCCCGTAGAAGGGAAAATCTCGGTCAGAATTGACGCTCCAGAGCTTTGCTCTCGTTTCAGCATGATGGTAATCGAAGACGTAAAAATCGGGCAAAGCCCCGCATGGATGCAATATCGTTTGCGCGCCACCGACCAGCCCGTGATTAATAACGTGGTGGATGTTACCAACTACGTGATGCTTGAACTTGGACAACCGCTGCACGCCTACGATTATGATGATATTAGCGGCAAGCAATTCATCGTGCGGAGGGCATACCCCGGCGAAAAAATGGAAACGATTGACCACGTAGAGCGCACCTTCACCCCCGAAGTTTTGCTGGTAACGGATGCCGCACGCAGCGTAGGCATGGCGGGTGTCATGGGTGGCGCTGACTCCGAAATCAAGGATACCAGCGTAAACATCGCGATGGAAGGGGCGCACTGGGATTCTTTCAATGTCCGGGCAACCGGGCGCGGGTACTTTGCCAAAGTCAGTGAAGCTGCCAAACGCTTCGAGCGTTTCGTTGACCCTGAACTGACGGTGCTAGGAGTGCGCCGCTCTATTCAGCTAGTTCAACAACTGGCGGGTGGACGTGTCGCTAAAGGAATGATTGATGAGCACCCGGTAAAACACCCTCAGCGAGTGGTGGACTTACCGATTTCGGAAATCCCGCGCGTGCTAGGCATCGAGATTCCCAAAGAAACTATCATCGAGATGTTGGAACAACTAGAGTTTGTAATCGAGGATAAAGGCGATAGCCTTGCGGTTACCGTGCCAACCTACCGCAACGACGTGACTATCAAAGCCGATTTGGTGGAAGAAGTGGCGCGTATGTACGGCTACGATAAAATCCCCGAAAAGCGCATGAGCGGGGAACTACCTGTACAAACCTTCAATAGCGTACTCGCCTTTGAGGATAAAATGCGTGACACTTTAACCGCTTGCGGCTTGAGTGAGATTATCACTTACCCGCTGGTAAACTTGGCAGATTTGGAAAAGCTGCATGCTGGTGGGGTTAGCGCGGAAAACCGCTGGAGCGATCCGGCGAAATTACTCAAGCTGGCAAACCCGTTGAGCAGCGAACACGAATATATGCGCCCTACTTTGTTGGCTTCTACTCTAACAGTTCTGGGTGAAAATCGTCGCTTTGTGAACCGTGTCGCCATTTTTGAAATTGGGCGTGTTTATCTGGTAAGAGAAAACGAACCGCAACCGGAAGAACGCAGGACGCTCTCAATTGCGATGAGCGGAGAGCGCAATCCACTTTCGCGCTTCACCGCTGTTAAAGACACCGAGAAACTGGATTATTTTGACCTGAAAGGGGTGTTGGAAGCAGCATTAACTCGGCTGAACCTGAACGGCATCACCTTTGAGCCATTAAGCGGAGCACCAGTGCTACATCCGGGACGGGCGGCAGCCATTTACGTTACTGTAAAAGGCGAAAAGAAGCAGATCGGTATTCTGGGTGAATTACATCCCAAAGTGGCGATGGCTTTCGATTTGTCGGAAGAGCGTGTGGGAGTTGCCGAACTCGACATTGAACTGATGGTAGAGTTGGCGCAACCTGTACCCTACAAAACCGTTACGCGCATGCCAATGCTTTCCCAAGATTTGGCGGTTATAGTGGAGGAGGACGTACCCGCTTCCAGAATCGAAAAGCTGATTCTCGAAACGGGCGGTAAGTTGTTGGCAAGCGCCACCCTCTTTGACCTGTATCGGGGCAAACCCATTCCAGAAGGCAAAAAGAGCCTTGCGTATCGTCTGGTATTCCAACCGGAAGAACGCAACCTGACCGACGAAGAAGGCAACAAACTGCGCGAGAAAATCGAGAAGCGCTTGACTCGAGAAGTAGGAGCCACTTTCCGAGGTTAATACTTTAAACCCAAAGAGACGGAAGTTTAATTCCGTCTCATCACTTGCTTATCCATACTATCTTTAATTCGCAAGGATTAATAACATTGTACACACCCATACTTGCTACACTGGGCTATATCCTCTCACACGATGGTTCGCAGGTATTGATGATTCATCGCAACAAGCGCCCGGACGATATCCACTACGGCAAATATAACGGGTTAGGCGGGCGGCTTGAGCCAAACGAGCATGTAACAGGCGGGATGAAACGCGAGATTTTCGAGGAAGCAGGCATCCATGTGGAAGCCTTGAACTTACGCGGCACAATCTCATGGCCCGGTTTTGGCAAACACGCTGAAAATTGGTTTGGCTTTATCTATCTGATTGATAAATGGAGCGGTGAACCGCACGAAGGCAACCACGAAGGCACGTTGGAATGGGTTCCAGTTTCAGCTATTCTGGATTTGCCATTGTGGGATAGCGATCGACTGTTTCTCCCAATGGTCTTTGATGGCGACACGCGCCCTTTCCATGGCTTTATGCCTTACAAGGATGGGCATATGGTTAGTTGGAGTTTTGAGCGGTTGTAGGGCATCAATGCGCCGCCACGCAAAACTCGTTACCTTCGGGGTCTTGCATCACTGTCCACACAATACCCAATTCGGCGCGCTCGATAATTTTCTTAGCGCCTAAAGCGATGAGTCGCGCTACTTCAGCATGCATTCCGGTGAGGTCGCCCGCTCCAAAGTCGAGATGCATACGGTTCTTGAGCGTCTTTTTCTCTGACACTTGCTGCAATAAGATGCCCGCTTCAGCCTCATTGGGATTAACCAGTTGCATGTATTGCCCAAACGGTCCTTGCTTCTCCCAACCTGTTGCAAGCGACCAAAATTCTGCCAATTTTACGGAATCTTCACAATCCAGCACAATGTTGGCAATTTTAAGGCTCATCGCAAACTCCTTTCCATTTCCATAACCTGATGTATTATAAACCAATCCGCAATATAACAATAACTATGTTTAACTTCCATATTTTGTAAAAATAGGGTAAAAATAAAGGTGGTATTAATCTATTATCGGAGGAATTAAAAATGTCGATCTTTTCAGCAGAGCAACGCAAATTATTTGAAGGACCTAATTTTGTTAATGTAGCTACCATAAGCATGGATGGAACCCCTCGCACCACTGCTATTTGGGTTGATATAGATGGCGATGATATTTTGTTAAATGGGGCACGTAGCCGTAAATGGATCAGCAATTTACGTAATAACCCAAACATAGCTTTGAGTATTTTCGATGTTACAATGCCTTACCACCAAATAAATGTGCAAGGTGAAGTAATGGAAATAACCGAAGAAGGCGCAGAGGAGCATATTGATAAACTCTCCCAGAAATATTTTGGGCGTGATTATCCGGATCACAATCCAAATGACCCGCGTACCATTGTCAGAGTCAAGGTGAAAAAATTCAAGAGTACTGGGGTTTAGGGGGAGGTTAGCAGCTATATCAAAACGCGGGTGATGGGAAAAGACTCGCGTTTCGGTATAGTGTAATTTTTCATTATTAGAAGAGAAAAAAAACAAAAAAGCCCTGCTTATACTGCATTATAGGCAGTACATTCAGAGCTTGCAAATTAGATTATTGAGCGGACTAGCTTATTTCTTCTCCGCAGCGTAGCGTGGTATGTAACCGATAACCCCAGTTGAAAGCTGAATTTGGAAGAAATAGCCGTCATCCGAGAGTAACCCGGCGCGTTCACCACGTCGCATCTTAGCAATCTGCCGACCGATAATGCCCGGTTTGTCATAAACCGCAATTTCAGCCGATGTTACCGAGATGGTAGAAGCAGATGATACTCTTGTAGCAGGACCAGACGATTCGCGACGAGAATTGCTGGAAGAACTAGAAGACGTAGAAGCTGGAGCGGACTTGGGCGCAGCCTGGCGAGGAGCGCGAGCAGCTACTGTAGGAGCGCTGGATCCGTTAGCGCTTCTAGTGGCTATAGGTTTGGTGGCAGCTTCGGCAGGAGCAGGAGAATCGATAAGGGGCAACTTAGAAAGTGCTACACCCTGCACAATTTCCCCGGCAGCTTTGTAGATGTAACCAGCCAACCCGTTGTCTAATTGAACTTTGAAATAGTAAGGATCGCTATCCTCAATCACCAGAACTACAGCACCCTTTGAGAGATTGCCTAGTACATTCGAGGTGCCCTTTGGCGCTACCAGCAAATCGGCTACTTGGTACTTAATTTTAAAAGGTGTACTACCCGACATCTGATTCAATTTTACCCCTCCTAATTGGAGATTCATCGCCGTTGATAAGCAGTTTCTAAAGACCGAGGGAAGTGTTGCCAATCTATAAGATTACACAAATCTCACACAATTTTACCACATTCTTTGTATTGTATATATTTTAACAGATGTTAGAAGGGTTTGCTAACGGAATATGGGTTTTTCTATGAATCATTTGTGTCTTTTGAGTAGATTCGGTTGTGAGTATTGTAACAGCGTGGTATACCCTTTCGTATAGGTTATAATTAATTGAAATCTAATAAAGATAGGGTTTTGCAATGAGAATACTCCAATCAATTTCATTGTTGCTGGTTTTGGTACTGGGCGCGTGTGGCGAATCAGCAGCAACTTCTACACCTGTTCCTGATAAAGCAACTCAGCAGATTATACCCACTCAGGGAATCTCGACCGTAAGCACAATATCACCCGGTGTAAAGTTACCAAACCAACCGGAACAACCACTCTCAGGTCCGGGCGGAAGCAGCTACAAATACGGTGGAAGCGTCAGCAACAGCTATGGAGAAGGCGCTAGCAAATATTATATTTTTGAACCTACAAACCCCACACCCGCTACCGCACCTGTAATTGCCCTACTACATGGTTATACCGATATTAACCCGCAAAGTTACAAATACTGGATTGACCATTTGGTTAGGCGCGGGAATATTGTGATTTTTCCGGTATATCAAGCAAACATCCTTGATATGAACGGTTCGAAATTTACTGATACCAGTTTGACGGCGCTGAAAGCCGCCCTAGCGCAATTACAACAAAACGGTAATGTCAAACCTGAACTGGATAAATTTATGCTGGTCGGTTACAGCGCAGGCGGTATTATTGCTACTAATCTGGCAGGGCGTGCAGCTAGCGCGGGTTTGCCGGAACCCCGTGCTCTTTTTGACATCACGCCGGGTGGTTGTAATAATTGCGGGGCAATGGCAATCGGAGGTTTCCCCTTAGAGATGGAGGCTTTGCCTGCTATCCCCGCTTCTATGAAAATGCTGGTGCTGGTAGGAGACCGGGATATCATAGTCGGGGACAAACCTTCAAAAGTTATCTGGCAAAATACTTCGCAAATATCGTCGGAAAATCGCGATTTCATTAAAGTTATCAGTGATAGCCACGGGGCACCACCGTTAATTGCCGATCATGGCATGACGAATCGCCGCACACAGGATGCGCTGAATTACTACGGCATATGGAAATTGACCGATGCGCTGCAAAGTTGTGCGTTATATAATAAAGAGTGTGATAGTGCGCTTGGCAACACTCCGGCGCAACGTTTTATGGGCAAATGGAGTGACGGAACCGCTGTAACAGAATTGGTAGTTACTAAAAACCCATGAGTCGGGGAGGTAGAAAATAAATGCAACTGATGATTGCCGCTCAATTTCAAGGTACGCTGCCAGAAATCCAGCAGAAAATGGCAAAGGTAGCCGAAATTTTCTACCCAAAAGATATTTATTACCAGTTAGAAGCTATCCCCAAAATGATGCGCTTCAAAGTGCTGGTCTATTCCGATGATTTAACCAAAGCCAAAGATGCGCTTTTTGGGATATTCCCCAACGAACCACGCAAGTTACAGGTACAGGTTGATTCTCAAGTGCCGCTCAAACTTTCAAAAAACGTGATTAAGCCGGGACAAACTGCGCTTTTTGGGCGTTTGCCCTTTGCCTTAAAAATTCCCGGCTCTGAAGCTTTCCAACTGGATGGGGATAACACCATCGCTTTGAATGAATTTGCGGTGGAATGGGACGGTTTTGGAACTTTGCGCATTCGCGATTTGGGAGAAGGTATCGGGGTAGTAGTGGGCGAGGTAATGGCTCCCGCTAACGAATGGTTGCAAATTGAAACAGGGGCAAAGGTGCGAATCGGACGGCAGGCAGTGCTACGCTTTGTGGAAATATAGAAACTCTAATTGAGCTTTAAACAAACCCCTGTGTGTATAGGCAATTCTGCTTTGCATTGAGTCAAGGAGTAGCTTAAAATAGATGAAGCTTGCTTACTTTTAATAAGTGCATTAGTTAAATATGGTTATAGAACTGGAAATTATAAAACTGGTATGTTAACGCGAGTAGTAAATAAGAATCACCGCAAATCCCCCCTTATTCTTTTGATAACTTTTTTGCTCATTAACTTGCTAGCTATATTTGGTGAAGTCGTACCCGCCCAAGCCTATAAAGCAGAAGCAATACCTGGCAGTTCCAAAATAGATAACATGCCGGTTTACGCACAGCAGCGCACCCTTAGCTGCGAATATGCTGCCACACGCGCCGCATTAGGGCGGTGGGGCATAAATATCAGTGAATTAGACTTTATTAACGCTATACCACAAAACCCCAATCCACATTTCGGTTATCGCGGAAATATCAATGGGGTATTCGGTGGAACGGTAGATTACGGCATTTATGCTGAACCGATTGCACTCTATCTCAACTCGCGTGGAATAAATACCAAATTGTTGTCGGGAGGCGTAGAGGAACTTAAAAGCGAAATTTCCAAAGGTCGCCCAGTAGTAGTGTGGGTTCCTAGTGGGGTAGGCTGGGGTAGCCCATACCTTACTAGTTACGAAGGCATAAACTTCAAATTAATGGCTTACGAGCATGCGGTCACTGCTTACGGCTACGATGAGGATGGGATTTATATTGCCGACCCGGGTTTTGGCACTTACGATTATTATAGCTGGGATCGCTTTATACGAGCGTGGGGCTATCTAGATAACATGGGTATGTCGATTTTACCCGGTAGCCCGGCTTATACGGCAGATGAAACCTATGGAATCGCGCCCCAATTCTACCGCCAGTGGCTTTTAGAAGGTGGACTTGATCTCTACGGCTACCCGATTTCGCTGTCGGTGGAAAATAATGGCAAAATCGTCCAGTATTTCGAACGGGCGCGTATGGAATATGATGTAAGCGAACCAGTTACCCAGACTATCGCATTGGGACTATTAGGAAGTGAGATAACAGCAACCCGTACAAATGAACTGTTCTTCCGCCCTGTTGCGCCCTTAAAATCCGATAGTATCTGGTATCTGGAAGAAACCGGGCATACGTTAGGAGGGGCTTTCCTATCGTACTGGCTTAGCCAAGGCGGGTTAGCAGTTTTCGGTTATCCCATCTCAGAACCTTTTGTAGAGCATGGTCAGGTAGTGCAATACTTCGAACGAACTAGGCTTGAATTGGTTCCGGGCACTAGTAACCAAATTACGTTGGGCTTGTTGGGTAGAGAATTGCTCATTAGAAAACCTGCTACCATACTGACCCACCTGCCGATTATGGATTAAAAATTCGAATTTCTTTGGTTGCAAAGCCCTACCCATCGTGCTATAATTTTTGTCACCTGAATAAGGGCAATTAGCTCAGTTGGTTAGAGCGCACGGTTCACATCCGTGAGGTCACTGGTTCGAGCCCAGTATTGCCCACTTTTTATGTCTGCTATTCCTCATTGCTTGTAACCTCTCTCCAATCAGTTCGTTTTATATAGTGTGAAATAATAATCTTTATGAGGATTCATGTATATGCGGAAGCGCTTAATTCTACTACTTTTGTTTTGCATGCTTTTCAGCGCTTGTAGCTCCGATAGTGTGCCGAATGAAACGCTTACTCCTAATCCGGAAGTGTCGTCTGCACCTTTCTGGTTTCTTAGAACACCTACACCACTTGAAGAAACAATCAATACCACCTTGGAACCCGCAATAACCATTACGCCGATTCCTATTGCTACCGAGCCGCTAACTACTGCGCCAGTCACTACTATTGATATTACAGAGCCAACTGCCAGCCCGGTGCCGCTAAATACTACTACCGTGGCAAAAACGGTTGCCAGTCCACCTAAAACCACCACGATTGCAGCTAAAACCACTATAGCCGCCACCGTTGCCTATGCAACCCCTATACCCGGTTTAAGTGAAATTGCAAAAGGGCGAACCGGCAAAAAACAGGTAGCCATTACCTTTGATGCCGGATCGAGCGGTGAGGCTTTTCCTTTGATTAAAACCGCACTTGACAAGTATGGCATAAAAATCACTTTCTTCCTGACAGGTCTATGGGCAGAGCATTACCCACAATATGTTAAACAACTCGCGGACGACAAAATGGAATTGGGCAATCATTCTTGGAATCATCCCGATATGACCAAAATCGGGATGGAGGAGATTCGTACTGAGCTTTTACGCACCGATGCGCTAATCCAACAACAAGCCGGGAAATCTACCAGACCGCTTTTCCGCTTTCCCTATGGAGCGCGAACGGCTCGAGAACAAGGTATCGTAAACGGGCTAGGGTATCGCTCAATTTTCTGGACGCTGGACAGCCTCGATTCAGTGGGTGCGCCAAAAAGCGCGGATTTTCTGGTACAGCGCATAAATGGACAAACCGATGCCCAATTAGATGGGGCAATTATATTAATGCATATAGGTGCACAAACTTCGGCAGAAGCATTGCCGCTAATTATCCAGAAATTACAGGCGCGTGGATTTAAGATAGTGACCGTTTCACAGCTAATAAATTAAGAAATAGGTAAAAACTTCACCATTTTTCTATTGACTCGTTATTGTTGAGAGAATATAATCGTTGCATCACGGTAATAACACACTCTTTACCGCTTACGAAGGGTTTACAGGTTTAAATTGAAAGTCGCCGGGGGTGCACGATGAAGACAGCACCAATAGAAAAGGTAGAAAAATCAATCAAGACTGTTTCTTCGGATACGGAGTATATGCGCGAGTCTGCGGCACAGGTACGATAACACGTCCTGTGCCGTTTTGTTTGAGTGTGAGTTTTAGGGGAACTCTAACGGGCTTGGTTTACCAGACTCGCCGAGCAAACCAGTTAGAGCATTAATACTTCCCGGTTAATTCCGGAAAGTTAGAGTTTAGGAGGCAACACATGCACAGTAGCTTTATTGGGAAGATTGAAAAAGCCAAACGCTATCAAACTGAGCCTGGGCGCATTCACTTCCTGAACGCGACAGCCGAATTTCATGGTGAACACGACAACTATGTAGTAGAGCTTCGCGAAGGGCATTGGCATTGCACCTGCCACACTTTCCAAATAGGACTTGAGGAATGTGCGCATATTATGGCGATGCAACGAATACTAGATCCAATGTTGGATATAGAGTCTCGCTCTGCGCATCACGAAGGGTAACCTGAAAATTATTCGAAAATCAGGTAAGACTGCTCTATACAAGATAGGGCAGTCTTTTTTTGCCTAAAATTGACGCATCCACGGGCTTTTTGTATCATGCTGTGTACACAGCTTTTTTATTATTGGAGGAGGCACAGTTTTGGATTTATTTTTAGGGTTATTGGGTGGTCTTGGTATAGCAATCCCATGCGGCTTTAATCCTTATTTACCCTTATTGGTTATTAGTGTGGCAGGAATGGGCAAACTAACTACACTGAATCCTGATATCGGGTTTTTAGGTTCATGGACAGCCTTAATCGTGCTGGCAATCCTTGTCGGGTTGGATATTGTTGCCGATAAATTGCCACAGATTGAGAACTTGTACCGCTGGGTAAATCTTCTGATATGTCCCATCGCCGGGGGACTAGCAATGGCAGCTATAATCCCTTCCAGCACTGTGGCAACACCCGCCAGTTTTGCAATCGGGCTGATTGCCAGCGAATTGATGCATCTAGTTAAAAGCGGGCTACGCCCTGCACTGATAGGTTCCAGCAAAATGGCGCTTGCCTTTGAATCCATGATCAGTATGGGCGAAGATATGTTGGTAGCGGTGCTAGCGGTGCTTTCGATTGGAGTAGCTATTCTGGGAGGCTCTCTCTCGATTCTGACTCTGGGAATGAGTTTCTGGTGGATGTCTAATCTCAAACGACGCAAGCTACCGGCTAAAGTATGAAAATAGGCATAGATGCCAGCAGGCTGGCGGTGGGCAAGCGCACCGGCACCGAAAATTATGCCTATCAAGTGACGCGGCGAATTATCGAAAACCGACAGCATGATTTTGCGCTCTATTTCAATAAGCCCCCTACCAGCTTGCAATTGCACGGATTGAATTTGGGAAAAAATGTAACCACATGTGCAATGCCTGCACCGCGCTTGTGGACGCATACGCGCTTGAGCTTTGAAATGCTGATACATGCGCCAGACGCTCTTTTTATTCCGGCACATGTGTTGCCGCTGTACCACCCCTTACGTTCGGTAGTTACAATCCATGATTTGGGCTACCTTTACCACCCGGAAGCGCATACCCCACTTTCCCGTATGTATCTGAACTGGTCGACTCGCTTTAGTGCGCTTAAATCGCGCTTAGTGATTTCGGTAAGTCAAGCCACCGCAAACGACCTTGAGCGCCATTATGGAATCAGCCCTGAGAAAATCCGAGTAATCCCACATGGTTATGATCGTGAGCAGTTCAAGCCTATCAAAGATTCCAGCCTGATTGCATATGTGCGCACCAAATACAATATAGAGCCGGGACCCTACATCTTTTATGTAGGCACTATCCAGCCGCGCAAAAATCTGGAGCGTTTGATGGAGGCGTTTGCAGCATTGGTACGAGATGAAAATTTCGATTATCCGGCGCGCCACCAATTACAACTGGTGTTAGGGGGTAAGCCGGGCTGGATGAGCGAACCGATTATGCAGAAAGCCGTTGCGCTAAACCTACCGGAACAAATCAAACTGGTGGGCTATGTCTCTGATATGGATTTGCCCGCACTCTATAGCGGCGCAGAAGCTTTCACATTTCCTTCGCTCTACGAAGGGTTCGGTCTACCAGCGCTGGAAGCAATGGCGTGTGGGGTGCCAGTAATTTGCTCTAACGCCGGAAGCCTACCTGAAGTAGTGGGGGATGCTGCTTTGTTACACCACCCGCTCGATGCCAAAGCAATAGAATGGAACTTGCGCCGCCTTTTATGTAACCCACAACTGCGAGGCGAAATGATAAATAAGGGCTTACGCCGTGCAGCTTTATTCTCGTGGGAGAAATGCGCCGACGAAACCCTAGCTACTTTGATGGAAGTGGCAGGTAAGAAGTAATATTTTTAGGCAAACGGTTGGAAGTGATTAGTAAACATTCCATTGGTTTGGTAATTACCACTTTCCTTGCGGTCAATCCAATTTATTATACGTTTGCGTACCTCCGGAGCATCTGGGTCATTCAGGATTGCGTGGAAAGCCTCCGGGAAAACATGCATCTCCTTATCAGTTGCAGCAATACGATGGAAAAAGGCTCGGGTAGGGCGATGACGTACCGTTATATCCTTGCCACCTTGTAAAATGATAGTTGGCATGCTGAGAAGATGGTGGGATTGCGCCGCTCGGTTCATCGCCTTTGTCATATTAAGCAAAAACCGCACGCTGACATGCTTGTTGAACAGCACATCCGCTTTCAAAACTTTGATAAATTCAAGGTCTCGAATACCCTGCTCTTCGCGCCCGGTAATGGGTAAAGCCGGTTTACGCCGATTAGTTGCCAAGTAAAAGGCGGTACGCAATATTTCATCGATTCTAGGTGTTATGGTCGGCGCTACCACACACGCTGCGAGTATAAGATAATCCGGCTTCAATTCAGGCTTGCTGTTAGCGGCATGTAAAATGGCAAGCGGAGTTCCCATGCTTTCACCAAGCAGGTAAAACGGCAAATTCGGATGCCGATTGCGTACCCAAGATGCCGCTGCCGCCACATCTCCTTCTAGTTCGCCAAAAGATTCTATATCGCCACGCACTCCATCGCTGCGCCCATGTCCGCGTAAATCCGGGGCATAAACCATTGCGCCTAGTGGCACAAGGTAAGGCGCAAGGGAAGAAGCGTAATAAGCGCCATGCCCACCCAGACCATGCACTATAAGTACCACCCGCGAGGCAGGAACGTCGGAAGGCTTCCAGCAATGCATATGTAGTCGCATGCCATCATGGCTCAAAAACTGTTCAGTTTCTTCCTGTAATAGCTCGTAAAGATTCTTCGTAAAAATACCCATATCCTTTAATTTAAACCGAAAGTTAGAAGTTAATCTGCTAATTTGATGATTTTTTCTTGCTACCAATAAAGCGGAAGTATCCCAACGTAACAAAACCAGTAAATAATACCAGTATAACAAGAAGGGCAATTAAACCCTGCTCATACCAAAAATGCAACTTCACCCAAAGCCATGGGAAAGTCAAGGTATCGGCTAAACTCGCCCCATTACGGTTGCCTGTTAACAGCACATATTTACCACCATGCTCAGCCTGGTCAAAAACCGCTACATAATAAGTGCCATCCTGCGTCAATTCGCGCCCGATACGTTGCCCTTCCCAGAAACCGATCTGGGTATAGGGTTCATCTACTAAAATTCTAGCCTTTGGTTCATTGGGGTCGTCCTGTGAAAGCACCATACCGTATTCGGGAGGAAGTGTGAAAGGCAATTTCCTTAAATCTGATTCGGGAGGCATGGGTAGACCGGGTCCAAAAAGCGCCAGAGAAGGGCGAAAATTATCTAACCCCTCTAGGCGTGGGATGTTTAGTTCAAGGTTTATTTCTAGACCCTTGCTGGCAGTAAAAGAATAGAATTGCGCCTTATCAGAGACTAGTTCGCTCACAAACTGACGTGCCCGATCAGGGTCATCGTAAGAAATTACGTCGCTAGAAGATAAATTGTAGTTGGCAGTGAAAACATTTTGACGAGCAGCAGAAGCGCCAGAGTATAAAAGAATGAATACTATCCCTAGTACACTTAGAACAATAATAGCTTTTAAAATCCGGTCTATCATTTAACCTGTGACAAAACGCGCTTGAGTATGGTATTTGCTTTGGGCATTGCATCGGTTAAGCCTTCGGCACCGCGCTTGTTATCTATCACCACCGCAATAGAGAAAGCTCGATCACCCTTTGTCGCCCAAGCGATATACCAGCCATTGTTAATACCCTGCTGAGGGTTTACTTCGGCAGTGCCGGTTTTGCCACCTACTATTGCACCAGAGCCGGGCAAACCGCCCCCATTAAGTCCCACATAACCGTTCGTGGCAGATTTTACCATAATATCGCGTACTGCTTTAGAGGTTTCCGGCAAAAGTGGTTTGAGCCATGCTTCGGGCTTGGTTGCTTTGACCAGCACTTTTTCACGGGTGCGGATTTCTTTCACCAATATGGGTTTGGGAAGCGCCCCGTCATCGCGGGCAAAACTGGCAGCCAACATCGCCCAATGTAGCGGTGTTACTAGTATCTCGCCTTGACCAAAGCCGGTGGAAGCCTGCGCCGGACGCTTGTCTAGAAAACCCGTAGTTAGGAAAGGACGGCTCTTTTCCACCGGAATATCAAAGGGAATTGCTGTATTGAAGCCGAAACGTTCCATATAACGCAATTCGTCTGCGCCGCCAATCGCCAACCCGATTTGCCCGAACACAGCATTGAGCGAAAAGATATAGCCTTCGGTGGTAGTCCAATCGGTGCGAGTCTTGTCTGGGCGATTCGGGTCGTTAAACACCGCGCCATCCACCGTTAGTTTGCCTTCGTCTTTCCAAAGCGTATCGGGAGTAGCTTTTCCCAAATCGAGTAAAGCGGAAAGTGAAAGGGTCTTAAAGGTTGAACCGGGAATGTATAAGCCCTGAGTTGGGCGGGTGAGAAGCGGCTTTTTAGGGTCATCGCGAAGGGCGTTCCAGCGTTTCTGAATTTCTTTGGTTTGCGCATCCCATAGGTCATCCGCCACCGTTGGGTCAAATGCCAGTTGAGCCGGGTCGAAGTGAGGATTGCCGACCATCGCCAATATTTCCCCGCTTTTGGCATCCATCAATACAATAGCGCCATCCTGAGTACCCAACTGCTGTTGCGCCAGTTCCTGATATTCCGGCACAATGCTCAAATACAAATCGTTGCCAACTATCGGTTGGTGAGTTAAATCGCGGGTCAGCGCCACAAACGGATTTGTCCCAGAACGCCCGGAAAGGTAATCGTCGTAACTCGCCTCTAGCCCGCTACTACCGAACTGAAGCGGACTATAATAACCCACCAGCGGGCTGATATAAGGATTCAGGTAGGTGCGACGTACCACGCCATCCTTGACTTCAATACTTACCAGCGGGTTGCCAAAAGTATCGCGAACCGTCCCACGCTGCACCGTTAGTTGTTGACGAATAATGCGGGGGTCTTGGACTAATTCGTTTTTGGGGGTGAAATAAGGTTTGCTGATTTCGTCCGTAATTACAATTTGGTTGCGCAGCAGTTGAAAGCTGAGCAGGATAAAACCTGCCAGAATGAAAGTCATAGCGCGTTGTGTATTATGCGCAATCCGTTCCTGACTAGAAGCATCTTTTTTGATGGGCGCGTTGCCATACCAGAAAGCCAAGAGCAGCAGAAGCCCGGTGACGAGCATACAGATTAGCCAAACGGAGTCGCTACGCCCGTTTGCATCCCAATCTGGACCGAACAGGAAGCCAAAAGAAAGTCCAAAACCGATTATACCTGCTGCCAATATCAAGCTCAGGTATCGAATTGTTTTTGGATTCATACTTTGCTATCTCGCTCTAACGAAAGGCGCACCAATAACCCTGCCATCAGAAAGTTTACTAGAATTGAACTACCCCCATAACTGATAAAAGGTAAGGTCATGCCGCTTAGGGGGATAAGTTTGGTCACACCACCTACGATAATTAAAGTTTGAATGCCAAAAATTGCGCTGATGCCGATAGCCAGAAATTGGTAAAAGCCATTGGTGGTATGCAAGGCAATGTGGAAACCGCGATATACCAGCAAAACATCCAAGCCTAATATACCAAGCGCTCCAGCCAAGCCCATTTCCTCACCAATAGCCGCCATTACATAATCGGTATGTACTTCCGGGATAAAATAGGGCGCGCCTTGTCCAATACCTTGCCCGAATACGCCACCTTCCGCGAAAGAGAATAGCGCCTGAACAATCTGGTAAGAACGTCCCTGCCCGGTAGGCCATGGGTTTAGCCATGCATCCACCCGCACGCGCACATGCGCCAGTTGGTCAATATTGGCAGATAATACATAAATCAAGGCAAACCCGGCGATGATTAAGACCAATCCTACTATTACATAGCTGGCGCGTCCGGTAGCGGCAAAAAGCATTATGAGGAATACGCCGAAAAATAATTCCGCTGCGCCTAGTTCTTTTTGAACAATCATGGTCAAAAGGGCTATACCCAAAATACCAAGCATTGGCATAAGATAAGGAAAAGGCGGTAGCGGGATAGGACCTAACCTGAAATTGGTAGAAAGAATTACCTCACGTTTATCATCTAGATAGGCGGCGAGGAAAACCACCAGCATCACTTTTAAAAGCTCGCTAGGCTGGAAACTGAAAATTCCAAAACGAAACCAAAGCCGCGCCCCGTTTACTTCCTGACCAAAAATAGTTACCGCCGCTGTGAGAAGCAAACCTAGAAAAAGGAAGGTGTATTTGTAGCGTCGCAGCGCCATAATATTGCGCAGCCCTAACGCTACAATAAGAAAGGTGGTATAACCCAGCACTACCCATAGCACTTGCCGACTGGCAATATTGCCCGTTCGAGTGGTTTCAAGACGCTGGCTCATTATCAACCCAAAAGCGGACAGAGCAGAGACTAACGGCATAATAAGCTGGTCTGAACGTGGCAACCAGATGGTAAGTACCAGATGCGTTACCAACAGCAGACCGATAAATACAAAGGGCATCCACAGGTCTTTGGCATCCCAGCCAACCCGCTGATTTGGTACAGAAATGACAATCAACATTCCAAGCAGCACCAGTAGCGCTGGCGCAACCAGCAATTGGAGTTCTACCAGCCGTAATGGCGGTTTTTTCTTTAAAGTTGGGGTTATTTGCATAATTGGCTATAAAAACGAAAACGAGCAGACTCAACCAAGCTGCCCGACTTCAATTCACAAGGGGTATCTAGAAATAATTTGCCCAAGAGTTTTGCGGATAATTATCTATAATAGCTTAATCTGGAAGGACCACGCCACTAATGGCGAGGTCGCCGCTCCACAGATTTTTCATCTACACGAACAGGCACACGTACACGACGCTTTTCAGCATCTTTTTGTTGGCGTTCTATTGCTTTAGCGGCAGCTATAGCAGCGGTAACGGCAGCGATGACGGCAGCTAGTAATTCCATAGTGTAAAACCTTCCTATCCCAAAGAATTTGTAGCCCCAGCCTTTCTGAGTCAGGACCAAACTAGAGCGGTGACCGATAGCTGGTATATTAGGTAGACCAAAGACCGCCCAGATAGGGTTCTGGTGCTATCTGCAAATTTATCTTAACCCATGTACCGTACCAACGCAATAGGATATACATATAATGTTCACTATTTTTAAGACTCTTTTAACACTTGGTGCGGGAGGGTTATTGTGGCGCTAGATTCGAACACAATTACATTTAGGTGGTTTTCTTCTCGGCATAATTTGAGAGCTGAAAATTAACGCACCTCAGCCTCAAATTCGCCGTTGCTTAGTCGAACTCGGATTTTGTTTGTATTGGCTATTTGGGATATGTCGTGAATAACTTCGCCCGATTCTTTCTTGGTCACTATGGCATAGCCGCGTTGCAAAATCTGTTGAGGGTCAAGCACTTTGAGACGGTAGGAAAGGGCGCGAGTCTCCAGTTGTAAAACCTTTAAACGGTGGTTTGTATTTTGAGAAATTTGAGCGATTAATTGTTCTACCCGGTTGCGCTGCTGCGCGAGCAAGGTGGAGGGCGAAGCCAATTCAAGTCGTCTTTGTAAGGCGTTTATAGCCGCTCGACTCTCCTCCAAGCGGTAATCGAGCGAGGCGGAAAGTTGCGATTGTAATTCTTCAAGCTCACTCCGAATATCGGCAATATCGGGGGAGACGAGTTCGGCGGCGGCGCTAGGAGTAGGGGCGCGCATATCCGCCACGAAATCCACAATCGTGAAGTCGGTTTCGTGACCAACCCCGGTGATTACTGGATGCCTACTGGTAAACACGGCACGCGCCACCCTTTCATCATTAAATACTGCCAGTTCTTCGGGCGCACCACCACCACGCGCCAGTATTATAACTTCAACTTCTGGCATAGCATTGAGGCTGTGCAAGGCAGCCACAATCTGCAGCGGTGCATTTTCGCCCTGTACCAGCGTGGGAGACAATACTACGGTGGCGAGCGGGTAGCGACGGCGCAATACATTCAGGATGTCCTGAAAAGCGGCAGCTTTCCCGGAAGTTACCACCCCGATAGTTTTCGGGCGTTGAGGGAGGGGGCGTTTGCGTTCCGGTGCAAACAGTCCTTCCGCTTCCAGCCTTTGCTTGAGCAATTCAAATTCGAGCGCAAGTTTGCCCTGCCCTTCCGGCTGGATCAAATCCACATAGAATTGCAGCTTTCCGGTCTGTTCGTAAATCGAAACTTTACCATGCATTAGGTAATTGGTTCCGTTTACAGGCTTGTATTTTTGGCGCAGAGCGTTACCCTTGAACAATACGCAATCCACCACACCGCTGGCATCTTTAAGACGAAAGTAGGTATGCCCGTTCTGATAGGTATTGCTGTTTGATACCTCGCCGCGCAACCACATATCACTGAGGCGCTCGTCCAGAGCCATCAAGGCTTTGAGATATTCGAGTAGTTCGCTAACACTGAAAATTTCCAAGATTATCCCCAATTATCCCAAGTTATCCCAAGTTATCCCCAGCGGGTAGCAAGCGAGTAGGCGGTTCACTACTCCACGTTGGTGTTGCAACTTGCACACCGCTGTCGCTGATGCCGCTAATCGGCACATACCGGCTTTTCATTGCTACGTTCAGCTTTACCACATCCCAACACTATCCCGCTCGGTGTTATATATCGCCGCCTTCTATACAAGCTTAAAAGCGTATAACAAAGGTTATATTAAGGGCGATAAGTCTCGCGAAGGCGTTTTTTACGTTGGCGTTCCAGAAAGTCCAGCACCACCATACCGGTAAGTTCGGGGCGTTGCTGCGGGACAGCATGGGCAACACCCGGCAAGATACACAACTCGCTGCCTTCGATAAAGCGGTGCATTTCCAAAACCTGATCAACTGTGCCAAAAGGGTCACGCTGCCCAGTCATCAATAGCACCGGAAGCTTCATAGCACGCATCTCTGCTTCGGTGGGATAGCCGGAATCATCCAGCCACATCGCAATCATTTGCGCACTCAATTTTTTCCAGTAGCCCGGTTCACGGTGCGCATATTGCCTTTCGAGAATAGCCGCCCACTCCTTGAAGTTCTGCTCAATGTAAGCGCCATCAAGTTTATACATTGCAGCAAGAATCTCAGGTGTATTACGGTAGTTCACGCCGATTGCCACCAAAGTATCTACCAAAGCGGGATATAGGGAAGCAAGCTTTAGCGCGGTTATACCACCATCGCTGAAACCAACCACATGCACTTTTTTGATACCCAGATATTTCAGCAACCCTGCGGCATCGTCAGCCAATTCACTATAACCGGAAAACTTTTGAGAGGGATTATCGGTGCGTCCATGCCCGCGATGCTCATAGGCAATCAAGCGATAGTGACGGGCAAAAACTTCAAAGTGCTTACCCCAATCGCTGGCGGAATCAATCAGACCAAAAGCGCCGTTGAGGAGTAAAAGCGGCTCGGCTTCTTCAGCCCCGCTTACTTCGTAATAGATCTTTAAATCGCGTAGAGGTGCATAAGGCATCTTCTACCTCTGGATTCTGTGGAGAAGGATAGAAAAGACGCTACAGTTATAAAGATAAATTAGAGAAACAAAGAACTAAATCAAGACTTTCACTTGGAACAGAAATGAATCTAGATTAGAGACAAGAGGCTTAAGCCCCTTGTCCGAAAATCCATCTGATGCGAAAGTTCTACATGAGCTAAAAGGCAGATTAAATCGGCTCCAGCAAAAACAGGGTTTGCCCGTATTCTACAGGCTGACCGTTCTCAACGCTGATTTTCACGCAGCGACCGGTATGATCGCTGGTTATTTCGTTCATTATCTTCATAGCCTCGATAATGCCGATAACCTGTCCTTTTTCCACCACTTCTCCTTCGGTCACAAAGGAGCGAGCTTTGGGGTCGGGCGAACGGTAGAAAGTGCCGACCATAGGCGCAACAACTTTGTGGAAAGAGTCTTCCGGTGGCGCGCCGGGATCGGTAATCGAACGACCATCCATTGCGGATACAACATTGCCCTGCCCGCGTGAAGCGCGATTCGATCGATTAGGTGAAACCTCTAATGTTTGTACCACCATCTTTTCGCGCTTGATAAGAAGCTTATGTGAGCCATTCTCAATAGCCAATTCCGTAATATCACTGGCTTCGACCATTTTGATAAGCTCGCGAATTTCCTCATTAAGGAAATTTCCTGATGGAGATGAGCCTTTTTCTGGTTCACCGGATGGTATCCGGCTGCTTGAGCTGGAAGTAGTCAATTAAGCACGCTCCACATAAGACCCCGAACGGGTGTCTACCTTAACTTTATCGCCAATATTAATGAATAACGGGACATTGACGGTTAATCCTGTATCAGTAGTTGCCGGTTTGCTGGTACCACTGGCGGTATCGCCTCTGATACCCGGCTCGGTATAAGTTACGGTTAAAACTACCGAAGGGGGGATTTCAATATCAATAGGTTCACTGTTATAGGTAATTAGGTCAACTGTATCATTTTCGTGGATATAATATTTCACGTCACCCATCTGCTCATCGTTCAATATCGACTGCTCGTAGTTATCCACGTTCATAAAATGATAGTCGTCGCCATCCTTGTAAAGAAACTGCACCACTTCGCGCTCTAGCCGCACATCGTTAAATTTGGCACCGGCTTGGAATGTACGCACAGTATTAGAACCGCTGCGCAGGTTCTTAAAACTAATTTTCACCTGAGCGCTGCCTCGCCCGATCTTCTGGTGATCAAATTCCAGAATCTTCTGAAGTTGACCATCAAGGTCAATTACCATTCCGCGTTTAATTTCGCTGGTCGAAACCATACCTTCTCCTGAATAAACTGGTGTTATGATATCCTAGAAGCTGCCAACAAGCGCTTCTAAAGCAAGTAAGTAACCTTTGGGACCAAAGCCGGCGATTTGACCCTTAGCTATGGGCGCAATCAGACTGTGATGCCGGAATTGCTCACGGGCATATACATTGGATAGATGTACTTCCACAATTGAGACCCCATCCAACGCTGCAAGACAATCACGCAGTGCAATACTGTAATGGGTAAAGGCTCCCGGGTTAATAATTATACCACAAATCTCCTTGCGTCGCGCTTGCACAAAATCTATAAGCGCCCCCTCGTGGTTGCTCTGGAAGTCTTCGAGTTCATATTCGGCATTGATAGCCGCATTTCTCACTTTTTCCACAATTTGGGACAAGGTAGTGTAGCCATATACCTGTGGCTCGCGTTCACCTAACAAATTTAGGTTTGGTCCGTTAATCAGCAAAATCTTTTTTGGTTTTGGTTCCATAACTTCAACCTCCTTAATAGGTTATAATAGCGGTTGGGTGCTACTACTATGTAATATAATCAGGGCAGTTGCAAAGGTGGAAAGCGGTGTAAACCCTTACGGGTCACACAGGCAATGGAAAGCCTACCGAGGTCGCAAGGAGTGACCTTTTGAACTTACATCCCCTTCCTACTCTGTGGTGGGCGCAAAGAATTACGTCCTAAAATCGTTTCTTGCAACAAACCTGTTAATGTAATATAACGTCCGTTATATTACTGGAAGGTTTTTGATGGCTCAATCTGATACGCGGAGAGGTAATAAAAAAGCCTCCAACGCGACTCTTGAGAAAAAAAAACCAGCAAGGCGCGTTTCAAAATGGCGAATACGCTTACGACTAACGCTGATATTATTAATAATAATCATATTATTGCCTCTCTTGCTGGTTTATTTTATCACCGAAGGTCAAAACTCACTTATATACAACGAGGTCTCCGGAATACCTTCGCGTCCGGTTGCGCTTGTCTTTGGAGCAGGCTTAAATCGCGATGGTACTCCCAGTTGGATGTTGGCTGATCGAATAGATGCTGGAATCGCCTTGTATAAAAGCGGCAAGGTGCAAAAACTGATGATGACCGGAGATGGAATCGACAATAACGAGGTAAACGCCATGAGCTTGTATGCCCAACAAAGGGGTGTTCCGGCTTCAGCGATTATTAAAGACTCAGGGGGGCTACGTACTTACGATAGTTGCTGGCGCGCTTTAAATAGTTTTCAAATACACAGCGCGATACTGGTAACGCAAGGTTACCATTTGCCCCGTGCGCTTTACCTGTGCAAATCGCTAGGAATCGACTCGATAGGGTTGAAAGCAGGGCTAGAACGCTACCCGGGGCAGGATTTTTACAACGGTCGGGAATTTTTTGCAATTCTCGGCTCGTGGTTTGACATTAATATCTTCAAACCTACCCCGGAAGCCAATCGCTAAGCTAAGGCACTTTTATTCTGCTCAACCCATCCTTGGCATCCATATTAGTAGGGTCGACATCCAACGCTTTCTGGTATGCCTCACGCGCTTTCAACGGTTGGGTAGTAGCTTCATAGCAAAGCCCCAAATTTGAGTAATAGACCGACACTTTGGCGTTAAGCTGAATTGCTTTCTGGTAAGCATCAATTGCCGCGGGATATTTCTTTTGCTGATAAAGCGCAATTCCTAGCAAGTTATAGGCGCGAGCATTGCTGGCGTTGTTAGGGTCGATATCGATAGCTGCTTGAGCTTCCTGCGCTGCCTCGGTATAACGTTTAAGCTCAATCAACGTACCCGCCACATTCCGATGATAAAGCGCCACTTTAGGTTCTATTTGTACCGCCTTGGCATAAGCAAGGTTGGAGTCGCCCCATTTCTCTTGCAACTCAAGCGTCAGACCTAATAGGTTATAACCAGCAGCATAATTTGGATCGAGCGAAATTGCTTTGCGAGCTTCCGCTTCTGCAGCCGGATATTTCTTTTCGTAATAAAGCGCATTAGACACGTTAAGTTGATAAATGGCAGAGTTAGGCACCAGCGTTACAGCATCGCGATAAGCTTTCTCGGCATCAGGGTATTTGTCCTGATCCAGCAAAGAATCACCCAAAATGTTATTTGCGGCTGCCAGATTCTTGTCTTTATCTTTGCTTGTGTCAGTAGCATAAAGAGTAATAGCCCTGCGTACTTCCTGTTCTGCCACGTCCGGCTTTCCTAGATCAACCAGACATTCAGCGAGATTACGATGGTAAAGTGGTTCGCTAGGTTTCAAGCGGGTGGCTTCCTCGTAGGATTTCTGCGCATCCGATTTTTTACCCTGATTGAAAAGCGCCAAACCCAGATTGTTATGGAAACGGGCTATACTGGCATCAATACTGACGGCGAGACGCGCTTCGTTTTCTGCCAGAGCGTAATCTTTGGTAAGATTATAGGCAGCTGAAAGATTATCATGGTAAATTGCTACGTTGGGCGCAAGCCTGACAGCTTCTTTGAACTTGTCAATTGAACCTTGCACATCACCGCTAGCCAGTAATCCTTCGCCGTCTTTATTTAGCTGCACAGCGAAATCTATTGCCGAGGTAGTGGGTGTAGGAAGGACGCTGGTGGCAGTAGGCGGCACGGTTGTGATAACCGCTGTGGTTATAGCTACAGTTGCAGTAGGGGTGGGTTTGCTACCACCAACCACCACTATAAGTATCACGGCGATTGCTGCAACTACTACTACCCCGACTATGGCAAGAATCAAGCCTGTTTTTGATCCGCGTTTTGGAGACACCACCGCGCCGCCACCGGTGGAAGAAGTAGCACCTTGTTGGGTATAGTTTGACGGTAAGGGAGTATTAAACCCGTAATTAGCAGCGGGGGCAGTGCCGGGTACTCCGGTAACGCTGCCCGTCATGCGGGCGCTTGGCACATAACCTTGGCTTACATAGAAACGGTAGCGGGTAGTAATGTTGGTATCAGCAGGAAAGCGCGATTGCAAGGTATGCAACCGATTGAAGGCTTCCTGATATTGATTTTGTCTTTCGAGTTCGGTAATGACGTTGAGTTCCTGTGTAGCAAGAGGATTTGAAGAGGGTGCAGCAGCCATCCCAAAAGTGCTGTTCTGCGGCGAACCATAGTGGGAAGGCGAAATCGCGATAGTAGCCGGATTTACAGACCCGCCTTTTATAGCCATTTCCAATGCCCGCGCCATTTCCCCGGCAGATGCGTAACGATCTTCTTTCTTTTTGCTAAGCGCTTTATTTACAATCGCTTCAACCGCTGGCGGGATATCAGGGTTCATGGAACGGATAGGTGGCACTGGTTTTTGAATATGCCCCATTACTACCGAAATAGGCGTATCTCCCCGAAAAGGCAACGAGCCTGTCAGCATTTCAAAAAGCACCACACCTAGCGCGTAAATATCGCTTCGGCGGTCGAGCGGTTCACCCATAGCCTGTTCAGGACTCATATAATCGGGCGTACCAACGCCTTCACCCAAAGAGGTAAGTTGGGTACTACGGCTAACATCTTTGGCTATACCGAAATCCCCAAGCGCTACCCGCTTGCCACCTTCGAAAAATACGTTGCTGGGCTTAATGTCGCGGTGCACAATATTATGGGCTTCGTAGGCGTAGTCAAGCGCAGAGGCAATTTGGTTAATAATTCCAGAAATCTCAGCCAGATTTAAATTGCCTTCATGCAAACGGTCGCGAAGAGTAATACCGCCTTCGATGATTTCGGTCACGATATAACTATCTGCACCGGGAACTTCTTCGTAGTCATAGACGGTTACAATATTTGGATGTTTTAGCTGTGAAGAAAGTTCTGCCTCGCGCCGGAACCGTTCCAATGCACCGGGAGAGGAAAGAAACTCTGATTTTATGGTCTTAACTGCAACGTAGCGTTTCAAAGGGGGTTTATAAGCTTTATAAACAGACCCCATACCGCCTTTTCCCAACAGATCAACTACGTGATAAGGTCCTATTGTTTCGGGCATTGCATCCGCAGGCATTTTATTCTTGCTCCGTTCTAACCCTGAGACCGCTTGCGGCAAGGGTACAATATATGCAACCATTCTCCATGTTAAGCCGCAATTAACGCCTATTTTATCAGTAGTCGCTTCACAAAACAATTACGATTCTGGAAGAATAACGCTCAATTATAATGACTGATATCGTGCTATCATGTATAATTCTTTTATCGGTGGAGCAATTCTTATATCTTGTGGGATATGTGTTCTTAAAATGCGCTTTTTTATCTTAAAAAATCTAAATTGGCAGAAAAGTAATCGTAAATCTAACTTGGCAGGGTTAACGATCCTTTTGTTGTTATCCTTGCTATTGGGTGCATGTAGCGCCAGCAGTCCTAGTGTGGTTACTGCTACCCCCGCGCAAAAAGATATCGCTTTAACCCAAGCGGCAGTTATACCTACCATTACGCCACTACCGCCACTTCCAACCAATACTCCACGCCCAACCCTGCAACCTACCTCTGGCAGCGTGAAACCTTCGAAAGCTGATATGGTAAAAGCGGCGTTTCAGGCGCTAATCGGCAGTTATTTTTATCCCTTGAACAGCGCAAATGTATATGAAATTGCGCTACGCGGGATGAAAAATTATCTACAAGATAATGGTATAAACGATCCTCAAGTACCTATTCCCGATTTTAGCGGAGACCTAAACGGAGACTGGCAATTATTCTTGCAAGCGTACACATTGACCCTAGAGAAATACCAGAGCCAGATAGGAGAAGAACCGCTGGCTTACGGGGCAGTGCAAGCTGCCACTAGTTCGTTAGGAGAGTGCCGCACCGGTTTTTACCCTCCTGCCAATACAGATGATCTAATTCAGAATGTCGCGGGTACAGCCCCTGCGCTTGGTTTAGGAATTATTGTAGTAGCGCCAGCAGGAGGCGAAGGGCTATATATCTCTAGGGTAGTGCCCGGTAGTCCGGCTGATAAGGCGGGCTTGAAAACAGGGGACTCCATCAGAGGAGTCGGTGGTCAAAGTATCGTAGGGATGAGTATAGGAACTGCTTCACGCCTGCTGGTTGGCGGAGATAAACCCACACCCGGTACACAGGTCAGTATCGAGATAAAACGTGCGGTAACCGGAAAAACCGAACAGCTACAAATCACCCGCGGTAGTACGCAGGTGCAAACCTTTGAGCGACAGATTATTGGCAACGTAGGCTATCTGCGAATAAATAGCTTTCCTAACCGCAGCCAGTTAACCGATCTGAACCTTGAATTTGACAATAACCTCAGTGAATTGAGCAAGCAAAACGTTAAGGGTCTTGTGATTGACTTACGCGGCACTCGCTACGGCAATTACAGCACGGTGCGCAGTTTCTTGAGCCGTTTTGTACAGGACAACGGCTTGCTGATAATGTCGGGGCGCAATGCTCAGGGTAAATTTTCGGCGTTACAAATGAACAGCATACCGGGCGTTACCGTCTTCAATAAGCCCTTAGCAGTGTTGGTAGATGGCACTACTGCCGCCGAAGCTGAGCTTTTCAGTTATGCGCTGCAACTCAAAAAAACCGCCCGCCTTTTCGGACAGCCCACTGCCGGGTGTCTAGTAGGCAGTGACCTAGTACGAATGCCCGATAGCTCGATCCTAAACCTTGCAATTTTCCGAGTAATACAAGACCCTACCCAATTGGACTCAGTAGTAGACCGTGTTATACCCGATGAAGTTGTAGATATGGAATTATCTTCGCTCAACCAAGGCAAAGACTCAATACTCGAAAAAGCCCTAGCTTATATCCAATCTTTATAGAAAACGGAGAAATCAGTAAAATGAGTGCAAATATATATGAAGAACGCTGTCGCCAAGCGCAAGCGGTGATGGCTTCACTTCAAATAGATTTCCTATTTCTTGGACCCGGCGCAGATATGCGCTACCTAATCGGCACACCCGGCATGGAAAACGAGCGTATGATGCTCTTTATCGTGCCTCAAACTGGACAGCCCGTTATGATAGTACCAACACTGGAAAAACTTGCTACCGGCAAACACGCTACTTATTTTGATTTGCTGGATTGGTCTGATGGGGTCGGACCACAGGGCAGTTTGCTGGAAGCCTTGGGCGATTCTGTAAATCGGGAAGTCAAAGCGGCAGTTGGTGCGCATTTGTGGAGTATGTTCCTGCTGGAACTACAGCGTATCTTGCCAAATTCAAGTTGGACAACCGCAACCGAGATACTTAAAAAACTGCGGATAAGCAAATCTGCCGCAGAGGTAAAATTGCTCAAGGAAGCGGCAGCAATCGCAGACCGCACCTTTGATGATATTCGCCAACTTAAATTTGCAGGTAGGCGCGAACTTGAAATTATGGGCGATATCAATAACCTGTTACTCAAACACGGCCAAGAAAGAATGGAGTTCTGTATCGTGGGGAGTGGACCTAACGGGGCGCAGCCACACCACCATACCGGAGATAGAATAATTCAGCCGGGCGATGCGATTGTACTGGACTTCGGTGGGATGTATCAGGGTTATTTCAGTGATATGACTCGCATGGTGTTGGTAGAGGGTGCGGATGCCGACCCCCTTTACCGTGAAGTATATGACGTTGTAAATAAGGCACGCGCAGCGGGACATGCACAGGCAAAGCCCGGCGTTACCTGCGAAAGTGTGGACGCAGCAGCGCGAAAAGTAATTGTGGATGCAGGCTACGGCGAGTTTTTTGTGCATCGCACCGGACACGGCATCGGTATGGAAGTACACGAAGAACCTTATATTGTAAACGGCAATCAGCTTATATTAGAACCGGGTATGGCCTTCAGTATCGAACCGGGAATATACCTGCCGGGTCGTTTTGGAGTGCGCATTGAGGACATCGCAATAGTAACCGACAACGGCGAAGAAAATATCAACCTCAGCACGCATGAAATTGTCACAGTACGCTAATAACAATATTCAGAAGGGCGCAGGCAAACTGCGTCCTCTTTATTTGGGAGTAAATTAACGTGAAAATACTGGTCGCAACCAACAACCGAGGCAAAGTGCTAGAACTGGCAAGGCTATTTAATATAGAAGGCTTGGAACTGGCTTTACCAGCCGATTTGGGTTTGAAGGATTTTGATGTTGAGGAAACGGGACAAAGCTATTACGAGAACGCCGCGTTGAAAGCGGCTGCCTTTGCACGCGCTTCCGGCATACCCGCACTGGCAGATGACTCCGGGCTAGAAGTGGATGCGCTAAACGGTGAACCGGGTCTGTATTCCAAACGCTACGCCGGAGAAAACGCCACCGATGCTTACCGGATTAGTTACCTTTTGAAAAAACTGGAAAATGTATCACAAGAGAACCGCACTGCACGCTTCATAGCTTTGCTGGCTTTAGCCGCGCCGGACGGCACGATTATAGAACACGAGCAAGGAATCTGCGAAGGTGCGATCGGGTTTACGCCAACCGGAAATAATGGGTTCGGTTATGACCCGATTTTTCTGCCGAGCAAAGCAGGCAATAATAATAGTATGGCTGACCTGAGTAACGAAGAGAAAGACTTAATCAGCCACCGTGGTAACGCGGCGCGCAAACTTGCTCCTTATCTCAGGAAATATATACAAGCAATTTGATAGAACATTTATGCTATAAGATGATATAATAATTCTATCAATGTTCACGAGTAATCTGAGTAAGAAGGCTATCATATGGTTAAAGGGCGAGCAAAAGTAGTATTTACATGTGAAAAATGTGGCTTCGAGAGTCTCAAATGGCTGGGCAGGTGTACCGAATGTAGCGCTTATAATAGCTTCACAGAAACAGTCAAAGTGGCAGAGCGCACAGTGGGTAGTAGTGGCGGAGAAAGCGCACGGCAAAATCGCGCCGCCTTAAGCAGCAACAAACCTGAAAGCATAGCTAGAATAAGCTCTGAAAATTTCAAAAGGATTCCCGTACCGATTGGCGAGTTCGAGCGAGTTATGGGCGGCGGTATTGTGCCCGGCTCACTTACACTTATTAGCGGCGATCCCGGAATCGGCAAATCTACCCTGCTCTTACAAGTAACTGCGGCTTTGGCAGAATCAATCGGCAAGGTGCTATATGTCTCGGCAGAAGAATCTGCTAACCAGATAAAGCTGCGCGCCGAACGATTGGGGCTTGCCCCTGAAAACCTTTACCTACTGGCAGAAACTAACCTCAACTTGATTCTAGACCACATCGAACACCTGAAGCCCGCTTTGGTAGTAGTAGACTCGATCCAGACGGTGTATCTTACCCACAAAGAACGGCAGGAAGAAGACCTCTCTTTAGGCTTTGGTGCAAGCGGCTTTGAATCGTTGGGCGCAGAAATTAACTCGGCGGCAGGTAGCGTAACCCAAGTAAGGGAATGTGCCGCAACCTTGATGCGCCTTTCTAAGAAATTACACTTGCCCGTATTTCTCGTGGGGCATGTTACCAAAGAAGGAAATATAGCCGGACCTCGCGTGTTAGAGCATATGGTGGATTGTGTACTATATCTGGAAGGTGACCGATTTCATCAGTACCGACTTTTACGTGGTGTAAAAAACCGCTTTGGTTCTACCAATGAAGTAGGTGTTTTTGAAATGCGCGGCGAGGGTATGGCAGAAGTGACTAACCCTTCGCAAGTTTTCTTGGAAGAACGGCAGAAAGGTGCGCCCGGTTCGGCAGTTGCGGTAACGATGGAGGGTACTCGCCCTATTCTGGTAGAGGTTCAAGGTTTGTGCAGCCAATGTTACACCCAGATGCCGCGTCGAACCACCAACGGTATTGATATGAACCGCCTGCTAATGCTTAGTGCAGTTTTGAGCAAACGCTGTGGGCTTGGTCTGGGAAATCAGGACGTTTATGTAAATGTGGTAGGTGGTTTAAAAATCACCGAGCCAGCTGCCGATTTAAGTATTACCGCTGCTATCGCTTCTTCATATAGAGAAGCGGAAATAGACTCTAATACCGTATTGATAGGCGAGATTGGTCTTTCCGGTGAAGTGCGTATGGTCAGTCAGCTTGAACGTAGGCTGGCAGAAGCAGCAAAACTTGGCTTTACCCGCGCAATCTACCCCAAAAGCGCACATAGTAACGGTCGCGATTTGAAATTACCGGAGGGGTTTAAGGGCGTGCCAGTAGCTACGCTGGCAGAAGCGTTGGATAAAGCTTTAGCGGATAGTGGAAATGCCCGACGCCACAAACCGAATGCACCGCAGGAAAAAGAGATTTCACCCAGTTATACCCAATTTGACGAATATGGGAACGAGCTTGAGAAAGAGTTGGAAGTTTCCGAGCTTGGGGATTTTTGATTGCATGCAACGTTATCCACAGTAAATGTGGAAATGTGTGGAAAAGTAGTGGGTTTTACTAAAATACAGAAATCGTTTGCCATTTCTGAGGCAACCGAGCAAAATCTTCAGGGGTGTCCAAATCGTAAGCTAACTCAGGTATATGGCATTGCCGTATATTCTTTAGCCCGCAAGAATGAAATTTCCTCAAATGAAGCGCGAAGCTATTTTCCCCAAAACTGTAAGAAAAATCGAGTAATTCTGAAGGAGCAAGAAGTAGCGCGTTAGTGCCCTTGTGCAGACGATCAGGCGCAATTGCAACAAATGGAGTATCTTGCAGGAGTAAAAAATTATGCAAAACTCCGATATCCAGTAGCGGCAGGTCGGCTAACAGTATTAGCAAGGCATCACAGTGTGTGTTATTGGATATTTGACGAGCAGCTAACTCCAATGCGGCATTTAATCCGATTTCCTGACCGTCTGAGCTTTCTTCAAAGGATGTTGCGCCATAAAAACGCCCCATGCGCAATGCCTCCTGATCTGCGCTCACAACGTTATACCCCGAAATAAAACCCAACGCGGAAATATCTTTAAGTACCGAAAGGGTATGCAATAGTAGGTGTCGTGCCAAAATAGTACGATGGTTTAAATCCAGCAATGGCGCTATACGGCTTTTGCCTTTTGAAAAAGGCTTGACCGGCACAAGCACTTGTATATTCGGTTTGGTATAAAGCGTATTCTGCAACTCTCAGTCCTCTATAGTTCTATGAGTATAACTGATTATAACATTGTGAAGGTTTTTATAAAGTTAGAAATGTGCTATTATCATGGAGAAGTAGATGGTGTTTAATCTTAACAAGCTGTTACAAATTGGTGCGAAACAAAAGGCTTAAATTTATGTTGGAAGATTATTTGCAAAAAATCGAAAAGCTTTCTGATGAAAAGTTATTAGCTTTAGCAAACCGCTACCGCAATACGATTCAGGAAATTCGAATTTATCGACGCGATGCGGAAATTGTGGCTTTTACAACGGTTGTGAAATACACCGACGAGGAGTTAAGAAAGAAAGAAGAAGAACTGGCAATTATCCAAAGCATGATTGAGAAGCGAGGGTTAACAGAATAAAAAAAGCGCGAGACTTGCATCTCGCGCCGTTTCAGCATAAGAAGTTAGTTGTTCTCAGCCGCCAGTTTAGCTGCTTGCTCAGCCCATCTATTTCGCTCAATCCGAGTAGCGTTGATGCCAGTTTTCTCAGCAAGTTCTTCTGGGCTCAACTTAGAAAGAGCTTTAAAAGTGGTAACACCAGACTCATAGAGTTTGCTGCGAAAAACTGGCCCGATATCCTCGATTAAAGTAAAATCATCCTGACCTTCCAAAACAATCATCGAAGTGTCTTCAACAGCCTCTTTTACATTCTCGGCAACCACTTCGGTGGAATCGGATGCAACTACAGGCTTTTTAGCGGTAAGAGTGATTTTGTTTTCTGCACCTACAGCGGCATTAACTTCATCAATGACATTAGGACCATGTGGCTTGGGACCGGAATTACGAACGGTAAACCTAGCAGTGCTCTGAGGGTTAGAAATCTGCATCGTTGGCGATTCAGACTTAGCGGGCGTGGCAGACTTTGACGCTGTAACTGCCTTTTGCTTTGCGGAATAACGTCGTAGTAAATAAAATGCTAGCAATCCCACTCCAGCACCTAGTGTAAAACCCAGAAATTTTTTAAACACAGTGAAATCTCCTCTTAGTCTAGTAATTCTATAATCAGCAATCAACCACGTTGAACTATTTGAAGCTTGCTAAGATAAATCAAGGTATCGTCTACCTCTGCCTTACGACCAACCAAATCGGTTCTTTTCTTTAATTGGGTCTCATTCAAAAGCTGTTCATAGCGTAAAAAAAGCACATCATAAACTCGTGGGTCTTTAGTAGAGCGAGTGTAATAATAGATAATAAAAGTGCTGGTCTGTTTACTTTTGGGATCAACAGTAGGCTCAGGACTTTTACTTGGCGGTGTAGCATAACCAGTTACGCCATAATCTACCTCAAGTTTTTTCTGATTGAATTGCTTCCATTGTAACGGGACAAGCTTCTTGCTGTAGTAGTTGTTAAGCTCTTCAGCAGATTGCTTTATAACATAAATCTCCGTTTTGTTAGAAGCAACCCGGTAATTAGGCATAGCAATTGAAACAATATTATCTGCCAAGCTCGATTGAATCGAGTCTGGTGTTTTAGTAATTTCTCGGATGCCGGCTGGCAAAGGCACATCACCCATTGTAATAGATTCGGTGGTAGTGCCGGGCTTAACTTCACCTGCTGCTGAAACAAAGGTTAGATATATAACAAGAATGATAGAGGCGATAAAAAAGGTTGGAGCAAAGATAAAAAGCCCGTAGCGAAAAAGACGGCGGGTGCGTTGCACTTCAGGATTCTTATAAACTGCCACTGGAACTCTAGGTGATAGCGAAGGAGGCATGATGTTTTTGCTATTGCCGATTCCAGACAAAGAGCCAGTGCTATTTTTATCGGTGGTATTACTCATAACCAAACCTATATTTAAGCCCATAATAGCAATATAAAGTATAGCTTGCCTGTACATTATAACACTACAATGATAGTAACTGCATCAAGAGGGTAATTCCCGTCTAATACCAACATGTTTCACGTTAAACATTATAGGGATGTTTCACGTTAAACATGTGGCAGTTGCTACAATCGGAAGTTCGTTTCACGTGAAACTAAGATCAAGGGTTGTTCGTCATTATTATGGGGGGTACATAGCCTATAAGTCCGATATGTTTAAGGTTTGACTCTGCTATAATTGGTTTTCTAGAAGTTTTATTAGGGTCAATTAGCTATTAACCCACAGTCTCTTGAAAGGAGAAACAGGTTGTTTGGTTCCATGCCCTCTTCTAAAAAATTCCGGTCTCTGCCGCTAATAGTGGTTTTCCTTCTGATATTACAACTTGTAGCTACCACGCTGCTCTTGCCTAGAAGCGCAACCGCCCAAACTCAGACCATAAACCCTTACGGGGTTAACACTTTCCTAGAAAAGGAAGTGGAAAACTGGAAGAAAGAGAAAACTTTCCAGTTGATTTCCGAGGCTGGTATCGGTTGGGTGAAGCAAGAGTTTTCTTGGGATGAAATCGAGTTCCGCAAGGGCTACTTCTATGATGACAAATTCCAGAAATCGAGTTGGGAGAAGTTTGATCAGATCGTAAACCTAGCAGTGAAGTACAATATCAATATTGTTGCACGCCTCGATCGCACCCCGTTATGGGCTAATCCCCAGAGTGGCGACCCAATGCACCCACCCGCGAATTTCCAAGATTATGCCGATTTTATCAAAGCATTTGTGACTCACTACAAAGGCAAGATTAACTATATTCAGGTCTGGAACGAACCGAATCTAGGCTACGAATGGACAGGCACACCGGATGCTAAGAAATATGTAGAGATGCTTAAACTTGCTTACCAAGCGGCTAAGAGCGCAGACCCAAACATTAAGGTCATGAATGCGCCGCTTGCTATGACAGTTGAGAAAGGTCCTACCAACCTGAGTGAACTGGATTTCTTTAGCCAAATGTATCAGGCTGGCGCAAAACCCTACTTCGATGTAATAGCCGCTAATGGCTACGGCTTGGAGTTTCCGCCTGAAGATGCGCCCGATCCTCAGAAGCTTAACTTCCGCAGAGTGGAATTGCTTCACGATATAGCGGTTAAAAACGGTGATAGCACTAAACAAGTCTGGTTCAACGAATATGGCTGGAACGCCTCCCCAGCAGACTTTCCCGCAGATAAACTCATCTGGAGACGTGTCACCGAACAACAACAGGCTGATTACACGGTACGTGGCTACAAATATGCACGTGATAACTGGTCATGGTCTGGTGTTATCTTTATGTGGTATTTCCGCCAAGTGGGAGATATTACACCTGATCGAAGTGACTATTATTTCCAAATGGTCACCACCGATTTCAAAACCAAGCCTGTTTATGATGCCTTAAAGAAAGATGCGCTGGCATTTATAAACCAAAAAGGTTTACCAACGCCGGTGCCTTTTACACCCGTCACACAACCGGTTACTACTACAGCAGCGGTGGCAACTACGCAAGCTAACACAACAGCGGCAGTTACTACCACAAAAGCAGTTGCTACTACAGCAGCGATAGCAGCTCCTACGCAAACATCCAGCAGCAGTTCCGGGAGTGGGGATAATTCCAGTGCGTTAAATCTCATTATCGTTGGTATCGTAGTCTTGTTGGTAGGCGGCGGTGGCGCGGCGTTCTACTTTATACAGCAACGTAATCGACAGTAACTTTACTCCGCATTAACAAGTCTGACTTGATTAACGTAAGCAAGAGCGTCCCGACTTTCGGGATTGCTCCTGCTATCTATAAAAGCCATATCTTGCGTTATACAGTTTTCTTCAAACAAATTTTATCTGGAAGTGAAGTATGATAGAAGCAGTTAACCTAACAAAAGTATTCGGCGACTTTATGGCAGTAAACGATGTCTCGCTTACAGTTAAAGAAGGACAGGTTTTGGCGTTATTGGGACATAATGGCGCAGGGAAAACCACTACAACCCGTATGTTGAGCGCTATTCTTGCACCAACCAAAGGCTATGCCAAAATTGCCGGGTACGACACTGTAACACAAGCTCTTGAAGTGCGTCGCTCTATCGGTCATCTCACTGAGCTACCCGGATTGTACTCGCGTATGCGGATTGAGGAATATCTGGATTTCTTCGCAGAAGTTTTCAATGTGCCTAAAGAAACCAGACGCAGCCGCACCGAAGAAATGATGCGCCAATTTGACCTATGGGAAACTAGAAAGCTAAAAATCGGCGAGTACTCAAAAGGGATGCGCCAGAAAACTGCCCTTATCCGCGCTTTAATTCATGACCCTAAAGTGCTGTTCCTCGATGAACCTACCAGTGCAATGGATCCTTATAGCTCGAAGTTGGTACGAGATTCTATTTCAGAATTAAAAAAACAAAATCGCACGGTTGTCTTGTGTACCCATAATCTATACGAAGCAGAAGAACTGGCAGACCATATTGCCATAATTCGCAAAGGTGAAATCCTAATCGAAGGAAGCCCCGACGATTTGAAACGCCGTTTACTTGGCGCACCAAGCTTTACCGTGAAGTTGGCACAATATCAGCAACCGGATAATTTGCCAACCCGTTTGAAAGAGCTAGTCGAAGTAAGCGACTCCGGTGTAGATTGGTTCACTTACCGATGCGAGGAGCCAGAAAAATACAATCCGCACTTGCTAAAAATTCTGGTAGAAAGTGGCTATCAGGTAATTACTATCAGCGAAACGCCGCGCAGCCTTGAATCTGTGTATCTCAAGATTGCAGGAACCCCTGCTACCGCCAACCAGAACCGCGATGAAAGCGAGCAAACCCTGTCAAAGCTCAAAGAAAAACGCAAAGGCTGGTTTAGAAACCGCAGTAAAGAAGAAGCCAACAAGACGCAAGAAACACAGGCTGAGCAAGAGGAGGCAGTACGTTAATGCTAAAAAATTTAACTTTTAGAATTGGTAACCAGCCACCCTCCTCTATTGCACGCGCTTTAATAATCACCCGGCGCGAACTTCGGGACAGTATGCGTGATTGGCGTATTCTCTCCCCCCTAATAAGTCTGACTTTTATTGTCCCTTCGCTGGTGGTGCTGGCTATACGGTTCGGTAAAACTATGCTGGAACGCCTTGAACCGGGCACTTTCGAGGATAGGGTGCTACCCTTTGCTACATTATCGGTTGGGTTCTTCCCAATGTCCTTCTCGCTAATCATCGCTTTTGAAAGCTTCGTGGGCGAGAAGGAACGTAATAGCTTAGAGGCTTTACTTTCGGCTCCCCTAACCGATCTGGAATTATTCATGGGTAAGTTTCTGGCAGCAGTAATTCCTACTATACTTTCCAGCGCTTACGGCACACTGGTATTTGTGATAGGAATTCTGCTCACAGGTGGACCAATGCCAGCCGACCCCTTAAACCTCATATTCTTTATACTGCTTGGAACGGCGGAAGCGTTGGTAATGGTGACAGGGGCAGTAATAGTAAGTAGCCATTCAACCAGTGTGCGAGGGGCAAACCTGTTAGCCAGTTTCGTCATTCTGCCAATGACTATCATCGTACAAATAGAAGCGCTTCTGGTAATCAGCGGTCAGAGCAATATGCTTTTCTTCGTATTGCTTAGCCTGTTATTTATCTTCGTGATTTTACTACGCACGGGTGTAAGAGTCTTTAATCGTGAAGAAATTCTCGCGCGCGAAGGTGGAGATAGCTTGAAGATAAAAGCAATCTTCTCCAATTTCCTTTATCTGTTCGCGCGTACTCCTGAAGAAGCCATTTACAACCGGAAAAGCAACCTACGAAAATTCAGCCTGTGGCGCTTGTACCGCTACGACATTCCCCAGATTATAAAGCTCAATGGACCGGCTATCATTATGGTAGTGGTAAGTCTGATGATTGCAATATTTATCGGCTGGTGGGTTACAACCCTACAACCCGTAAAAGAGTTATTAGCGCAATATCAAGGAAGTATCAAAGATCAGGTAGCCAGCGCCCAGAATCCCGCCTGCAATTCCCAGCTACTGGCAGATTACGGGATAACTTGGCAATTCATTTTCTTCAACAATGTTAAGTCGGTACTCATCGGAAGTGGGCTTGGCTTCATATCAATGGGGATAGGGGGTTTGCTCCTTCTCATGGCAGCGATTGCCCCAATCGGCGGGTTGGGTAATATAATGGCGCAATCGGGAGCAAATATATTTCTGCTATTTATAGGCTTTATCCTGCCGCATGGAATTATTGAGTTACCCGCCGCGATTATGGCTACCGGCGCGGCATTACAAGTAGCTACTTGCTTTATAGCACCGCCAAAGGGTATGAGTATTGGGCGCAGCCTACAATTTTCTCTGGTAAACTATATAAAGCTGATGGCGTTGATAATTCCTTTGTTATTTGTAGCCGCATTAATTGAGGGCAATTTAACGCCTGTAATAGGATGCTGGATTACCAATTCGAGATTTTAACTTTACATAACTGATAATAGGAAAGAAAATGTCGAAAATTATAGACCTACGCAGCGATACAGTAACCAAGCCTACCGCAGCAATGCGTGAAGCTATGTACAAAGCTGAGGTGGGTGATGACGTGTATGGAGAAGACCCCACTGTAAACAAGCTGGAAGAAACAGCCGCCGAAATAATGGGAAAGGAGGCGGGATTATTTGTAACAAGCGGTACTATGGGTAATTTGATTGGGGTAATTACCCATTGCAGCCGAGGGCAGGAAGTAATAATGGGCGCAGAGTCCCACATTTTCTATTATGAGGTAGGTGGGGGCGCAATAGTAGGCGGCGTGATGTACCACACCGTTGCGGAAGACCGTCTGGGAAAGTTCACTCTCGAACAGATTGAGCATGCCATTAGAGGTAAAAATATTCATTATCCTGTAACTGGGTTAGTATGCCTTGAGAATAGCCATAACCGCAAGGGTGGTACGGCTATGAGTATCGAGGCTACAAAAGAAATCTGCGATACAGCGCATGCACATGATGTACCAGTCCATTTGGACGGAGCGCGGGTATTTAATGCTGCTACCTATCTTGGCAAAGATGTACGAGAACTGGTAGCCGAGATTGACTCGGTTCAGCTCTGCCTCTCAAAAGGTTTGGGTGCGCCAGTTGGCTCGGTGTTGGTAGGTAAGCGGGAGTTCATCGAACGCGCCCGCAAGAATCGAAAGATGCTAGGCGGCGGTATGCGGCAGTCGGGGGTGTTAGCAGCGGCAGGTCTTATTTCTCTGACTGAAATGACCAAACGACTGGCTGAAGATCACTACAATGCACACCTCCTCGCTAAAGGCTTACAACAGGTAAAGGGACTAGAGGTAGACCTAGAAACGGTGCAGACTAATATTGTGATGGCAGATACTACAGGTTCAGGGCGTACCGCCGATGAATGGGTAGCAAGCTTGAAGCAAAAAGGTGTTTTGATTAACTCAATGGGAGCTTATACCATCCGCTTTGTGACCCATTACGAGGTAGATCGAAGCGGAATCGAGGAAGCATTGACCACAATCTCAGGCATTTCTAGTGGGAATTAATAAACTTTGCTCCCTACTACAGTCAGGAGAAAGGCATATAATTAATTGCTCTTGTAAAGTGCTTAATAAAAAAATATCTATTAACGATTTGTTAATTTTTAACAAAAATACTATTGACTCGCATACAAAACCGCTATATACTGTGGATGTAGAGAGAATATCTACACCCCACAGAATTGAGAAGCTACAATTCTTGGGAAGATAAATAAGGATGTTCACCTCAAAAGTGCGCATCTTTCTCTGTTATTGGTGGTAGCTTCACTTGCAAGTCCCAAATAGGAGGTGTACTGGTATGGTTAAACCTCATGTGCTATTTGGAGTTTGGCAGGAAGACAGATAAAGCCCCAGTACTACTGCATCTGATCTTTTAGTAAATTTGTGTAAACTTGTAGTGTAAACGCGCTGGATAAGCCCTGATGCTATAGGTTTTAAGTGGTGAGTGTAGTTGAACTGTAATTAAACTAAGGTGTATGTAGACACACAGAACCAAAGTAAAATTACAGGGTTAACAAAATCGGTAATAAAAAGATCAGCGGTACTCACGAGATAAATTAGACAGTATGCTGGGGCGATAAGCAATAGTTGGTTCCTGTAGCTCGGTGTAAGTAAGAGGAATGCAAAGGCGTATAGAAAGCCACGCATCCACTTCCAAGATGGTTCCGTTAGAACCTTCACCGCTGCTTGAGCCGAGGAGTCGTGTAACGCAAAAGCGACTCAGGTTAATCTAGCGCAAATAAGCTGGTTAGCCCGCGTGTCTTCAGCCCATAAACTAAATAGAGAACTTTAAGAAGCTTTGGAACTCTTGCCAGAGCTTCTTTCCTTTTATATTCCTAATACCGGGCTACATCTTCGGGTTTTGGGGCAGGGGTGAAATTCTGTTTCACGCTCTCAACAGGTAAAGCTTTCTGTATAATCCGATCCTTGCTCATCACACCCTGACCAAGCCAATCGGCATACCAGATATGTTTAAGGAAATCTTTGGTTGGTTCAAAGCCCATTATACGAGCACATGTAGCATCAACCGCTACCAGATCGCGCCCGATTACCAGCACCTGCGCGGGTTTAGGTGTTCCAAACAAAGGACCGTCTCCCTCCATCGCCATAATTCCATCTACAATGGTAGCTTGTGGAGGCATTGTTTCGTACAATTCAACGATATTTTGCTCAATCCCGGTCACATGCAAAATATTCTTGGGCCAGCCGTATTTTATGCCCGGCACAATCCCGTACAAATTCTTCATGCTCAGAGTCACACCCGCCCAGTGATGAGTTTTCATTTTAGGCATCGAAACCAGCAACTCTGCATGAGCAATTGTCTTTGGCAACCACATGAACTCTAGACTGTTGTAACCGCCTTTGGTATTCACCTTAACCAAATCATCGTGATTCAAATCTACGAAAGGCACATTCAGTTTATCCAATACCTGCTGAATACCACTCTGATACAATAAATCGGTAATATCGCGCTGGTAAGCTGAGCCTTCCGCCACGATAACCTCTTTCGCGCCCTGCTCCCGGAAAAGACGTATAGCTGCCTCCAATACGGCGGGGTGCGTATTAATAGCTGAGTCGGGAAAGTTATAAATAATATTGGGCTTTAAAACAACACGCTTACCGGTTGCCGAGGGAGTATCTACCGCTTCCCAAGCAGTGCGTAAGGGCGTTAAAATATCACCCTCATAGGTTGCGTTAACTATCGCCACCTGTGATTTCTCCCCAAAGCCTTTTCCAATGCGGCGGAAATTTAAGCTAATCCACTTAATTATCCCAAGGGGACGACTGGCAAATTCAACCAACACTAAGGAACCACCGATTGCACCTGTAAGCATCAGGCGTGTAAACTGGCGGCGACTAATTACTCTACGTCTGGGACGGTTAGGATTTATTGTCATTGCGGTTGTACAAAATAAAGATTATCGCTTAAAGCTAGAATTGCCAAGGCAGTAGAATGAGGACTATCCATCCAACCACCACTGAGAGCTTGTCCTTTTGAGGCAGGTTTACCGGTTTGGGAAGGAGTGCCTTTGAGTAGCTTGATATAAAAGCGATTCAGGCGATCTGAGTTATTAGTACCGATATCCGGATAAAAGCGTAAAGCCGTCAAGCCAAGCGCCAACACATGGTCACTGTATGTTTCTTCTACAAAATCGGACAACACTGAAACACCACTCCACACTTCCTGTGTCCCGCCAAAATCTGAAGTGCTAAGCGTGACGGCAAAAGCCAGTAAAGCATAGGCGGTTCCATCCGGGGTTGGAGGCAATTGTTTATCGTACATATAAGGGTTACCTACGTTCCAACCACCGCCAGCGCATGCGCGGTCACGTAGGTAAGCCTTACCTTCTTGAATCTGGTCACTATCGGCTACTATTACGCGATCTTCCACCGTCAAGGCTATCATTGCCAAAGCAGTTGGAATCACAAAGCCTGCTTCGGTAGCGTTAGGTCCCCATTTCCAACCTAACAGATTCGAGTCAATACTCAGTAGTTTTTTATAAATATCCCACTCTTTCTGAGTGACCTTTGGTTCGCGCTGTTTATTCAAAATCACGCCACGCGCCCTGCCCCGTAAATCGGTATCCTCAGGTCTGGCATAGAGCGCTGACAGTTCGGGGATTTTAAGCAGAATATTAAAACACCAAGTTGCAAGGTAAGTCATCCAGCCGCTAAACTGATCTTCCTTGAAAATGCCCCACCCACCGTCTTGATGCTGATCAGCACGCAGCCTCGTAAGCCCCTTCTGAACCGCATCTACATAGGGCTGAGGAGCATTCAACCTGCCAGCCCCAATATCGGGGTGGAAAAGCGCCAACAAAGCCAGAGCAGTTGGCTCTGCAAAGCTTTGACCGCCAACTTTATAACCCCAACCACCGTCAGGGTTCTGTGTTTTTACCAGAAAATCAAGCGCCAGACGTATCTGGTTATCATATATTCCCACAAAAAACACCTTGATGGAAATGGTTCAAGCGTTTTTTAAGCGTTGGGCAATTTGCTCCAACATTCCTTCGCTAACGACAGATGCCTCGGAAGATGACCCTTTGTGGAATAAATGCTCTTTGAGATAATTCTCCAAATCAGCATGTTCGACAATAGGGCAATTGGGGTGTTTAGAAGAAAATAATTTGCCCCTATCCAGCACTACCACTGGTTGAACCGGAACCTGCGGTAAGTTCCGCACCGACAACCACGATTTTACCTCACGGGCGGCACGTATTACCTTCCAAGTGGGACTATCCTTGAGACGTTTGCGGTTAAGAATAGGCTGTTCTTTGATGTCTGCGCCTTGTTCTCCCATGTACTTGTACCAAGTGTCTCCCTCGCAAATATATTGACCAGAAAAAGGGGCTACTTCTAGTACCAGCGCGCCATAAGGACCTAATAACACCCCATCAATCATTCCAATTGAACGGTTCTCAGATAACAGCAGATTGAGGAAATATATATAATTCTCACCCAGAACTTGGTGCAATAGTGTTGCCAGTCGCTCTTGGCTGCGCCATTTCTGGAGCGTGACACGCGCCCGATTGCCAAACCAGAATGCCCCTGCTAAAGGGGGCAAGCCTAGCGCCAGTATCCAAATGGAAATCGAAAATGCCAGAAATATAAATAGCAAGGCAACTATACCAAGTCCCCCTGCCAAACCGAGGTCTCGAAGAATCAACTGACGATAAGCTGAAGAAGTGCCTTTAGCTTGCAATAGTGCCTCTAATTAACCGGTTCTATCCTGTAAATTTGGCTACCCTTAAATTCTGCAATAAATTGCAATTTCAGACCAGCCGCTATTGCCCCACTCTTATCTTTATACAAAGCGTCTAAGGCTGAATAACGCTCTACGCCAAGCACCAGATAATTTGCCCCAAAGCGGCGGGCAGCTTCTAGATTAGCCGCTACACTATCGCTTGCCAGCGCTATAGCCGGATTCCCAGTAGTGTAGTAGTAGCTTAACGGCTCGCCAATAATTATAGCATAGTTTGAAATACCGTTTGCCTTGAACCAATCATTTATCTCAACAGCATAATTAAAATCGTTATCCCAAGTGCTAGCACCAGAAGCAGCTGCTATTAAAGTGATTACAGCAGATACCACCAGCAACGGCACCGCGATTCCGTTAGCGAAAAACTTGAAACGGTTAGGTCGTTTGCGCCATACGCTATATTTTCGTGCTAACCATTCAATCGCGAAAAGAGCCGCACCCGCTTGATAAGGTATAAGGCTACCAGCAGCGTGAAAAAGCGTTCCGTGCAAACTAATTTCAGTAAATACCAATGCCATTCCGAAATATAAAAGCGTTAGATGGATTAAGAATGGTGCATAAGCCCGATTCTTAAAAGTTAGAAGAAAGATACCTAGCAGGAAAAAAGGAGCTAATAGGAACAAGCCCTGTGCGCTTAGAATAAGGGCACCTATCTCCAGAGCGTTGAGTTTGCTCATAAGAATATTGCCAAAACCCCACTCGAAATACCGTGCAGGTGTTAGTGAAAGGCTATGGCTGAATAGTTCGTTATAAGTGCGCAACCACAATACCTTGCTACTGTTGGGAGAAAAGAGTGTGCCAAATTCTGACAGATTGAGCCATAACCATGGGGTTACCACCGAAAAAGCAGCAATTAGGGCTAAACCCAATCTTCCCCAACGTGGCTTCCAAATTTGAAGCCCTGTTTGTGGTCGCCAGCGCACCCAAAGAAAGGATAGTACAAGAGTAGCAGTAAATAACACCCCATCGCTTCGGCACAAGTAAGCTAGCCCACTAAATACACCCGCCAAAACCAACCAGCGGTCGTCTTTGTTCAGACCCAAATGAATAGTAATAAAGCAAAGCAAGCCGAGCAAAGCAAAATTTGCAAAATTATCCGGGGCATTCCAGAACAAGAAATAGCGTCCCGGAAAGAGCGTAGCAACCGCCATAACCCAGCTATAACGCCGCTGTGCCTCTCCAAAAGTCAGTTTCCCGGCATAAAAAGCCAAAGGTGGTAATAACGCTGCACACAGCATAAATGGCAGGGAAGCTGCAAAAGAAGACACTCCAAATAAAGCAAATGAACCGAGAATAAGCCAGCTAGACAAGGGATTCCAGTAATCGAAGGCTGGGTGGGTATAATCAAAGGTCGGGTTGGGAGGATTAAAAGCAGTTATCTGATAATTCCAGACTGTGTTGATTACAAAGCCATGACCCTCATGCCAATTCTGGGCAGCTTGGTAATAATAATAAGCATCTACAAAACCGGGTTGCTTTACCCAGAAAAACGCAACCAGTAAACGCAAAATCAAAGCCGCGCCTAAAAGGAATAGGTACGGGTGACGGTTTAGGAGTACAAAAGCTTGCTTTATGGCGTTCGTAGTGGAATTTCCCCTACTATAAGTAAAAAAGGTTATAACTCACGCTAATAATAACCTGTGAAGCTTGTATTTTCAAAAACAAAGAAAAACCCCACCGATTAGGGTGGGGTGTCCGTGTAATATCCCTATTTTTATTCATATAGCCTAGATAGCTATATTTGGAACAGTATCAGCGTATAGCCCGTGACCTTATTTTTCCGATTAAGATTGAGCTATAGCTTCAGCGTAGAAATAAAATGCCTCTGCCCCAAACGGAGCAGAGGCAAAATTCCAGTTAATTAGGACAGGTTCTTAGTTACGCTGCTGAAGACGTTACCGATCTGAGGTCCGAGGAACACCAGAATGGCGATAACTACTACGGCTACCAAGAAGAGGATCAAAGCATACTCTACGAGACCCTGGCCTTCTTTTTCTTCGGTCTGTTTGCGGAAAAGTTTCTTGAAGTCCAACATTGTCGTTACCTCCAACATAAATAGTAAGTTGTTAAAGATGAGATTGACAGTGTGGTTACAAAGGATAACTCTTCAATGCAAGAGGGACTTAATTGCGAAACAGCGGAGTGTGATTAGCAAAGGTCAGGCAGAATTAGGAAAAAAAACTTTGAATAATATTTTTTGCGCCGCGCCTATTGCTTGGATACCAGTACAGTTTGCAACTCGTCTCTTCTAGAACTGAAGCATTATTATTTGCTTCCACTATATCTATTTTAGGATTATGAGGTTCTAATAACAATAGCCATTTGGTATGTAGTACTTTTAGATTGCTGCTATTGTGTTTTCCTCATCTGGGTCTACTATATCATTTAAACATTACGGATTCCATTACGATTATTTCACACATAAAGTTTATTTAGCAACTATTTATATCAAACAGTAACCAAGGGGATATACGCCGCTACACGAGTACCCCGACCCGGTGTACTGGCTATTTCCAACCTGCCGTTTAACATTTCGGTGCGCTGCCCCATACTGTGAATACCCAGTGATTTCTGCTGTTTCTCACCTTCTAGCTTGCGAATATCGAAGCCATTACCGTCATCTTCTACGCTCAGGGTTACAGCTTGTTCACCCAGATCAAGCGATATATTAACGTGTAAGGCATGGGCGTGAATTGCCACATTGCTTAGGGCTTCTTGAATGATACGGAAAACAGCTACTTCAAACTGGTTGGGCAAACGACGCTCCACCCCACTGCTTACCAGATTAACTTCAATTTTATTTTTCTCTTGGAAATCCTTAATATAGCGACGTAAGGTAGGCAACAAACCGAGATCATCCAGAATCATAGGGCGAAGTTGGAAGATAAAACCGCGCGTTTCTTGTAAAGTATCGTTCACCATAGATTTCAAGCCGGTTATTTCAGCTTTCGCCCGCGCAATGTCCGCTTCCATCCAACGTTCGCAAATTTCAGCACGTAACACTAGGTTGCTCATTGCCTGAGCGGGTCCATCATGCAACTGGCGGGATACGCGCAAACGCTCGTTTTCTTGCGCTTGAATAATCTTACCGACCATTTCCTGAGCTTCAACGCCCTGTACCCCACGCACATGGCTGGAAGTTTGTACAGCCTGACTTTTGGGACGCTGATTCAAAATCTGGTAAAGCTTGAAATTTTCTTGCTGTTGCTCTTTTAGATATTTCTGTCGCTCTCTGAGCAACTCGACTTCCTTACGCATAGAGTTGAGCCGTAGCTGCACCTCATGGTAGCTGTTATATAGCACCTTGATGTCTGGCAAGCTATAAGCATCCATGTTGGTTTCCATATCTTTTAAGCGCGCTGAAAGCTGTCCCTCTCTGGCGCCGAGCCTGTCAACCTCTGTCTGGTTCTGCCGGATTAGCATCTCAACCTCACTCAGACGTTTATTAAGCTCTTCTGCTCGGTTACGAGCTTCAATCATCAGTTCATCTAACTTTTGATCGATTTCCTCGGGATCTGGATTTGAACCAAGTGGGGACATACTCATTTGGGTGCCTCCATTAAGGTAGCTTTATTGGCAATTATTGCTCCAATGTGTAGCCATCATGATAGCACAAAGAGCAAGCACAAGCCATAATCAGGAAAAAAATCTGTAAGGACAGAAGTCCCTACAGATTAGCGATACAATATAGTTAAGGCTCAAATTAAGCCTTATCTTATGTAATTGCGATTGCGTGCTAAATCAACCCCTAGCAAACCAAGCAGCACATCGTATTTACTACCCGCATTTTCAGGATGGTACTCAAAGCGATTGCGCTCAAAGTATTGCACCTGCAAACCATTTTCTAGCAATGGCTCGCTTACGGGATAGCCAAATATATCTAGTCCACCACTTTTATTCCAGTATTCTAGGAAGCGACCGCTCAGGGTATGACCAGTTTTGTCAAAATAAATCAGATTGCCCGCAGATGAAACAGGCGCTATCGGCGGGAAATTCCGGTTTTTAACCGACTCACTCCCAAGCAAGCCCAGTAACACCACGTAAGCGGTTCCGGCGTTTTCAGGGTGTAATTCGAAGCGGTTACGCTGGAAATATTGCACTGTATAGAGTTTTCCATCAGTCTTACTGACCTCAAGGAACTCTTCGCTCAAAGGATAGCCAAAGACCTCTAAGCCACCACGCGAATCCCAGAACCGCTTGAATTCGCCTTTGAGAGTATGCCCTGTTTCAGAGAAATAACTTAGTTCATTGCTACTGGAAACCGGGGCTACTTTATTGAAATAGATCGATTGGCTGGCAAGTTGATCTGGTGGAGCAACTGTACCTTGCCCGGTAGGCGGTTGCGTCGAATTTGGTCCTACTGCGCCCGGACCGGCGATTACCTGACCGCTGGCAAAATCAAAGTTTACCGGCACTGCTGCATTGGAGCTACCATCTACCGTAATTGTGACAGGTCCTAGAATACGCGCTGCTTTAGGCAAAATTGCGCGTAAAGTGTAAACACCTGCGCCCAGATTATCGAAACGGTATCTCCCTGCCGAATCCGTATTTTTTACTTGCTGTCCCGGGTCCAGCGACATTACTACATCTGCCGGGTTAGCTCCTGCGACAAATCCGTAAACGAAAGAGTTCCGATTCGGAGTCAGATTGTTGTTTATAGCTGCCCTTACCGCAGCGCCCGCATTAACCAGACCATACCCTGTTCGGTCATCCCGACCCGGAGCATCAATGTCTGTAGCAGTGCCTTGCAGAATAGACTTTACCTGTTCAGCAGAAAGGTTAGGATTTACCTCCAACATCAGGCTGATAACACCAGCTACTATTGGAGCGGAAAAACTTGTACCATTTACAACTGTATAGTCGCCAGAGTCTCTGTTATGTCCAAACGCATCGTCGGTTAGGTAAGGGTTGCCTTTGTTAAACGCAGTACCAGGCCAGTTAATATTGGTGGTCAGGATGTTAGTTCCCGGAGCCGCAACGCTAACCCATGAGCCAAAGGAGGAAAATTTTGCCGCATTATTGTTTTCGTCGGTAGCAGCAACTGCGATTACGCCATCGTATGCTGCCGGATATTCTGCCACACCGTTAGCCGCATTACCGGAAGCCGCTACAATTATCGCCCCTTTGCTCTGAGCATATTTTATCGACTCAGCCATTGCCTTGGAGTAGTTTGGTCCGCCGAGGCTCAAATTGATTATGCGTGCGCCTGCATCAGCAGCCTGAGTTATACCTTCAGCTAACCACGAGTCGGCACATTCGCCGTTCCAGTTACAGGCACGTACTGATAAAAGTCCGGTAGAGGATGTACCAGTTTTAGTCTCGTCCCCAGGAAAATTAATGTTAGCAGAAGCAGGATAATTCCAGTTAACCCCCACCATTCCATAGCTATAGTTACGTTTATAAACCCGCATTTTTACTATAGTCACTTTAGGTGGGGTTGTAGTTGGATCTGTAACAATCGGAACATCATCTACTTCGCTATAATCATTATTCGGGTTAGCAGCAATAATACCAGCAACAGCCGTACCATGACCGTTATAATCGGTAGTACATTCCGGAGTATTAGGTTTCCAACGAGGAGAACCACAATCCGGTACGGTGCTGATACCCTGCGCGTAATAGACCCTACCTCTAAGATCCCAAACACCATCACCGCCATATAATCCCAAAACCGTACAACCGGCGTTTTGTTGATCTTGCCCTTGCCCTGACGAAGGGTAAGGAGAAGGTTGGGGTAGATAGCAAGGATCAGATTCTACAATACCTTTTGGAAGCGGCGCCGCCGGACCATTTGGTGATCTTAAAGGAGTAGTAGAACTGGTTGTAGTATCGCCGTTTGGTACAAAAGAACTGTATAAATCCCATTCACCAGAATCGAGAGTTAGGCTACGATTATTGCGAATGCCAGTATCTACCACCGCAATAACAACACCCTGCCGAGGAGTATAGGCATTAGTAGCAGAGCCGTAAACCTGTTCCCACGCATCCGGCAAATTTATCCGCTTTAGATAATCCTGTCTGCCTTGAGTGTAAAAGCTATCCGCAGGTTCTCTAGAAATATGCCTGATATAGTTAGGTTCAGCATACTCTACTGCCGGATTAAGGCTAAAGGCAGTAACCAAGGTTTTAACATCGGCGCCGGGTGCAGAAAGAACGCTTATGCGCGGTAGCGATGCTAACCCTATCACATTGGTCAGACCTAAATTTTTATAGTATGCAATATCGGTATTACCGGACAGATAAGCAACCGCAAGATTTTGAAATTGCCCAACGGACGTATCTTTGAATTTTACTATTACTTCGCCTTGACGGTATTCAGCGCCATCAGGGATTACGGTTGCTGCGGGTGTTTCATCTTGCGAGGGTGCGCCCAACGCAGTCGGTACAATGAAAAGCTGCAAAAGCAGTACAATTGCCAGCCAATGATAAGCAAAATGGGCGCGGCTGGTGAAAAATCGGTTTGGTCGCCTCATGAATTGGTTCTCCTGATTCCGACCCCATACGGTCAAAAGCCCGTTGAGTTTTGACTAGAGCTTAGTCGCACGCCATATAGCATGGGCTGTGTGGAGTTGTGAGCCAAACAGAAACGTCTAGAGGCATGGCAAGCCGTACCTCTACTTGTCATAACAACTTGTCATAACTTAATCTACCATCAAATCGGGGATTCTGCAAGTAGTATTTAAAGAAATTTGGTCGAATCGAAAGGATTAATAGCCCGGTCCCAACAAACCCTGAGTTCGCGCATAGTCCCGCGCTACCAAAGCGCCAAGAACATCAAGACTTTCTGAAGAAAGTTCAGGATGAAGTTCGAGAATCTGCTTTTCAAAATATTGCACTACCCTGCCACCATCATTAAAAGGCTCGCTGATGGGTAAACCCAAAGTAATCCAGTTCCCATTATCTTGCCAGTATTTAAGAAATGAACCGCGTAGAGTGTGACCCGTTTCTTTCCAGTAAAATACCTGAGAATTGGCTAGTTCTACCGCGGTTGGTTCGGGTACTTTGTTGAAAGCCGGATTGTTTTTTACCTTTTCAGAGTATTCCACTCCCAACCGACGCACCTGTACAGCAAAGGGAGTTCCTGCAAACTCAGGATGAAATTCGCAAACCACTCGCTCGAAATATTGCACCTGCATACCGTTTTCGATAAAGGATTCGCTTATCGGATAGCCGAGACCCAATAAACCGCCGTTATTCTCCCAGAATTGCCGGAAGGGCTTGCCGATGGAATGCCCTGTATCGTCGAAATAAAGTGTATCTCCACCGGGAGCGCTATCCAAAGAAACGAAAGCGCCAAACTTTACCCCGCTCGAAAGTAGCTTGGCGGAGGGTGAAAAATCGAAGGCAAAGTTCTTCGTATTATTTCCATTGCCCGTAATCTGAAAGCTGAAATTTTGGAGCGGGTAAGTTTTATTGGGTAAACCGTATTTGCTGGAAGCGGCAGTGAGGCGATAATTTCCGGGTGGTAAATTTGAAAAGGCAAGACTGCCATCAGCGAAAGGAACTCTAGTGTCACCTGGCGTTAGAGTCACAACCACATCACGCGGATTAGGAATGCCCGATACTTTTATTAGAGCTTGCCCACGTTTGGAAGCGACCGGATCGCCTTTTTGTGCCGCCAGAACGGCGCGATAGGCGTTCAATCTGCCAAAACCGAGGCGCGTATCATAATAAATCGGTGTAATTGGGGTAGCAGTTGTAGAAAATACAGGCGCTATAGTACGTTGGGTAATCGTAACCGGAACGGTAGCCGTTGCAGTATCGGTATCGGAGAAAGGAGCCACCGCAGCGGGAGTGGTAAAACCAACTGAAGGGGTCAAGGCAGTGGTGGATGTTGGAGAAATTGCTGTAGTAGGGGTCTGTACTATGGGAGCGCCCGGATAATCGGCAGTAGCCTCCAAAATATTTCGCACTTGTGAGGGTGTCAGGCTAGGATTAACCGAAAGCATAAGCGCAACTGTACCTGAACCATAGGGTGCGGAAAAACTTGTGCCTTTATCAAATCCGAAAACCGAAGCGTTTGGTTGCGACCATGTCAGGCTAAATATGCTGGTGCCCGGCGCTACTAGAGATATTTCAGGACCGCTATTGCTAAAAGGTGCTACACCGTCAAACTGATTGCTCGCCCCAATAGCAATTACCTCATCAAAAGAAGCGGGATATTGCGGTACCGAATTACCCTCGTTACCGGCAGCGCCGATCAACACCACTCCTTGGTTATATGCCTTCAACACCGCTTCGTAAACTGCTTCCGAACGTTCCGGCGCACCCAAACTCAGATTGATAATATTGGCATGCCGTTCAGTAGCATAGTTAATACCCATTGCCACTACCGCATTGGAAGTCTGCAGCCGTGAGTTGAGGACTTTAATCGGTAATATACGCGCACCCCATGCTATTCCGGCAATCCCATAATTGTTATCGCCCCTAGCAGCAGCTACACCCGCTACGAAAGTGCCATGCCCTGCATCATCAATTGTTGAAATGGTTGGGGGCGTGACTATAAAATTCAAACCCCCTACCACCTTACCTTCGAGGTCTTGGTGTAGCGCAGCTACTCCGCTATCAACCACTGCAATGAGAATATCTTCCGAACCGGTGGTAATATCCCAAGCAGAAGCTGCATCTATTTTAGCTAATCCCCACTGGTCGCCCCGTAAATAATAAGGATCGTTCGGCTCTCGAAAACCATAAACCGGATAATCGAGTTCTGCAAAACGCACTTGCGTACTTTGTTGCACCTCATACAGCATTGCCCATACATCAGCATTTAGATTAGCATTAAGTCGGTAAGTACCGTTTTCCGGGTCAATAGCATCGGCTGCCCACACCCCATACTTGCTAAAAACCTCGCGTAATTTTGGAACTCCTTCTATCAAGCTTGAATAGGGCAAACGCTGACCGATATAACTTGAATCGCCTTTAGTTTGAATGACGTTATAGCGCAATTCATTATAGAGAATACGCGCGGAGTCGGGCTGGAAAGAAGCAATAATTTCTCCCGGTATAGGTTGATGTTGGGTATTATCGAGTGACGTTTCTGAAACGCTTTGATTTGAAGGATAGGCTAGAAAATGAGGTAGGCAATTAAGGAGCAAACCCGCAAACAAAACAAAAATAAGCCAGTAACCGGCTACACGAAGAAAAGTGGAATATCCGTTACGGGTTTTCATCTAATATCTATATCTCCGCCAACGATTCGCTTGCACGGTTTTTGGAGGGTTCTTGCTTATAGTAAATATTATAGGCGGGAAATTCCGGGTTACTATCTCAAAAAGCCAGATTTCATAATTAGACAATCGGGACTAGACTCAGTTATACACGCTTTAGTAAAAGTATGCAAGCATGTCACAATCTAGAAAAAAAGAGCCTTCCCCAAATAATCCCTAATCGTACCCATTTTCTACCTATAGGAAAGCCATTAATTTCACTAGAAAACACTTGTACCTGAATTGCATGGTTTAAACCAGCATGCTATAATCCCATCGCACATTGTTCAGCATATCACGAATTTAAGCTGACTTTGTATCCTCCAACAAGGATAATATGCTCAAGTCCACTTCTACACGTCCGTAGAAGTCTAAAACCGATAAAATCGAATAATAGAAAAAAACAAGGCTAACCCGGTATGAGTTTAGAAGATTTCAACTTGGCGTATCTCTCCACTGCTATCTTTCTGGTAGTAATAACAATCATGGGTATGACATTGTTATTGCTCGGTTTTCTTATCAGACCAAACAAACCAAATTCCCGCAAAACTATTCCTTACGAAAGTGGTGTGCCGCCTGTCGGTCACGCTCGCGAACGTTACTCAGTGCGCTTCTATATCATAGCAATGCTGTTCGTGTTGTTCGACATAGAAGCAGTGTTCCTTTATCCGTGGGCGATTAACTTTGATGGCTTTGTACGCCGGGGTGATGGATTGTTCGTACTGATAGAAATGGGTATCTTCATCTTTGTAATCTTGCTGGGTTATGCCTATGCTTGGTTGAAAGGAGCCTTGGATTGGGTCTTCTAAACGAAAAGTTAAACGATAACTTTGTAACCACCACTGTAGATGCTCTGCTCAACTGGGGTCACCAAAACTCGCTCTGGCCGGTTTTGTTTGGTACAGCTTGCTGCGGTATCGAAATGATGGCGCACGCAAACAGCCGCTTTGATATCTTGGAACGCTGGGGAATGCTCTTCCGCTTCTCCCCGCGTCAATCAGACATGATGATGGTCGCCGGCACAGTAACCAAAAAAATGGCACCTGTGATCAAGACCGTTTACGACCAAATGGCAGAGCCAAAATGGGTAATGGCAGTTGGTAGTTGTGCAATTAGTGGCAACATCTATAACAGTTACAGCACATTACAGGGAGTGGATCGCATCATTCCGGTAGATGTTTATGTACCGGGTTGCCCACCCATCCCTGAAGCCTTTGCTTATGGCATTGACGAGTTGCGCAAGAAAATAGCCAAAGAAAGACGTATTCGCAAACCGCTGCCGATTTTGAAGCAGGATGGCAACGAGTTTGAACGTACATGGGATACTTCTGAAGTCAACCGTCCCGGTCATATTGCTTTACCGAGTGCCGCCGATTATATGCAGTTCATCGACGAAGAAATCAGTAGCCCTCCTACCCTGTTAAAGTAGAGGCTACCCTGAATAAACTTGTGGCAAAAGTCAGATATCAAGGCTATATGGTTGCTTGCAAGCTTGTAACAAGCAGTCACTTACAAAGCAATCTTGGATTCTTGAAATCTGACTTTTGATGATGTTTGAAAACAGGAAGAAAGAGTTAAAACGCAAATGAAGGAAAGCCTTCAGGTAGTTGCACAGAAGTTACAGGAAAAATTTGGCGATAAGGTCTTGGCTATAACCGAATTTCGCGATGAGGTTACTGTCCGCGTAAAGAAAACAGCCTGGTTCGAAGTTCACCAGTTCTTGCGGGATGACCCAGATTGCGCCTTCGATATGATGATTGACGAAACCGCTGCCGATTACCCGTTAAGGGATGAGCGCTTCGATGTTATTAGCCATTTGCTTTCCATACCCAAACGTCACCGTTTCCGGGTAAAAGCCAGCACCAGCGAGAACATCCCTAGCCTTTGCGCTGTCTGGAAAACTGCCAACTGGTTGGAACGCGAAACCTACGATATGTTCGGAATTATTTATGACGGACACCCCGATTTGCGCCGTATTTTGATGGCTGAAGATTGGGAAGGCTTCCCGTTGCGCAAGGATTACCCGACCGAGGGATACGATATTTAATCGAGGGCTTATTTAACCCTTGCTTTTCTAAATAAATGACGAGGTTCTTATGCAGAATGTGGTGAACCCTGTAGGCGGGGATAATTTACAAGAAAAAGGCGATCGGCGAATGCGCCTCAGCATTGGTCCGCATCACCCCAGCACCCACGGTGTGCTTCAGGTGATTGTAGACCTTGAGGGCGAAACGATAGTACGCTGCGACCCTGTTCCCGGTTACCTGCATCGCGGCACTGAAAAACTGGCGGAAAATAAATATTATTCCCAGATTCTTCCGCTCACCGACCGCCTTGATTACATGTCCCCTTTTAATAACAACCTAGCTTACACCATGGCAGTGGAAAAACTGGTTGGGGTTGAAGTGCCTGAAAGAGCGCAATGGATTAGAGTGATTCTAAGCGAATTGCAGCGCATCGCCAGTCACTTAATTTGGTTCGGCACCCACGTAATGGACATTGGGGCAATTACCCCCTTCCTGTGGGCTACCCGTGACCGCGAAACCATAATGGATATTTTCGAGATGTGCAGCGGTGCGCGCCTGACCGTCAGCTATACCCGTATCGGTGGCTTGATGTCAGATGTGCCTCCCGGCTTCAATGAGAAAGTACATGAATTTACCGAGCTTTTCCATAAAGCCCTAAAAGACTATCACAAGGTAGTCACCAAAAACCCTATTTTTATGTCTCGTACTCAGGGCGTAGGGGTTGTTACGGCGGAAGAAGCCATTCAGTATGGGTTTACCGGTCCAAGTTTGCGTGGTAGCGGAGTCGAGTGGGACTTGCGCAAGCACGAACCCTATATGTACTACGATCAATTGGATTTCGAAATTCCACTCGGCGCTACCGGGGACAGCTACGACCGCTATCTGGTACGTATGGAAGAAATGGAACAGTCCAATCGCATAATCCAGCAGGCGTTGGCGAAATTACCTTCGAAAGGTTCTGTCAAAGCAGATGACCCTAAGATAGTATTGCCCGATAAAGAACTCTCAATGACTCGTGCCGAAGAAATGCAACGCCACTTCTATCAGGTCATCCACGGGTTCCCTACCCCTGTAGGTGAATGCTATTTTGGTTTGGAAGGTCCTAAAGGAGAATTGGGTTTCTATATTATCAGCGATGGGTCTCCGCGCCCTTACCGACTGAAAATTCGCGCTCCCAGTTACGTTAATTTGCAGGCACTTCCGCTAATGACCGAAGGTCGTATGATAGCGGATCTTATTACCTGCATAGGAACGATAGACATCGTTCTAGGTGAAGTTGATCGGTAATGCCATGATTCGGTTGCCGTTACAGTAGCAACCATTGACTTATAAGTATAATCTGCTCACTACAGGAAAACAAAGCTCATGTTTTCACTCGCATTATTTGATGTTGTAAATGCAACAGCGGCAAAGGTAAATGCCCCAGAGGAACCTGTAATCTGGTTTCTCCAAACCTTCGTGACCCTGTTCATTATTATGAACGTTGTATTGGTAATCATGGCATACCAGACTTGGGCAGAACGCAAAGTAATGGCGCTCTCCCAGCAACGTCTTGGTCCAATGCGCACAGGTCCTATCGGTTTGTTACAGCCTATTGCCGATGCCGTCAAACTGCTGAACAAAGAATACATCGTGCCGAGAGATGCCGACAAAACGTTGTTTTTCTTTGCTCCGATAATCGGCTTTATTCCGGCAGTCGCTGCTTTTGCGGTAATACCGTGGGGCGATGCTACCAGCGAGGGGTTGTTGGGTGGTTGGTTACGCCCGATAATTGCCAACCTCAATATGGGCATCCTCTACCTGCTAGCGCTTAGTTCAATCGGCGTGTACGGTATCGTAATGTCCGGTTACACCAGCGGTAACAAATACGCGACACTTGGGAGTATCCGCTCATCGGCGCAGGTGGTTAGCTATGAACTGACATTGGGTCTGGGCTTAATGGGTACGCTAATAATGGCAGGCTCACTAAACCTGAACGATGTGGTGTTAGCACAGAAGAACACGATGTGGTATATCATTCCACAGTTCTTCGGCTTCGTTGTTTACGCCATCAGCGGTATCGCCGAAACCAACCGCAACCCCTTTGACTTACCGGAAGCCGAATCGGAACTTGTAGCCGGTTATCACCTTGAATACGGCGCAATGCATTTCGGGATGGTCTACCTAGGTGAGTATATCAACATGAACGTGATAGCAGCTACGGTAGCAACCCTATACTTAGGTGGTTGGGCAGCGCCTGCTTCATTCCTTGAGTTCATTCCCGGTCCTATCTGGTTATTCCTGAAATTTGGTCTCTTCCTATTCCTGTACTACTGGATTCGGGTTACTTTGCCACGTTTCCGGTACGACCAGTTGATGGGTTTCTGCTGGAAAGTATTGTTCCCAATTGCGCTTGCTAACGTAGCAATTACCGCAATCTTTAAATATTTAGGTATAACCTTCGGTTGGTGGGGATAAAGTACAGTTTTGAGGTTCAAGTGTTAAATTTCTCAAAACTTTCTGATAGAGGAGTGGTCTAGATGATAAAGGAAATAGCGCAAGGTCTGGGTTTGACGCTCCGGCACTTCTTTAAGAAGAACGTGACGTTGCAATACCCCAAGGAAATGAGAAATTTCCACCCGCGCTTCAGAGGCGCAGTCGGTATGGTGCGCGATCAAGATACAGGCAAAGAACGTTGCGTTGGTTGTGGTTTGTGTGCCGCCGCTTGTCCGGCAAACTGCCTCACGGTAGTACCCGGCACTGATGATGTGGGTCTCCGCAATGCAAAAATATATCTCTATGATATGAGTCGCTGCGTTTTCTGCGCAATGTGTGTGGAAGTTTGCCCAGAATTGGCGCTGGTTATGACGCATGAATTTGAATTGTCGGTTTACGACCGCAGCCAACTTATCCTTGATGCAGAAGCGATGTTGCGGCTTTCCGATCGCGAAAAAGAACGCAGCGGAGAGGCTATTGAAGAACCCGGTTTCCCGGCTGTTACAAATGCGCCTTCTACCTTCCTCAAGCACAACCAGCTTGATCCGCGTATCCAACGTGGCAAGTTTCAGAGTCACCAACCAGCGCTTGGAACTTTACCGCACGGCTACCCGATGAAATACGAAGACTATCTTAAGAAAATACGTGAAGGTAAACCATTGGCGCAAGGCACCCTGCCTCCCAACCTTCAGGAAATCCAAAATAAGTATCTACCGGAAGACTCCAGAGTACCTATGCCCAAATTCGTGGAGAATCAGGCAGATACCGCCGCCGAAGTACGAACCAACCTGCTGACCGTAGGTGATGTCAATAAAGTGGAAAAACACAAGTATTATGACGAAGACGGTCAGGGCGACAAAAAACGCGTTGAGCTTGGCAAGGGCGAGTGGACTGACAAGAAATAAGGATTAGAACAATGTTTGGATTGCCGCTTGAGCAAATTATATTTCTGGTATTATCGGGACTTTCGATTGTCTGCTCACTAGGTCTGGTAATTTTCAAAGACCCGGTGCATTCTGCCGTTTCCCTAGTACTTACCTTCTTCAACGTAGCGGGTATATACATCCTGATGGGCGCCGAGTTTATGGCGGCGCTGCAAGTTCTGGTGTATAGCGGCGCTATTCTGGTTTTGTTCGTCTTTGTGATGATGCTGTTACAACTCCGCCCCGGGCCGGTGCTGAATCCGTTTCGCTTTTTCCAGAGCCGCCTAGCTCCGGTAATCGCCTTAGCGTTTCTGGCTGAAGTTTTGCTCATAGTTTTTGCCAGCAACTACTATAATAACGGCGGGAAAATTACAGACTCCGCCAATATCCAAGCAGCAAACATGGCGAAAAACATCAGCTACGTGGTTTCTAGCAAAGTGCCGATGACCGATACGCAAGGCAACAGCGTGGTCAAGAGCAATGAGGGCTGGTTTGCCGAACCTAACAGCGTCGGGCATACCGCGTTGCTAGGTAAAGAACTTTACAGCAAGTTTATTCTGCCTTTTGAAATTTGTTCCTTAATCTTGCTGGTAGCTGCCATTGGCTCAATCGTAATCGGCAGACGTGGACTTGAGCGCGATCGCAAAGAGTTTCGTTCAGTTGGTATCAGCCTTGGTGGTGTGGCAGGACCCGGTTCGGCACAAGAATTTGAATACGAAAAAGAGCTTAAAATGCTCGGTATGAACGAACTTGATAAAGAGCGCAAGCTTACTTTGAAAAAATAATGTGAGAGGCTGAGTTGCCTTTCGCTTGTGGCGTATGCTCGCTACGCCATAAAGTATCACTAGTACAAAACAAAGAGAAGATTAGATGATACCGACAGCTTGGTTTTTGATTTTAAGTGGAGTTTTATTCTCGATAGGGCTTACGGGCGTACTTATGCGCCGGAATGTTCTGGTTATTTTTATGTGCGTTGAATTGATGATGAACGCCGTGAATATCACCTTCGTAGCATTTGCCCGTAGCTTTACTAAGGGAATTAATTTGGCCGGTGACAATTTTGTGGTTTTTGTAGTAACGGTTGCAGCTGCCGAAGCTGCCGTAGGGCTGGCTATCATAGTAAGCCTTGCTACTAAGCAAAGTTCGGTAGATGCAGACTCAATAGGTATGCTCAAAGACTAATAATTTTACCCTTTTTGAGGGCGTGATTCGCAACACGCTTTTCTGAAACGTGTGGGGAGTAATTCTCAAGAATGACTGCAAAAGACGTAGAGAGCATTCTCTGGCTCGTCCCTATCATACCGCTAGTCGCCAGCTTCATAAATGCCTTTATTAGCCTTGCATTTTTGGCTTCTCGGAAAAAATCCGATTTGACGGCAGGGCAGCGATTTGCGCGGGGCTTAACGGGAGTTATCGGGATTACAGCGATTATCTCTTCCCTGACCATCTCGATAATCTTGCTCGTCTTCCTGCAAGGCTCGAGTGAACATCTGGTAAGCGTTAAAGAAATCTTCATTTGGATACCCAGTGGTGATGATTTCCAAATTAGATTTGGTCTGATGCTAGACCCGCTAACCTCGGTAATGACGGTGGTAGTTACCACTATCAGTCTGATGGTACATATCTTCAGCACAGGCTATATGAAGAACGAAGACGGCTTCCACCGCTTCTACACCTACCTGCCATTCTTTACCTTCAGTATGTTGTTGCTGGTAATGTGCAACAACTTCCTGTGGTTGTATGTAGGCTGGGAGTTAGTGGGCTTGAGCAGCTACCTGTTGATCGGTTTTTGGTTCGCCAAAAAATACGATTGGGGTCGCATGCTTCCTTCTTCCGCCAACGTCAAAGCCTTTGTGGTCAACCGCATCGGTGACTTTGGGTTCGGTCTGGGCGTAATGTGGTTGTTCGTAATTATGCTACCACACGGTGAAGGAATCCCGCTCTTTGACCGTCTGAACTACGAGAACGTCTTTAAAGTCTTTGAAGAAGGTCTAGTAGATGGCAAAGTAGTATTTCTCGTAAGCATTCTATTGTTTATGGGCGCTATGGGTAAATCGGCACAAATACCGTTGCATGTGTGGTTGCCAGACGCAATGGCTGGTCCTACTCCCGTTTCAGCCCTCATCCACGCCGCAACAATGGTGACCGCCGGTGTATATCTGGTAGGACGGATCAACCCCATCATCGTGCGCTCGGAAGAAGCCATCGCGGTAGTGGCAGTCATCGGTATCCTGACAGCCTTCTTCGGAAGCACCGTAGGTACTACCCAGAAAGATATTAAAGCGGTTATGGCTTACTCAACTGTAAGCCAGTTGGGTTACATGTTCTTTGCTTTGGGCGTGTACGGTTGGGTAGCGGCTTTCTTCCATCTTATGACACACGCTTTCTTCAAAGGTTTGCTCTTCCTCGGCTGTGGCGCAGTCATACACAGCAACGAAGACACCATCAAGGAAATGTTTGAAGAAATTCATCATAATGCTGAAGAATGGGCGAAGAAGAAGTATCCTGATGATCCGGCAAAAGCAGCCGAATATGCCTTCGAGTTATTCGAAGCGGCTGAAAACGCCATCGAATACGGCGTTGACCCCAACAGCGATGATCGCCTAATGCGTGACGGTTTAGACCCGCAGGATATGGACTATATGGGCAACTACTTCAAGCAAATGCCCGTTGTTGCCATCAGCATGACCTTTGGCGCTGCTGCTCTTGCCGGTGTACCGTTAACCGCCGGTTTCTGGAGCAAGGACGAAATTCTAGGTACTGCCGCCCTGCAAGGGCAATGGTGGATTTACTTAATCGGTCTTTTCTCCGCTCTGTTAACCGCCTTCTATAGCTTCAGAATGATCTTCTCGGTTTTCTGGAGTGGTAGCTACCGCTTGCCGAATGCTCTTACCAGACTTGCGCACACCGGTATGCAGAAAAAAGCGACAGAGTTGGGTATCCAATACTTCAACCCACGTGAAATCATTGAGTTCGTAGGTGGCAACGCCGATAAAGCTCGCAAGCAGGTTAAGGTACATGTCCACAAACCGGGCTGGAATATGCAAGCGCCGCTCGCCTTCCTAGCTTTTATGTCCATTGCAGCGGGCTATGTTGGTCTACCGAATGTAATCTTTGGCAATGGGGTAAACCAGATCGAGAAGTTCCTAGAACCCACCTTTGAGCCTGCGCTTAAAGTAATGGAAAATAGTGACATTGCTAAACAGCCTGACTTCACCGGAACCTTGATTCTATTACTGGTTTCGGCAGTAGTATCACTTACTGGCGTAGGCATTGCCTACGTGATGTATCACAAAAACCGGGAAACGCTACCGGAACGGGCAATGCGCCTCTCCGGACCGCTTTACTATATCTCGCGCAACAAGTGGTACTTTGATGAAGTGTATGACCTAATCTTTATAAAGGGTGGTCTGGCGTTCTTCCGCTTCCTGTGGCGAGGCATCGACGTATTCATCATTGACGGTATCGTCAACGGTGTAGGCTACGTGACCCGTCTTATCTCGCAGGGCTTGCGTAAAGTACAGACCGGATTTGTAACCAACTATGCGCTCTATATCGCGCTCGGTCTGGTAGTGGTGGTGGCAATCTTCTACTTGACGGTGGGGGTTAAATTTTAATGCTATCCTTAATGACTTATCTGCCGCTTGCTGGAGCGGTGCTGATACTACTAGCGCCAAAGAATAATGACATTATAAGAGGCATTGCGCTTGTAACTACCTTCGCCAACTTTATAGTATCGTTGATCATCACCATCGGTTTTGATCGCTCTTTGACCGGATACCAGTTTACTGAAAAAGCAGATTGGATACCCGGCTTGGGTGCAACCTACCATATGGGTGTGGACGGCGTTTCAGTGCTAATGCTCCTACTCGACGGCATACTCTTCTTCTTGGCAATCATTGCCAGTTGGAAGCCCATCCAAACCCGCATCCGTGAATATTATTTCTCGATGCTGCTGTTGAATGTAGGTCTGGTTGGAGTCTTCTGTGCGCTTGACTTCTTCCTGTTCTACATCTTCTGGGAACTTGTGCTTATCCCGATGGCGGTACTTATCGGGGTTTGGGGCGGCCCGCGACGTATCTACGCTGCCGTCAAGTTCTTCCTTTACACGTTAGTAGGTAGCCTTCTGATGCTGGTGGCGATTATCGCCCTGTATTTTGAGTATATAAAAGTAACCGGCAAAGCAGCTACACTGGATATTGTAGAAATAACCGACGGTTTGGCAAAAGCAGGTGGCTTAAACCACGACTTCCAATTCTGGGCATTTCTTGCCTTCGGCGTGGCATTCTGTATCAAAATCCCGATGTGGCCTCTGCACACTTGGTTGCCCGATGCACACACCGAAGCACCGACCGCCGGTAGCGTTATTCTGGCTGGCGTAATGCTTAAAATGGGCGGTTACGGTCTTATACGCTTTAACCTGTCGCTGTTCCCGAATGCCAGCCACGACCTAGCACCGTTTATGATTGTTCTGGCACTTATCGCCATCATTTACGGAGCGCTGGTAGCGTTGGTACAACCGGATATGAAACGTCTGGTAGCCTATTCCAGCGTAAGCCATATGGGCTTCGTAGTATTGGGGTTGTTCAGTTTTGCGGCAGGCTTTGGTGAAAAGGCAATCAAGGGTGAAGTTAACCCGCTGATCAACAATCGGCAGGGTTTTGATGGCGCAGTTTTCACAATGTTCAGCCATGGACTTTTGACCAGCGGCTTGTTCCTTTGCGTAGGTGTTATCTACGACCGCCTACACACTCGCGATATAAACACAATCTCGAATACACTCCGCATTGGAAATCGCATGCCTGTGTACGCCACCATTATGATGGTTTACACAATGGGTTCGCTAGGATTACCGATGTTGAGTGGTTTCGTGGGTGAATTCCTGTCTATGCAAGGCGCTTTCCGAGTAACCGGATGGTATGCCTTTACGGCTTCCTTCGTTATTGTCTTTGCGGCAGTCTACATGTTGTGGTTGTACAAACGTGTCTTATTCGGGCGCGTAGATGATTACGACCTCGCTTTTGTAGAAGGTAAAATCAAAGAAGCGGAAGAATATGAACGCAGCCATGGCGGTCACGCCAGTCATAATGCTGAGCATAGTCACGAAGAACACAGCCACGCCGAACATGCTCACGAAGAACACGGGCATGGACATGGACACGCTGACAAAGACATGCTTCGCAACGGTGCGAAGTTAAAAGACCTAAACTTCGCGGAATGGTTCACGCTTTACCCGATGGCTGCTTTTTCAATAGTTACGGGCGTTTTCCCAGTGCTTGTGCTTGATTTCCTAGGCAAGCCTGCCGAGGCAATTACCAATGTGGCTTCTAAATCTGTCGATATTGCCGGTTCCATAGACTTCGCGGCAATTGTACATCTATTCTCTAAATAAGACGGAGATATCAAGTGTCTCTAGAGTCGGTTGTATTACAAATTTCAAATGTTAAGCCGAGTTTCACTGGCGACGATTTTATCAAACTGTTGCCTGAACTCATTGTGTTGCTTAGCGGCACTCTGATTACCATCATTGATATGCTGATACCCAAAGACAAGCGCCCTAGCTTAGGCTGGTTGGCACTGATAGGGTACAGCGGTGCTTTGGTAGCAGCTGTAGCATTGTTCAATTATATGCCACCTACAGGAGTACCTAGTAGTTCTTTTGGTGGTATGTTCATCCGTGATAATTTCACCACTTTCCTAGAAATTGTCTTCCTGATTTCCGCCATTCTCAGCGTGCTAATTGCGCCTGATTATGTGCTGAAACGGGATATGCCGATCGGCGACTTCTATAACATCCAGAGTTCCGCCGTATTAGGTATGATGGTGACTGCTGCCGCAGGAGATTTGACGGTAATATTTGTGGGTATTGAACTCATTTCTATCTCCGTTTACATCCTTACCGGCTTTGCCCGCAATGACAAAGGTTCGGCAGAAGGTGCGTTGAAATACTTCTTGCTCGGTATTATCGCTACTGCCATTCTGGTGTACGGTATGGCATGGTTGTTCGGTATGACGGGATCAACCAACCTAAACGAAATCCGGCAAGCTATTACTGCAACCCCAGGTCTGAAAGACGATCCGGGCTTAACCTTCGCAATGCTGCTTTTGCTGGTTGGTTTCGGCTTCAAGATTGCGGCGGTACCGTTCCATATCTGGACACCGGATGCCTATGAAGGCGCACCTACGCCAATAACCGCTTTCATGTCCACAGGACCAAAAGCAGCGGCTTTTGCTGCAATGGTTCGAGTTATGGTGCAGGGGATACCGCAACTTTCTGAGCAATGGACTATTGTTATTGCTGTGCTGGCAGTGCTGACAATGACTCTCGGCAACTTGGTAGCAATCGTGCAGAAGAGCGTCAAACGCATGCTGGCTTACTCCAGTATCGCCCACACCGGCTACATCATGATCGGTCTGGCAGCCTATGTTAATAGCCCTGAAAAGGGTCGGGATGCTATTGGCTCGATTCTGTTGTACTCAGTGATCTACGTATTTATGAATATGGGTGCGTTTGGTATCGCCATCTGGTTGCAGAACACTGGAAACGGTATAGACGAAGAAGATTACAACGGGCTGGGTAGCTGGGCTCCAATTCCGGCGCTAGCAATGGCTGTTTGTCTTTTCTCGTTGACCGGATTGCCACCTACGGGCGGTTTCTTCGGCAAGTTCTTTGTGTTCCGAGCCGCTATTGATAGCGACCTTACATGGTTGGTGATTATAGGCGCGTTAAACAGCGCGGTATCGGCTTTCTTCTACTTGCGTATAATTGTGGCGATGTACTTCCGTCCTGCCCCGGAAGGTATCAAAGAAAGAGCACAACCCACCAGGGCGTTGTTTATCACAACTGCGTTGGTGCTAATTACCGCAGCAATTTTGATACTGGGCATTTATCCCGGTCCCGCGCTGGACTGGGCAAGAGACGGTGCAACTCCTTTCTTTGAGGGGATAAAAACTGCGATAGGAAAATAGTTAAAAGCAGTTAATCGAAAAAGCCCTCTCCCTAAAAAACGGACGAGGGCTTTTTTTGACTTTTAAAAAGCAAAACCCCTCAATTTTATGAGGGGTGCTATGAGTATACTGCTATTATGTGAGATTAATTTTTAGTGACTGTTAATGCGTTCCTCCAGTAAAGCTTGAAAAGCGGTATCGCCTTCAACCCAACCGCAATGTACGCAAACCAATGCTTCATGATTAGGCTGCGGCAGTTGTGCTCGCTTGTACATCAAAAATAAACGATTTCCTATAGGTTCAAGATTACTACCGCAATTATTGCAGCGCACCTTATCATAAGAAATACCAGCTTTGCTGCCGCGGATTGTTGCCTCGTTTCGAGCCATGCTGCTACCCTCCCGTAGAACGCAAAAAACTACGTCATACTTAATTATGTCGTTTCATCGCTAAATTGCGGCACCTGTACTAACCCCAATTCCGATTTTTATCGAGTGTATTGACAGGCGGAGTTCTTATCTTTAAGAGCAGAGCAGGTTAGATAAGTTTTGTAGAAGTTTTTCCTGTATTTATTATTACAATATTTGTACAATTATACTTTTGTTAACAAACAGTGTCAAGTAGATAAATTTACATATATGAAGCTTAATTCTTTGGGAATTGTCTAGTTTTGCTCCAACCATATAACAACAAAGCGGCTGCCAGCAAAGCTACCATACCTACCAGACCACCCTCGGGACCGAATGACCCGCCTGTAACAGCGTCTGGGCCATCTACTAAAGGTTGTAACACGGGGGATGACACGGTGAAACCACTTACCGGGAAGCCAAAAATCACACCCTGCGCGAAGTTCCACGAAAAATGGAAAGCCATGGGCAACCACAAGTGTCCGGTAATCATATAAGCATATGCAAAAACCAGACCAGCCACTGCAATATTAACCGCCGCAAGGATACTACCATGAGGATTCAAGAGGTGGGATAACCCCCAGAAGACTGAGGAACCAACTACAGCGGCTACTCCGCCCCAAGTAAGATTTATAGTTTGAAGAATGTAGCCACGTACTACCAGTTCTTCAGCAATAGCCACACACAGAAAGATTGCTGCCCATTGTAATATCTGCCCAGCATCATAGTTTGGACCCGTATTACTAAGCATCAAACCGGTAGAACGCTCAAAAAAATAAACCAAGGCAAATAGTAACGGACCAAGCAAAATACCGAGAATAATATCAACCGGTACCGCCGTATATAAGCGCAACCCAAGATCGAGGATAAAATGCCCTCTAGCCACGCGCTGACTAACGAAAACGGCTGCTACTGCCCCAACCAGCAAAACCAGTGCGCCCCAAATACTACTGACGCTAAGCACGCCTCCGTCCTGTGAAACTGAATTGACAATTTGCCCGAACGAGTCTAGATAATTAAACTTGTTAGGGGGGTTTATTAAGGCATAGATAAAGGCAAAACTAAAGATTAGCAAAGTGGTTATGATAAAATAAAGGCTAAAGAAAAAAGCCAAATCCCTAAATGTTCGAATCCAGCCCAACCTTTGCTCGGCGCTGGCGGGATCTCGCTTTTGAATTTCGGATTTCAATCCCAGAAAACGCAGGCTAACAAACCAACCTGCACTTACCAGCAATGCGACTACAAGCACTACCAAGAAATTCATTACTCAGCCTTCAGTTGAATGTGCCAAACAATCAAAAATAATATTGGCATTATACACTAAAAATTGACACAACTAAATTTGGTATATTCAATGCAAAAGTTATCTACATTTTGTGTATAGCGGTTGATAACTTTAAATAATTCCTCAAAATAATACTCGCAGGAAGTTATTTTGTGCAAGCAGAGGTGACAATGCAACAAATTACATCCGAATTCGACGAAAAACAGTTACAACAGAAACCTGAGCGTGAAGATGACCCCTCTACATGGCGCGATCACATAATTATTTGTGGATTACACAACCTCGGCTTCAGAATAGTTGAACACCTGAGAGCAGTCGGTTTGCGTTTAATTGTCATAGACGATATACCAGATGAACGATTCGAGCGACGCTCCCGTCGTATGGGGATTAAATTTCTGCGTGAAGATAGCCGTAACCCTGAAGTGCTGGTTGAAGCAGGCATTTTGGGAGCCAAAGCAGTTATAGCCTGCGAAGATAACGATCTGGAGAACCTTGAAATTATTCTAGCATCGAATGAACTGGTACCGGGAATTCGTACCGTTGCCAGTTTTTTTAACCAGAAGATTGGAGACCAAATTGCACAGGCTGTCGCCAACGCCACTGTACTAAGCTTATCTAAAAAAGCCGGACCTTCTTTCATTGAAGCCTGCGTAAATTCCAGCGTATTACACCTGTTCAACTTGCACCATGATGATATAGCAGTGGTGGAAGCAAGCGTCAGTACAGAAGGTAACATACAGGATTTGTACTACCCTGCTACACCGATTAAAGTGCGAGGTACAACAAAACCACCTTCTAAATCAGTCTTAATGCCGCCACCGGACTATATTGTAAAACCGGGACAGACCGTTGTGTTAGCCGGGCAGATAGAGGTGTTGAAGAAGCTACCGGGGGTACGGTTACAGGAAAGCGATCTGGTTAAGGCACTTAATATGCAAGAAACGCCCAAGGCTAGTTCCAATAAAAATAAAAAGCCGTTGGACAATAAAGCGCGCCGCTTTAACCGTTTGAACCGTATGCGAAAAGCCGTTTTAGACCTTATCCGGGATATAGAAAAGCCCTTTCGTTTTGCCCTTCTGATTGTAGGCTTAATAATCATGTTCAGTACTGTAACTTTATGGTTTTTCTATCATCCTAATATCGTTGATTCTAGAGGTAACTCAATCGAGTTTAACCTTTTAGATGCACTCTATTTTACGGTTACCATCATCGCTACGGTTGGATTTGGTGATTACAGCTTCGTTAATCAGGATTGGACTCTCAAAGTATTTGGGATAATGTTGATTCTGGTTGGAGCTTTATCAATGTCAATAGTGTATGCCTTCGTAACCAATTTTGTAATCAGCCGACGTATTGAAGCCGTTGTAGGTCGCCAGAAAGTGCGCGATATGGAAGGACACGTTATATTGTGCGGTCTTGGCACAATAGGCTATCAGGTAATGCTAGGTTTGATTGCGCAAGGTAAACCGGTAGCGGTTATAGAAAAGAGCGAGAATGGACGTTTCAATAGTGAAGCAGCCGCGTTAGGGGTTCCGGTAATTGTCGGAGATGGGCGGCTTCCTCAAATGTTAAGCCAACTAAACGTGGAAAAGGCAAAAGCAATTGCCGTTCTTAGCAATGACGACCTAGCGAACCTAGAAATCGCTTTGAATGCCCGTGCGGAGTTTTATGCTAAGGAATCGAATAAGCAAAAAAAACTGCAAATAGTGTTGCGCGTTTTTGACAAAAGTTTGGGTGATAGAATAACCAAAAATTTTGACATACAGAAAATATATAGCGCGTCTGCGCTGGCAGCACCCTATTTCGTAGCAGCAGCGTTGGACTACGAAGTTATCACAACCTTTTATATAGACCTTCAACCCTATATTGTGGCAAAACTGGCGGTACAAGCGAACAGTGGGTTGGACAGGATTACTATCGGTGATTTATATGAGCGTAAAAAAGTGGTGGTAATGTCTTATATTTACGAAAATGCAAGCTATAGCTCTATTAAAGAGCCTGTATTTCAGCCTCGTAAAAATGTGGTGCTAAAAAGTGGGGATACTATCTACATTGTGGGTATGTATGAGCGGGTTTTAGAAGCGTACCTGTTGAATAAAGTTGTGAAGCAATAAAAAATACGCCCGGTTGGGATCGAACCAACGACCATCCGCTTAGAAGGCGGATGCTCTATCCACTGAGCTACGGGCGCAAAACTTTTTTGCAATTTTGAGTATACTCAGCCTCTAAATTTTTGTCAATCGTTCTTTGGCGTAAAACGTCCTAGCACAGTTGTACCGGCACGAACTTTCATACCGATAACCGGTACAGGCTGTACAATACCATCTGCTGCGATATAAAGCTGAACGATAGTGCCTGTTCCAAAGCCACATGCCCCTATCTTTTGAGCTACCTTTAAAGGCGTACCGGCTTCAGTTCGTAGGGTAGAAACTCTCTTTGTACCTAGCGGAGTAGGCAAAAAGTTTTTACCGTAGCGCCATTGGTGGGTAACCAATACTTTGTGAGAATCAGCAGTGACAAAGCCTAGATTATTATTGCTAATTCCGGGTAAATTCTCGATAAAATGGTAGCGTAACTGCCCGGAAACGGGTGACCTGAGCAATTGCACATTAAATAAGCCCACCACAATGCTGATACGCAGCGCCTTACCGCCGATAAATTTGGGTTCCAGAACCTCTTCTACAGAAACAACACGACCTTCCGCAGGCGCATAGATATAATTCGGGTCACTGCCCAATGGCTCACGGATAGGGTCGCGGTAGTAGAAAAGCATAAAAGAGAGGGTAGCCAACGATGCATTGAGTAAGGCTGTTGACAAGGGGCGCAAGGGAGTTTTTCTGAGCGTATTATGCAGGAAAACTGCCAGCACTAAAAGCAGAGTAGCCAACCCAATACGTAAATACCCTTCACGTATTACGCGAGGGCGTGGGGATAAATCAACAAGAAGCTCAATAAAGTATTTCATGCCGAAATAGAATAGTGCGACATTACGCAATTGTCAACTAAGGGACTCAGCTACAATTCCTGTGCTATAATCGAAGGGTATTTACCCGCAATGGAACGTTATAACCAACCTTAGCTGTTTCGGAATTCTGCCATTATGAGCCAAAACTCGGGATATAACCAGAGTAAAGATAATGCGTCCTCCCTTACAAACGTGGCGAAATTCCTAAAGAAGGATTCGCAGCGCATTCTCAATGAATGGTGGGAGGCAATAAAAAAAGAATCCCCTTCTTTCGCCGAGTTGGAAAAGTTGCGCAACCCGGAGCTTTACCACGAACAAAGCCTAGAATTAATCATCAAAGCCCTAATGGCATATACCCGTAAAGAACAGGATACCCTGCTCGATCAGGTTAACCGGATGGCGCGAGAAATGGCAAGCGAACGATTGCGACAAGGTTTCCAGATGAAGGATTTACTCATGTCGCTGGCGGTTTTCCGCAGAGCCGTGCTAGACTCGGTACAGCGAATGTTACAAAGTCGCTTGTGGGTAGCCTTTCCTGCCAGTGTAATGCAAATGGAGAAACGCATTAACGAAGCTATGGATATTCAAGTAGCCGCGGTAGCGGAGGCGTATATGACAGCACGTGACTCTATTATCCGTCACCGCGAAGAAACCATGCGGTTTCACAATTATCAGCTTGGTAAGCTAAACGATCTCAGCAATCGTATCGGGCAAACGCTCGATATGGTAAAGGTGATGAATTCAGCAGCGGCAGCGCTTTGCGAAATGGCGGAACTTAGCGCCGGAGCGGTGGCTTTGCATGACCAAAAGGCTGGACACCCGCTGGTTCACCCGGATTACGGGCATCACGGTTGCACCAATGAAATCATAAACTGGCTCAATTCCTCACTATTTGTAGAAATTAGTGGCGAAATTGTGGAACGAGAGCGTCCGTTGGTGGTAATGAGCGTGGCAGATGATGCGCGCTTTAGTAATGCAGTAGCTTTCGGAGTTAGCTCGCTGTTGTGTATTCCGCTCAAGTCTGCCGATAAAATCGTAGGGGTGATGTACGGAGTGGATTATATCGTGCGTGATTTTAGCCCGCATGAAGTAAACCTGTTACTGACCTTTGCCAATCAAGCGGCGCTGGCAATCGAAAATGCGCGCCTCTATACAGAAGTCCAAATTGCTTATGTGGAGTTAAAAGAATTAGATCGGGTTAAAGACGAGTTTGTAAGCATCGCCAGCCATGAAATCAGAACCCCGCTTGCGCTCATAAAAGGCTATGCCAGCACCTTGTTACGGGCAGAACAATTAAAGTTGAGTCCAGAAAAAGAGCAACGCTTTATCAACGGTATTGATGAAGCTTCTAACCGCTTGATTACTCTAATTGATAATCTGCTAAGTGTATCGCGCATCGAATCGGGACGCTTCAGGATTAATCCTCAGCCGGTCAATGCACGCGAAGCCATTAATCACGCCGTATCAACTTTTCAGGGGCAATTGGGTAATCACGAACTTGAGCTTGATTTGGTACACGATGAAGCCCGCGCACGTTGCAACCGCGATCAGTTCGAACAAGTAATTATCAACCTTGTTTCCAATGCCATTAAATATTCTCCAGAGGGCGCAAAAATCAGTATTAGCACGCGCCGAATTGACAATGGCGAGAAGGTCGAAATCAGGGTTAGCGATCAAGGTTCTGGTATTGCACAAGAACACCTCATGCGCATTTTTGAGAAGTTTTATCGGGTAGAAACAGGTTTAACCCGCAAAACGCAGGGAACCGGGCTTGGCTTGTATATTTGCAAAAATATCATTACCAGTTATGGTGGCGAAATTTGGGCGGAAAGCGCTGTAGGACAAGGCACTACTTTTGTCATCACCCTACAGGTGTGGAAAGTGGATGCAGAGTGACAGGTATTGCGGCTTATCTGATAAAAGGGTAGAATAAATCTTACCGAAGCCGTATCTTTACTATATTTAAAGTAAATTTCGGGGGTATTTCTCTAACTCTTATGTTTTCAGGAGTGGTTTATGAATATCGAAACTGCGGGACGCAAGATTCTGGTTATTGACGACGAACCGGGCATTGTTGATATTGTCGAAACCAATTTGTTGGGTGAAGGATTCGATGTTATATCTGCCAAAGATGGTAAGGAAGGTCTTGATAAAATCCGCAGCGAGTTTCCTGATCTTGTGATTCTGGACGTGATGATGCCGGAAATGGATGGCTGGCAGGTACTTCGCGAGCTGGAAAAAGAACCGGATACTGCCGGTATCCCGGTTATTATGTTAACCGCCAAAGCCGCCGATGAAGATTACATTTATGGTTTAGAAGAAGGCGCAGTAGAATATCTGACTAAGCCCTTCTTCCCACAAGAACTTATCAATCGGATCAAAATCACGTTGATGATACTTAACCCACGTATGCGCGATGAACGAAGGCGCAACCTGATTGCCAAACGCAAAAAGTTAATGGAGCATTAGACTCTAAGGTATCTCTTTTTCATTTGCGAAAATGTTAATTTGTAATTATTGCCGGAACGATAACCCCAATAATGCCAACTACTGTGGGCGTTGCGGGAGACGCTTGCGCGACCAGCGCAGCCTTGCCAAGCTCGAAAAAGCCTCGTTTTGCATCGAGTGTGGTAATCGAAGAGAGCGTTATCCCAACGACCGCCGTATCTGTACCATCCTCTTTGCGGATGTTCACGGCTATACTGCTATGACCGAAAAAATGGACGTGGAAAAGGTTACGAACATCATGAATGAGGTGTTCAGTCTCCTTACTGCGGAAATCGTGGGAGTGGATGGCAGTATTGATAAATATGCCGGTGATAACATCATGGCGCGATTTGGTGCGCCCGAAGCGTTGGAAGATCACCCTGAACGTGCTATTCATGCGGCGCTAGGGATGCAACGCCAACTTTCCCGCTTCAGCCTGAAATTGCAAAAGGAAGAGGGCGTGGGGCTGGAAATGCGCATCGGCATAAATACAGGTTGGGTTAGCGCTGCCGAAGTGGGCGGTGAAGTAGATGGGGTTAGCTACCGCACCTATACTGTAATGGGTGACACGGTAAACCTCTCTTCGCGCCTCGAACATGAATCGCGCGTGGGCAAAATCCTAGTTGGCGAAGAAACATATAAATTGGCAAAACACGCCTTTGAATTTTTGGATACGGGCGAACGCCAAATTCGAGGCAAGCGTGAGCCAGTTCGTACTTATGAAGTAATCGGACCTAAACCGCAGCGAGCCAATCGGCGCGGATTAGCCGGAAAAGATTTGCAACTGGTCGGGCGTGAAGCAGAGTTGCAGCGTCTGGCAAGTCGCTTGCTGCAAGCAATAGAGGGCAAAGGTCAGGTTGTTTCGGTAATGGGCGAGGCAGGCGTAGGTAAGTCCAGCCTCCTACGCGAATTTAAACGGCGCGCCACCATCACCTACCAAGACGTGCGCTATATTTCTGGCGCAGCTTTCAGCTACTCGTACACCCAGTCGTTTAGTCTTGTGCGCAACGCCATCTTCAAAATGTGCGATATCAACGATAATGATGATGAAGAAACAGTGCAGGAAAAACTGCTGGCGCAAATTCATCTATTGATGGGCGAAGGCGAACAAAACGAAGACGGCGAGTATGGCGAAATACCCTCTTTACTGGGGCGGGCAGTTGGTATCAATTTCCCGAATTCCTTCGTAGATAACTTAGATCCCCTATTGCGTAGCCGACTATTGAACGACGCAATCAGCGACTTTCTGCTCAAAAAAGCCGAGAGCAATTCGCTCCTTATTGTGCTGGATGATTTGCATTGGGCTGATAACAGTAGCCTTGAAGTGCTGGATTTGATGGTACAGAAGGTTACCAGTTCAAGTAATAATATGTCGGTGCTGCTGTTGCTGGTACATCGTCCTGATTTTAGCAGGCAATGGAACGTGCCAAAAGAGCGCTATGAAGAAATCGCCCTTGAAAGCCTGAACCCTGAGCAGATAAAAGTTTTAACGCGCCAATTGCTCGATGCCAGCCTAGGCAATATGGATACTCCCATAAACCTTGAGCATGAAGAACCGCCTGAATTGCCAAGTCCGATGGTCAAAATATTGGAACGCGCCGGTGGTAACCCCTTCTTTGCCGAAGAAATTCTAAAAGCCTTGCTGGATGCACAGCAAATTGTGCAAGACCCCACCGAAACTGCTAGTTGGAAAATTGTTGGCGATCTTGAAAATTTCAAGTTGCCCGAAACCTTGCAAGAAATTTTGCTGGCGCGGGTAGATAAACTGGGTGGACGCGATAAGCGCGTGCTACAGGTTGCCTCTGTTATCGGCTTGCGCTTTGAACAACGCTTGTTACTAGCAACCGAAGACCTATTCGATCAGCAAATACAAGTAGAAGAAGCGCTTACCGATTTGCACCAAGAAGATTTTGTATATACCGAGCGGCAGGAACCAGAACCGGAGTATGGCTTCCGGCACTCTCTTACCCGTGAGGTGGCTTACAACAATCTTCTAGGTACCGAGCGCCGTCGCTATCATGAGCAGATAGGACGCGCTATCGAGCATTTCAAATCTGACCGCCTCCATGACTATACCGTAATAGATGACTTAGCCTACCACTATGAAAATAGCGATAGCGATGAAAAAGCGGTGCATTATCTTATGCTAGCAGGACACATGCGCAAGACCCTTTACCGCAATGATGAGGCGCTAAAAGCATTCTATGAAGCCCGTGAACGCCTTAAACGCAATCCAGAAGCAGGTGAAGAGCAGCAACTGGTCGAAATAAACAGCAATATCGGTGACATTCGCGCCTTGAAAGCGGATTACAGCGAGGCGCTTCAAGCATATGAGGCAGCGCTGGAAAAATCTGCTAACCCGTTTGAGCGCATAGACCTAAGGGTAAGAATAATTGAAGTCTTGGGCAAACGTGGCGAGTTTGAGGAAGCCGCGCGGAGTTTTGAAATTGCCCAGAGGGAAATCCAAGAAGCATCCGGCGCACCTGACCCAGAAAACCGCCTGACACACCTTCGCGCCAAGTTATTACTCCAGATAGGCTGGATTTATTATCTGCAAGGCAAGCATGAAGCAGCCCTTCGCGTAAACGAAGAAAGCTTGCAAGCTCTCAAATCCTTGCCCGATACTGACCGTGACGTACAGGTTGAAACCGGTAGAGCTTACAATATGCTTGGTACAATCTTTAGCGATATTGGGCAACTGGATCAAGCCGAAGTTAATTTGCAACGCGCCATCGAAATGCACCAGCGCGCCTCTAATATCCAACAGGTAGCGCGGGTTTACACAAACCTTGCGGTAGTAATGATTCTGATTGGAAACCTGACCCAAGCAACCAACTACTTGAAACAGGCACGGGCGAATGCTGAAAAGGTCGGCGATGTGGAAACCCTCGGCGGCATTATCGGCAATCTGGGTTTTGTAGCTGAACGTCAGGGGCAATTGGTAGCCGCCTTTAAATATTTCCAAGATGCTTGGCGCATCTTTGAACGCGCCGCCAATCAGGTATTGGCAGCAATGGCGCTCCAGAACTGCGGGCGTGTAGTTTTACAGCAGGGAAATGTGAAAAACGCGCTGGAATATTTCCAGCAAAGCTTGAAAATGGCAGAGAGTATAGGCGCAACCTCGATACTGGCGGAGGGCAGCAACAACATCGGCTGGGCGCTCATCATTGACCAGCGTTTAGCAGAAGCCGAAGAGTGGCTCGAACGCGCCTATGTCAAGGGAATGGAAAGCGCCAACCCTGAAGTGTTGGCTAATAATTACATGTATCGGGGTATGCTAGAGTTGGAAACCCACAACTACATCAAATGTAGCGAATACTTTGATGAGTGTCTCAAGATAATCGAGGGGCAATTGGGCGACCCGGTTATGCTAGGACAGATTAAACGGCGCATGGGCAGATTGGCTTCCAACCAACACAAATTCAAGGAAGCCGAGCAATACTACAATGAAAGTCTTGAAACGCTCGACCCGATGCGCGCCTATCTAGAAATGTGCTACACTAAATTCTATTGGGCAGAACTTATACTCCACGAATTATCGGAAGGGCTAATCGAACCTGAACGCCAGCAGGAAGAAATCGAAAAAGCGCAGCGTTTCTTGATGCAAGCCAGTTTTACATTCGATGCTTGCGAAGCCCGCCCGGCTTACAATGGGGCGATACTTCTATTGGAACAATTTGAGCAAACGGCACCCGTGTGACGAAAATCATACCAACCTGCCACCAGTAGAATTACAATGTTCTTAAGGGGTAATAGAGTTGGTTTCGTCGGTGAATATAACCCCACCTGAAGGAAGGGAGGTAATAAACACTATGTCGATGGAATCGATGAGAGCAGTAGTAGCAAGGGCAAATAACGATAAAGAGTTCTTACGCCGCTTGCTGGTAAATCCTGAAGAAGCGGTAAAAGTGGCAGGCTATGATCTATCGCAAGAAGAAATAGATATGCTCAAAGCCAGTCGCGGAAATACCAAATTTAATGATGAAGAACTCGAAAAGCGGGTAAGCTACGGTTTCTTCAGGCTTGGACCATAAATAGTATTTATAATAATATTTAATATAAAACGGACAGGAAGTATTTAATTGCCCTTAGCTGTAATAAGAAGAATTTATATCCACAAAACGCATCAAAAGGTGTTAAAATAAATTTAGTGAGTATTGGGCGCAATATTCCACATAGTTTGGGGAGTAAATGAAAGGGGTCAATTATGTCTATCGAAGCGATGAAAGCGGTGATAGCGCGCGCGAATAATGATAAAGATTTCCTGCGCCTGTTACTGTCTAACCCGGATAGCGCTATCAAAGCCGGTGGCTATGATCTGACTGAGCAAGAAGTCGAAATGATTAAAGCCAGCCAAGGACAAGCCCGACTTAACGATGAAGAATTGGAAAAGCGAGTCAGTCGTGGTTTCTTTCGCCTAGGTCCGTAGTCACAGACTTTAATATAAAAAATTCGGACGGGCGCATAACCCGTCCTTTTTTTACCCATATAAATCATTTGCCTCTGCAATAGCTTTTTGGCGTGCTTCTTCCTGCGAATCCGGGTCTAACTCTTCCCATGCTACGGTGCTACGCGCCAATTCCAGACCTGAAATAATCTGTTTGTAAAAAGCCTCGTCGTAGGGGCGGGTGCGAATTACCACCGGCATCGGTGCAGCATGTCCCAACACCAACGCTTGTTGCTTGCTATCTAGCGAAGCCAGCACCGTTTTTAGACCGCTTGAACCGCTTACTCCGGTAAAAACCGCATCAATATCGCGCTCATCGTTGATAAGCGCCACTACCCGTGTGCCGATTTGTGACATAATTTCGCTATCAATACTACTAGGGCGCTGATCTACCACTAACAGCGTCACATAATATTTACGCATTTCACGGGCGATAGTGCCAAAGATGGTTTGCCCTGCCACCGCCGGAGTCAGGAACTTGTGCGCTTCTTCGATGGTAATCATAACGCGGCGTGGTTCGTCCGAAGCTTTTTGAGATTGACGGTATTGATCTACTTTATCTTTGTATTTTTCATGGATTATGCGGGTAACGATATTTGCCACCAGAATGTAACTCAGCATGTTATCGCTTTTACCAAACTGAATGACGATATGCTTGCCCCGCGCCAAATTATCCACGATTTGGTTAACCGAATCTATACTGGAATGGTCAACTACGAAAGGCAAATTTTTCAAAGCATGCAGTTTGTTACGCAATGCCTTTACAGATTGGATATTGGCTCTACTATCGGTGGCTATTTGCTCCGGGTCGCCGTTTAGCAATTCTACAATCCACTTATCGCCATATTTTTCTTTGAGGATATAAGCGGACTCGGAAGCGGTAGCGTTCAGATTCAGTTCGTCCTGTAGCAGCAAAATATCCTCGACTTCAATTTGGTTCAAGCCGATAAAGATTTCGCCATCTATACTGCCGCTTCCACCCAAGCGCGTATTCTTTAATGACCAAACCTGCACCTTCTGGCTGAATAGGGCGCGCAAACCTTTAACAAATTTCTTATTCTCGGCTTGCGCCTGCTCGCCATATTCATTGTGCATATCGAAAATAAGGTTCGAGCAAATATCGGCGCGAATAAGCCCTGCCAGCAAAAGACGAGTCAGGAAGCTCTTGCCCGTACCGCTCTTGCCGAAGATACCGTTGGAACGCTCTACAAAACGCTCAAGGTCGATGCAAATATCAATTTCCATATCCAAGGGCTTGCCGATAGCGAAATTCTTGCCGCCCTGAAGCAGGTCTTCGCTGCCGAAAACCGCGTCAAAGTCGGTTTCTTCGGCAATGTAAACAGAGGTAAAATGGGCTGGTATGCTGCGAACAGGACGCGGATTAGCATCGCCTTGATACAGCGCAAGGCGATTGTCCACATGCGCGTCACCGTAAGTATAAACGCCCTGCAACACTTCACGCACCAGCGCGGAAGTATCCTCGCCGGGTGGATCGAGCAAGATACTATCGGTAGTGGCTTCCAACGCTACATCGGTCAACATCCCAAAGAACCGCACGCCATTGCTCTCAATCGCCACAAATTGCCCGGTCTGAATATGCTCAAGCGGGGCAGAACTGCGGATACGCACCTGCAAACCTTTAGAAAGCGAACCGCTCGTGACCAAGCCTAGGTATTTTTCAGGTTTACGCTTAAAATTACTTGACATAACTAATTCTCACATTTTTCCAGAATAGTACGCAGCCTGTCAAAATCTTCCTTGAGCAAACGCGCCAATTGCCGCCCTGTATCCACCAACCATTGCCGCCCACTCGAACCGCGTACTGCTGTGCCATGTCGCAGTAATGCTGCCGTCAATTCCTCTACCGGAGCTTGGCTGGCTTGCAGTATGGTACGCAGATAAAGCGCGCTGCTGGTAAAATCAATTAATTCGTCATCGCTACAAAGCGTCACGCTATAGTGCAAGGGAGGGGGATAGTCAGGGTAATTATAAGTGATTTTGCCAGATTCCAGTTTGCGGCAACCCAACACCACCACCGCAAATTCGGTACGCAGCAAGCGGGTTAGCTGAGGGTTAGCGTTGTAAACTTGCTCATCTATCTGGCGAGGCTCGCCCTCAACCGAACGAGCATAGGCGCGTCTGCCGGGGTCAATACCACCAGTCGCAATATGATACACCGCACCATAAATCAGGTTATTGCCGCCCTTATCTTTAACCTGTACCAGACCGCCAAAGGGTGGCGGGTTGTCCAACTCATAAGCTTGGGCGGTATATCCGGTGAGGCTGGTTTCCACCACTTCGCCGATACCAGAGGCATTATTCAGAAAAAGCTCGGTCATAGTTTCTCCCCAAATAAGAACAACGGTGCTAGGCAGATTATAACATATCGAGAGAGAGGAAAAAGCAAGGGACAGCCTCAACCCAACTTGCTCTGGGAACGCGCACAAGCGGCTGTGGTATAATTTGCAGCAGCGTATTCCTATAAAAGGAAATTCAGGAGGGCTATTTTCACCTTTGTCTGCTATCTCTTTACCCCTTTTTCTAGCTATACCAGCCGCGCTGTTTCTGATACTTGCGCCCGGTTTGGTTACTCTACAACTTATGCTGGCTTTCGGGAAAGCCCGTGCGGGAGTGCTAAAATCGAGTGAGCAAATCTTTCTCTCGATCACGCTGAGTGTAATGTTTAGCGGGTGGGTAGGGCTATTGCTGGCTTCATTAGGCATATTCTCGATATGGGCATTGCTGGCAATTGGCGCATTGTGGTCACTGGCAGGAGCATACTGGCTATCGAGGCGAGGCTATCTCTGGCAAATCCCGCGCTTTGGGAAGAAAGCGGTGCTTGGAGAGTGGTTGCTGACGATTTTGTTAGTGGGTACAGCCATTCTATTTTTCCTCGCTCCGCATGAAACAGTGGCAGGAGCACAGGACAGCGGGGTGTATTACAACACCGGGGTTAATATTGCCCGCACCGGCGCATTGGTGATTCAAGACCCGTTGCTGCAAACCATCGGCAGCCAGAGTAGCAAGCTTTACCCGGTGCTGATGATGGGCTTGCCCGGAGGAGCAGGGCGTTTCCTATTTGTGGACTTCCAACGCATGAACGGCTATTTCGTAATGGACAACATGGAAGGATTAACTACGGGCAAAGTTATTCCACAATTCTTCCATTTTTATCCTACCCTTCTAGCAATCGGAGTCAGCCTGTTCGGTTTATACGGTGGGGTGCTGGTCAATCCATTTTTAGCCCTAATGGCAGTTTTCGGCTTGTACCTGACGGCGCGGAGAATCCTGCCCGGTAAGCGAGGCGAATGGGTAGCATTGCTAGCCGCTCTGCTGCTGGCGTTAAACGGGATACAGGTTTGGTTTGCGCGTGAGACTCTGTGGGAAACGTTGGGTGAGTTTCTGGCATTTGCCGCAATTTACGCCTTCACCATACTGGTCAACCCGGTATCACTGGATCAAGCAGAAAAGGGTCAGGAAGATAACGGGTTAAGGGCGTTGGGTGGTTTTGTAGTGGGTAGCGCGTTGGGGATTCTATGTCTGGCACACGCCTCTCAGGCGCTATTCACCCTGCCCTTGGTAATTCCTTACCTGATCTGGATACGCTTGTCGCGCCGCTGGAATGCGGGGCATTGGTGGCTATTGGGCGCATACGGGCTACTGTTTATACACATGGTGCTGCATATCTGGCTTTTCGCGCTGGCTTATTGGGAAGGCATCTATCACCACGTAATTATAAACTTCACCAAAGCATTGCCCATAGTAATTCCAATAGCCATAATAGGTTTGTTGGTGGTCATTTTCCTGAATGCAATTCCAAAACAAGTGCAACGGTTTGAAGGATGGCTGGCAAGGCACTGGCGCTGGGTTTCGCTTGGGTTGGCGCTCATAGTGGCAGCTTACCTGATTTTCAATTACTTCATCCGAGTTTACCGAGTCGGTACAGATGGCAAGGGCAACCCCTTCGATTACATGGTGAATTGGCAGAGTTATATCGGTGCGCCTACCAGTCTCGGACCGGAACGCAACCTGCTACGGTTGGGTTGGTATTTCTCTCCGCTTGGTATTGTGCTGGTGATTATCGGGGTAACTGCGATGCTAGCGGGAAAACTAAACTGGCGGAGTGCGATGTTTTTTGCCTTTACGCTGGGCGTTACCTATTTCTTTCTGGACGAAAGCTACACCCAGGAAGGTTATATCTATAGCTTGCGCCGCTACGTAAACCTGACTATACCGGCTTTTTCGCTGTTCATTGCCTATGCTGCGCTGGAAACGCTGCCTAATCTTACAGATAAAGCAGGAAGACTGTTAAACCGCTTATTCGGACGCAAGGTAGCATATATGCAAGCGGCAGGGGCAGAAAGTAGCGCCACCATCGCCTTTGCCGTCACGCAGCCACCCACCAATGAGGTAACCGAATCTAAGCGCGGTGCAAGTACGAGCAACCCAACTGAAAAGCGCACAGGTTATAAAATTGGGCTGGCATTAGGGTTGCTCTCAGCGGTGGGGCTGGTAAGCTTCATGCTATATACCAACCGCACCATTTACACCCTCTCTGAATATGGGGCAGGACCTGATGCGCCCAGTTTGCTCAAGCAAATGGAAAATTTAGCTGATAAGTTTGGTCCTAAAGACATCATTATTTACAGCGGGGAACGAGATGCGGATGCCAAATCAGCTACCATCCTGACGTACGCCTTTAATCATCCTGCCTTCCTGCTCACTGCTGCCCCTCCTACCGGAGACGTTCTCAGCAAATTAATCGCAGAGTGGGAAAAGCAGGGCTATACCGTCAAGGCGATGCTAGGTCCTGATGGCGGCAGACTCGCGCCACAGGGCTATAACCTTAAATGGGAAAGCGAAGTAGTGCTACATTTCCGGCAATTTGAAAGCCTTCAGACCCAAAAACCCTACAATATTCAGGACAATACCCTGACCTACGGCATCTATAGGCTAACCAGTGATGCCAATGTCAATGATGTAGGCACGGGCGCACCCGATACAGCGCAAGGCTGGAAACTGGAAATCGGTAAGAAAGATTTCGCGGCACTGGTAATGGGCTTCTCCAGCCTTGAAACCAAAAAAGACGGTGCAATTTACCGCTGGACTACACAGGATGGGGTATTGCGTGTACCATGCCTTGACCCCACGCGCCCTTACCGCCTTGAACTGACGCTTGACCCCGACATTACGCGCCCGGCGAGCCTCTCACCGCTTAATCTCTCGGTTTACCTCAGCAACGACCCCTATGATTGGGATCCGGGCAGATTGGAAAAGTTGTCAGCGTTGGGAGTTTTAAGCTTGCAACCGGGCGCTAAAACCTATACGCTTGATATACCGGGAAGCGTTCCGGCAAGCCAATTGACTTGCAAACCGGGTGCGAACTCACTAATCTTGCAACTCGTAGCCGACAAAACTTGGAAACCAAGTAGCTACGGTCTGGGCAACGATAGCCGCAGTTTGGGAGTTAAATTGTTAAAAGTAGCAGTACAAAGCAAGCAATAAAGGTATGCAGAGGAGTAGAACTTTATGAAGGGGCAGAAAAGCTCAAGCCGTAAAGATATACAAAAAGTAGCAGAAGTCATTTCAAATAATATAACCGATGTTATAGAAAACAGTGAGGGTAAGCCTCGCAAACGCGGACGCAAGCCTCGCAACCTGTTGTTGGCTACTAGTGCACTAGGTGCAGTCGGTTACAGCGCGTGGCAGGCAAGCAAAACGCGCTTCAGCAGCAAAATAAACGGCGAACTTAAACTGTCTGGCTTGAAATCCCCGGTTGAAGTGATACGAGATAAATGGGGCATCCCGCATTTATACGCGCAAAGCTTGTCCGATCTGGCATTTGCGCAGGGCTTTGTACAGGCGCAAGACCGCATGTGGCAAATGGAATTTCAGCGGCGGGTGGCTTCCGGGCGATTATCCGAAATCTTTGGGGATGCCACCCTAGAAGCCGATAAAATGATGCGCCGCTTGCAATTACGGCGGGCTGCTCACAATGATTATGCCCATATGGATAGCGATAGCGAAGAAAAAATGGTGCTGGAGCGTTTCGTGGAAGGGGTAAACGCTTATCTGAATACCAAGAAATTGCCGCTTGAATTTTCGCTGGTGCGCTACAAGCCCGAACCTTGGAGTCCGATTGACAGCCTGACATGGGCTAAGATTATCGGAGTGCAACAAAGCACCAACCTCGACTCGGAATTGGTCAGGGCGCAGATGGTGCAAAAGCTTGGCGCAGAACGTGCCGCCAAACTTGAACCTACCCAGATGGTTACGGGCGCACCCCTGATTATACCGCCGGATGCCGATTATAGCGGTCTAGATTTCGAGCTTATCCTAGAAGAGTACCGCAAGATGCAGTCCACGATAGGCGCATTTGCCGGGGGTAACAGCAACAACTGGGCAGTGAGTGGCAGCCGAACTGTTACCGGAAAACCGATGCTGTGCAATGACCCGCACATGGCAGTTACGATGCCTTCCACATGGTATGAAATGCACCTACACTCGCCTGAAATAGATGTGACAGGGGCAAGCATTCCGGGTATTCCGCTGATTGGCATTGGTCATAACCGCCATATTGCGTGGGGTATCACCAACACTATGTCTGATTCCCAAGATGCCTTTATCGAGAAAATAGACCCCACCAACCCGCAACGCTATGAATACAAGGGCGAATGGCGTGAGTTTGAAGTGGTGCAGGAAGAGATCAAAATCAAGGGTAAAGCCAGTTTTTTTATGGATTGCGCCCGTAGCGTACACGGTCCGTTGCTTAGTTCGCTCAAATTACACGGGACTCCTGCTGCCGATGCGGGCGGCAAAATCGAGGCTCCTCTCGCAGTTTCGTGGAACATCTACGAACCATCAAAAGGGATAAGAACTCTGCTCAAATTGAACCAAGCTACCAACTGGCAAGAGTTCCGGGAAGCTTTGAGTACTTGGGATGTGGGTTGCTTTAACTTCGCCTATGCCGATGTAGAAGGCAATATAGGCTACCAGTTCACCGGGCTTATTCCCATTCGGGGCAAAGGGTTGGGCTTAGCGCCAAGCCCCGGAAACACCGGGGAATATGATTGGCAGGGCTATATCCCCTTTGAGGAATTGCCGCATATCTACAATCCTGAGCAGGGCTATATTATTACCACCAATCAGAAAGTGGTCGGCAACGAGTATCCCTATTGGCTGGGCAGCGATTATCTTGGAGAGAACCGCGCCATCCGCTTGCGCCAGCTAATCAATAGCCGCGAAAAGCTCAGTCTGGATGATGTAGCGCGTTTCCAGAAAGACCAACTCTGCCTTCCTGGCTTGCGACTCACCCGCCGCCTCTTGCAGGCAGATGCCACCAAAGGGAACGACTGGCAAAGACGCGCACTCGGCTATCTAGCCACATGGGACGGGGTATTGACAGCGCATAGCGTAGCCGGAAGCATTTACCATGCCACGCTGCAAAAACTGGGAAGGTTGGTTTTTGAGCCGATTATGGGCAGCAGCCTTACCGAAAGCTATTTGGGGAACAGCAAAGATGCGTTGGGAGCGCACCCCAATAGTTTGCAGAGCATTACTACTACCTTCCTAATAGGCAGAATTGAAGCTAATGACCACGATTTGCTGCCAATGGGCAAAAGTTGGGACGACCTGCTATTGGAAGCCTTGAGCCGAGCGATTGAGCTTTTACGCAAAAAGCTAGGCGATGATATGAACGATTGGGAATGGGGTAAACTACATGCGCTCAACTATGTACACCCGCTAGGAATGGTAAAACCGCTAAACCGTATTTTCAATCGTGGGCCTTACCCGCTGGGGGGTGATTGGGATACGGTGTGGCAAGCGGGTTACAACGGCAGTGACGATAATTTCAGCTTTAACGGAGCTACCAGTTCCATTCGTCTTGTCACAGACTTGAACGATTGGGAGAATACCCGCTTTGGTTGTACCAGCGGTCAGAGCGGCGCACCGATGAGTCCGCATTACAGCGACTTGATAGAGGAATGGTTGGCTGGAGCATATCATCCGCATCTGTTCAACCGCGCTGCGATTCTAGACAATGCCGAGGGCAAGTTGACGCTGAACCCGGCATAAACACGAATATCAATTAAAAGCATCAAAAAGAAGTAGCCGGAAGAGGGTTGCCTCTTTTTTAATTCAAGGGCAACACCACTGTGGAGGTATCATCCTGCATTACCAAGCGCAGGTTAGAGGAATTATCGGGAATATCAAAAACCAGCAAGATAGTAAAGCTCTTGCTAGGCTCGATTGAACCGTAGGGAGCAGCGTTGCTAGGCGGGGTGAGGTATTGCGCCAACGCCGCGATTACATCGGTGCGATAGGAATAGCCCTGCCCATCCAGCAGGGTAAACAACTGCGACACATTGGGCCAATCACGCACCGTATTAATATTGGTTAGTTTCAGATTAAGCAGCATGAATTTGCCGCGCTCGCTGGTTAGGTTACCAATGCGAGCCTGTAGAAGATAGCGGCTGGGGTCTGAAATTTCCCAATTCTTGCCTTTCCCGCTACCACCGGGTTTTACTTCCACCTGAATAGTCTGGGGCGGCTGAAAGCTGAGGGAAGGGTCGTTGGGAAGGCTGTCTATGAGGCTCTTGGGGTCGGCAATACCTTTAGCGAAAAGGCGTTGCGCCCAACCTGCCTGTGTAACCCGGTTAAAGAGGCTACGCTCACTGACCCGTATTTCAGTACCCGAAGTACCTACAACCCCTTTGGTTATGCTGATTCGATCAAGATAGGGAAAACGAGTATAGAGCGCATAGAAAATCTTCGCCCAATCGCTTTTCATCTCTTGTTCGTTTTTGTTGATAAGATAGCCGATATTGATAGCGCCACTACCCTCTACCTTTACCTGAATACCATCGGAGGGAACCCATACACCTGCTTCTGCCAAAATATTCTCAGGAGTAGGGTTGCTAATAATCTTATGGGTTTGGTCATCCAAAGATGCGCCGTAATGGTATGCCATTCGATCTTCAGCGGCAAAACGCGCCATGTCCTGAACAACTTGTTGGCGAGGATTCACTTCGCCCCGCCAGTTGAAAAAGCTAAAAGCAGAGTTGCGGGTGGTATCAGCACGATAAACCTGCCGCTTTTCATCCTTCGGATCGGTCAGGGTCAGCACCAGACGGTTTAAATCTGGGTATTGGCGGTAAAGAGTATAGATTAGCACATAGGCGGTCTGTTCGGATTGGCGTAACAGGTCAAGCGAGTCGGGCTTGTTGGAAGTGGCAACGGTTTCGGCGTTGGTCGTACCGCCCTTCTCGCTCAAACGAATAGTAACCCGCATTGTATCAGGCTGAGTAATAGTCAGGTCGAGTACGCGACGGTCAAATGAATCGGGAGTTTGCAGGAAAGCTAAAGCACCTTCGCGACTAAGCACCCCCACCGGAGAAGGTGTAGCAGTGGAGGGAGGCGCGGTAATTACCAGATAACCGGATTGGGGGAGATTCGGGTTTTTTGTAGTTATAAAGCTGGTAGCAAGCGGATTGCCAAATGCTGTTTCAAGTAACAACAGGCACCCTGTCAACAGGATTAAAAAAACCATCCCTGCGATAACCCAAGGCAAAGGGTTAAACCCGTGGGATGCCTCTCGCGCCTCTCGCTCTACGAAATAATTAGGGCGTGGTTTAGTACGCGGCGGCGGTGGTTCTTCCTGAGTGCTGGGGCTAGTGGCACTCTCATTAGTAGTAACCGGTTTCTCAGTAGGGCGCGGGCGAGCAGTTTGCTCAGGCGGATTGCGATTGTAGCGGTCAAGGCTATCACGAATCTGGTTGTAATCGCGCCGCTTTTCAGGGTCGCGTAACACATCAAAAGCCATGTTAATCTGCGCCATGCGCTGCTCGGCTTCGGGCGCACGATTGCGATCGGGGTGATATTTCTTGACCAGCGCTTTATAGGCAGCCTCAACTACCTCGGTTTCTGCGGCAGGGTCAACCTGTAACACCCGATAATAATCTATTTGTTGTCTGCGTCGAACTTCCGCCATTAATCTCGTTTCGTATAAAAAAACCGTCCGCTTGCCGCAAAACGGTTATACTAATCGCACTTATAGATTATACGTTCAGATTGAGTCACAAGTCAATTCATGTGAAATTACTATCTAGAGCTTTTTGCCTTAAAAAGTGGGCTTCGTCTTCAAGGCTTTTTAACTCGCCATCCAGAACTGCATTGAGTAAATCTTCTAACAATGCCTTGAACTGCTTACCCGGTTTCAAACCCATATGGATAAGATAACCACCGCTCAGGTGCGGCTTGCGGCGACTAACCACTTCCAGATAATGGCGCAATAACGGTGCATGGAAAGGTTGCAGAATCGCAGCGGCTTCGATTGCGCCACGTTCGTAAGAATTTAGCAACGCATAGAGAAGGCTGTTTTTCAAATCCGGTTGCAGCATGGGAAAAACCGCTTGCCGCAAACGCGCTACTTGGGGGGGTATGTTAGCTTCTTGGTCAAAAAATGCCAACGCCGCCAGTGCATGTTCCACCTGCTCAGGCAAACTGCGCCAGCACAGCGCGGAAAGATAAGCGGGAACGCGGTTCAGCAAATCGACAAAGCGATATTCCTTGATACGCCTGAATTCTTCTAGGGTATCGCAATCCCAGATTAATGCCGGATCAAATTGATCTAGCAAGTCATACTTCTGCAATAAATTCAGCCCACGTTCAGGGGCATCCTCGCGCAATATTTTAACCAGTTCGTTGCGTTTGCGGACAGGTGTTAGCAATTCAAAGTGTCGCTCCCGCACCGATTCCCGAAACAGTTCTTCGGTTGCAGGGTCAAATTGGTAGCCAAAACGGGCAGCGTAGCGCAACCCGCGCGGCATGCGGGTAGGATCATCAATAAAGCTGCGAGGGTGCAATACTCGCAAAAAGCCATCGCGTAGGTCTTCTAATCCGTTGTAAGGGTCAACTAAACCACCGCTAAGAGAAAGTGACATAGCGTTGATAGTATAGTCGCGCCGCTTCAAATCCACCTCAACCGGAGCGGGTGGATCAATCCTAACGGTAGGAAGTGCGCCGGGATGTTCATAGGTTTCAAGACGGGCAGTAGCAAGGTCTATATGCAGGTAATCGCCGCTCTGAAAAAAAATCTCGATTTTGGCAGTACCAAAAGCTTTATGCTTGTGCAAACGCACGCGGTCAACATGGGGAGCATGCTTGAAATGGGCAGTCAGGTGTTCAGCCAGAACGTGGCTATAATCGAGCGTCATAAAATCAAGGTCGAGGTTTTGCCGACCCAGCATCAAATCGCGCACGATACCACCCACCAAAAGCGCGGTTACCCCTTCACGCTCCGCTACTTCCGCCACCTGATTTACCGCATAGAAATGAGCATCAGGCAGCAGTTTGCGAAGCTGTTCTATCAGCACATGCGGATCATTATGATTAAACGACGGAAAGTTTGGTTTCATAATTATGCGGAAGACGGGTACGTTTACCCCCTCTAATTCAGCAAAAGAGGGGGTAAAACCGGGTTACTTCTCGATTTTGTTAGCGTTGAGCAACGCCAATTCTTCGTCCGCTACGGTCGGCTCAAGTTTGATAAACAGCGCACTTGGAGGCGGCAAGACTTGCCCGGCAGGCACTGGCTCAAGCGCCCAAGCTGCGAAAGCCGGAATCTTGATTACCCCATCTTCCGCTACACCGCTATAGCTGGAAACTTCAGGATTACCTGGTTCAAAGCCCAGTAATTCATGAAGTTTTTCAGCAGAGAAAGGCAAGAACGGATAACTCATTACTTTAAGGGCGTTTGCAATTTGCGCTGCCACATAATAAGTCGTTCCGGCACGCTGCACATCCTGCTTGATAACCTTCCAAGGTGATTTCTCTTCCAAATAACCGTTGCCAAGCGATGCCAACGCCATTACTTCTTTCAAAGCATCGCGCAAGTGTACGCCTTCCAGCAATTCGGTTACGCGGGCAAAGGTCTCCTGTGCATCCGTCAGCAACTTGCGGTCGCTCTCGTCCAGTTCGTCGGGTGTTGGCACTATGCCGCCGAAGTTCTTCTGGAGCGGGTTCAGCACTCGGTTGATGAAATTACCGTAAGTGCCAATAAGCTCATTGTTGATTTTGGCGACAAAATCCTTCCAACTCCAGCTACTATCGCGAGTTTCAGGCGCAATCGCAGTCATGTAATATCGAATAGCGTCAGGCTGGTAACGCTCTTCGATGTCTGGCAGCCAAATAGCCCAGTTGCGGCTGGTACTCATCTGGTCACCTTCCAGATTCATAAATTCGCTGGCTGGCACATCAAAAGGCAGGTTCAATTCGCCGTAACCGATCAGCATAGCGGGCCAGATGATGGTGTGGAAGGGAATATTATCCTTGCCTAGAAAGTAATACTGGCGCGCAGGCAATTTGCCATCCTTGCCCGAATGCCACCAGTTTTCCCAAAGTTCCGGCTTGCCTTGCCGTTGCGACCATTCTTTGCTGGCGGAGAAATAGCCGATAACCGCATCGAACCAAACGTAAATGCGCTTGTCCTTGAAGGAAGGATCGTCCAAAGGAATAGGTACACCCCATTCAAGGTCGCGGGTAATGGCGCGTCCACGCAAGCCCTGATTCAGCCAATTAAGGGTGAATTGGGTGGTATTGTTGCGCCAGTAATCGCGATCGTAGCTATTAATCCAATCGCGCAGAGAGGGTTCAAGTTTGGCGAGATCGAGAAAGAAATGCTCGGTCTCGCGGAACTCGATAGTCTGGCGATCAACCACGCTATAAGGGTTGATCAGCTTCTGAGGATCAACCAGAATACCGCAGTTGTCGCACTGGTCACCACGCGCCCTGCCGAAATGGCAATTGTAGCACTCGCCTTCCACGTAGCGGTCGGGAAGGAAGCGTGACAAGCTAGGACTATATGCGCCGATCATTTTTTCGCGGTAGATATAGCCATGCTCTAACAAACGTAGGAACATATCCTGCGTCACGGCATAGTGATTTTCGGTCAGGGTTTTGGTGAATAGGTCAAACTCGATACCAAGCCGATTGAAGGTTTTCAAAAAGCTGGTATGAAATTCGTTTACTACTTCTTGTGGGGTGCGATTCTCGCGTTCGGCGCGCAAAGTTATAGGCGTACCGTGACAGTCGCTACCGCTGACCATCAGCACCTTGCGCCCACGGGTTCGCTGAAAGCGTGCGAAGGTATCGGCGGGGAGATATACCCCGCTCACATGCCCGGCATGGAAAGGGCCATTTGCATAGGGCCACGCTACGCTGACTAGAATTGTGTCGGGATCGTAGCTGGCAGGAAAATTATCGCTCATCTCTATAAAGTCCTCTCAAGTCGTTCAATTTCACCTGAATTATATCACGCAACATGCGAATTGAATCTTTGAGGGGGTTGACTTTGCTTCCGCCAACATAGTACCAGCTAACCGGCACTTCCTTCAGCTTATAGCCACGCTTGCGAGCCAAAAAAAGCACTTCCACATCAAAGCCTGTGACCATTGCGCCTTTGACCGTTCTGGCATTATCCCCGTAAAGCTTGAGGCGGCGGAACAGGTCATGGCAGGCTTCACGCCGGAAAGCTTTGAAACCGCACTGGGTATCCTGCATGTTCGCGCCGGTTACAAAACGCACCAGGCTATTAAACACGCGCCCCATCAGATGGCGGTAGAAAGGCTCACCGTAGCGGTGCGCTTCTTGTCCTTCGCGGCTACCTACTGCCACATCGTAGCCTTGCTCCAACCAGTGCAGCAGTTTTACTACGTCTACAATGGGAGTAGAGAAATCCGCGTCAGAAAAAAGCACATACTCGCCCTTACTTGCCAGCATACCACGGCGCACCGTGTAGCCTTTGCCGCGATGTTCGCTGGCGATAAGCTTCAATTCGCAGTTGTTGGGCTGCTCCGAACGCTCCGCCATTGACCGCTGAACGATGCCAGCCGTAGCATCGGCGCTGCCATCGTCAACGATTATCACCTCCACCGAATAACTTTGCTTTTCGAGGTATTCCAGCACAGTTGCAAGAGTGCCGGGTAGGCGCTTCTCTTCATTATAAGCGGGGATAACTACGGACAGGTAGGGCTTAGTAGCAGAAGCGGGGCGCACCGAATCCACCCTGCCGGGTTCTGCCTGATTATTGGGTGATTTAGAGTCGAGCGCTTGTGAAGTCACTTGCTCGTTCTCCTTAGAAAATCCCATTCTAAAAACCTATCCTGTATAAATATTTACGCCACGTCATTTGCCGCAGCGTTTTTGAAGTCTATAGCATTATAAACTCAGCGTCAAGCAATAAAAATCAGGGTGTCGTTTGTGGTGCAGGGGTGCTAGTCCAGAGCGCAGCAGCGGTAGTCACCACTGGATTCCGAGGGATAACAGGTAGTGGCATGGATCTGCCATAGTAACATACAAGGGTAGTTCCAGCCTTCAGCAGTTTCCTTAACTCGTCCGGTATATTAAAGCTATCCATTTCTGAAGTCGAGGCATTTGCAGTAACCAGAACAAATTCGTACTGGTAAATTGCATAACAGTTTTTGATACCCCGCCCGTCTAACACACACTCATCTTTGTACGCGCTAAAGGGGTAAAGCTCTTGGCAATCGGTTTCGGTTCTACAGGAATAGCCCGGTTCAGTGCCAAGCCCGGCAGTGGCAAATTTCTCACGGTAGAACTGGGCAATTTTTTCAACACTATCGCCGGAAGAAAAGATTACAATATTATTCCCTTGCAAAGGTACTGATAATAAACCCTGTGGCAAGATTACTTTCGCATCAAAATAAGTTGCGCCGGGATAACGCAGATCAATTTTAGCGGGGTCAGGCGTAGTAGCGAGGGTAGCAGCCGGTAAAGTTTCGGGAGTGGCTGCGAGAGTACCGCACGCACCGAGTAAAAGTGTAAGCGCGAATAAAAAAACCAATAACCTGACCATCCGATTCCTCCTGTTAGAAACTCAAATACCATGAAAAAGCAGCACTACAATTAATACCAACGACCGATATGCCGGACAGGTTACGGCATGCTATAATCTTAAGTGAGGCGGTGTATAACCTTTTTCCGTCTCCGGCATTGGCTTTTGTAGGAATTAAGGCAAGTATGAGAAGAACTCTTTCTATCTAAATATGGTTGCAGCGGCAGTTTTGACCTGCCCTTAATCAAGAAGAAAGAGTATTAATCATGCTTAAAGTTTCTGGAATAAATAAAAGCTTTGGCGATGCCGTTATCCTCGAAAAAGTTGGCTTTATCCTCAACCGGGGTGAGCGCACCGGGCTAATCGGACCAAACGGCTCAGGCAAATCCACCCTATTAAAAATAATCGTAGGCGAAGAACAAGCCGATTCGGGCAAAGTATGGCTCGACCCATCGGCGCGTTTTGGCTACCTCGAACAAGCGCTAGAATACGCGCCAGATGATACCGTTGGCAAAATAATCGGCAAAGCGATAGGTCAAGCATTAGAAATTCTGCTTGAAATAGAGCAGCTGGGCGTAGCAATTAGCGCGGCGCAAGGCGATGAATTTGAGGTGCTGATGGCAAGTTATTCCGAAGCGTTAGAAGAAGCCGAAAGGCTGGACGCTTACGGGGCACAAGCGCGACTCGCCGAAGCGCTGAACGGGTTAGGGCTGGAACATCTCGACCAGAAAACCCCAGTGACGACTCTGAGCGGTGGACAAAAAACTCGGTTGGGATTGGCGCGTCTGTTGCTTTCTCGACCAGACCTACTACTTTTGGACGAACCAACCAACCATTTGGACATTACCGCACTGGAATGGTTACAGGAATTTGTGCGTCAGTACAAAGGGGCAGTGCTGATTGTGTCGCATGACCGCGCTTTTCTGGATGAAGTGGTTCAGAAATTGCTGGTGCTGGACGAAAAAACGCACACCCTAAAAGAGTTTGTGGGCAATTACAGCGCTTATATGGAAGATGAGGAGAGGCAACGCCGAAAATACGAAGACGAATACCAGCGTCAGCAAGAGTATATCGGCAAGGTGGAAGCCGACCTGCACGCCACCGAGCAACACGCCCGCAATATCGAAGGCTCTACCATCGATTTCTATGTTCGCAAACGCGCCTTGAAAGTGGCGCGGCGGGCGGTGGTGCGCAAAGCTAGGTTGGAAAAGTATCTCGATAGCGAAGAGCGGTTGGAAAAGCCCAAGAAGGGCTGGCACATGAAGTTGGAGTTCGAGAATACGCCCACCAGCGGGCAAATTGTACTTACGCTGGACAATGTGGCGAAAGCCTTTGGCAACTTACGCCTGTTCGAGCGGGTTACGGGCGAACTAAAGAAAGGTGAGCGGGTAGTGTTGTTGGGCGCGAACGGTACGGGCAAAACCACCTTGCTAAAAATCATCGCGGGCGAACTTGCGCCGGACAGTGGCATTGCCCGATTGGGCGCGAATGTGCGAGTGGGATACTTCTCGCAGGAACAAGAGGGATTGAAACCGCAGCAAACCGCGTTGGAAGCGGTGCGCGAGGTAACCGCGCTCTCCGAAACCGAGGCGCGTAACTTCCTGCATTATTTCCTCTTTTCAGGTGATGAAGTGTTCACGCCCGTAGGCAACCTCAGCTACGGCGAACGGGCGCGACTAGCGTTGGCGCGTTTAGTGCTGAGCGGGGTTAATTTCCTGCTGCTGGATGAACCACTCAACCATCTGGACATTAAATCGCGAGAGCAATTCGAGGAAGCATTGGAACAGTTCGAGGGCACTATCCTAGCCGTAGCGCACGACCGCTATTTCGTGGCGCATTTCGCCGAACGCATCTGGGCAATTCAGGATAAAGCACTCAAAAGCTATTATGCTTTGGAGGATTACGAACGGGCTGTGGCAGTGTAAGCCGCTTCTGCCTGTTCCACCAGTTTTGACCAGCTAAATTCAGAATAAAGGCGGCGGGCGGCAATTGCCCCCAACTCATGGCGCGATTCTGGGCTTAGCTGCAAAAGTTGAGCGGCGGCAGCAGCAAAAGCGGCAGTGTCACCCGGCGCGACTAGATGCCCACCCTCGCCTTCGCGTAAATACTCGCTCTGTTGCCCTACCGCTTCGGTCACAACCGGGCGTTCTGCCAGCAACAATTCGAGGAATTTCACCGAACAACGCGCCCGATTTATCAGGGTATCATCGAAGGGATAGAGCGCAACATCTCCGCAGCGCAACAGACCGGGCAAATCCTCCCAAGCAGCTTGCCCGGTAACAATTACTTTTCCGCTTAACCCATAGTGTTGTGCCAATTCGTGAAGCCCTTTTTCTTCTCCAAAAAAGCCACCACCTACTACCAGCAAGCGCGTATTTTCGGCTTGTGCTGGAGGCAACAAATCCAAAGTACGGCGCACGATTTCCAGCAAACGCGGCGCTTTAAACTCGGCAAAACGGGTGTAAGCCAGCAGTACCGTTTTACCTTCTAGACCGAGTTTTGCCTGCCAACGTTGGGTTGCTTCTTCTGCTTTAGCACCCTGCCACCCCGCATATTTGGTGGGTGAAACACCGTTTGGCAGATAAAAAACCTTGTCGCGCGCTACCCCAAAGCCCCATACCTGAGTTTGCAAGGTGCGGCTGGCAACGGTAACGGCAGCGGCGCGGCGTGGCAAGTCTCGTTCTTGCCATGCAAAGAGCCTTTTTTGCAAGAGAGAATATGGGTTAATATCATTCCAGCCGCCCGCACCTTCCCAATCGTCAGTATCCAGTACGAAAGGTTTGCCTCGCAAGGAAAACAGCAAAGCAGTAAGCCCGCTATAGGCTTTGGGCTTGAACACATGGATTACATCGGGCTTGAAAGCCAGCGCAGTCTGCCCCAACCTGCGGGGCAATTGCAAAGCAAGCGGTGCCGGTCTTAACGAAACGGTCACTAGCTCCACCCCGTTGCAGCGTGCGAAACTGGGCAGAGACGGTTCGGGGTCATCCCATGGGGGCACACACACCCGCACTAGATGCCCACGCTCTGCCAGCGCTTCCGCCAAAGGTAGAATCCGGGCGCTGGCAGTACCTTTGTGTTTCAAACCGAAAGGGGCAATGAGGCTGATTCTAAGCAAATTCTAATCTCTTCCAAGTAATATAAGGCTACCGAATAACGTATAAGTAGTACCACAGGAACGATATTTACACAAATTTAAGGCTATAGATTTTTATTTTCCACATTCCATATCTTTACTTAGAACGGCACTATGCTAAAATTGGTAAAATTATTGGTAGTATCAGCAAAGAAATCGTTGGGAGTTGAGGAGCGGAAAGAGTTTTCAACAAATTTCCGCTATTCCAACAGAAAGATCTCAAAATACAATTGAAAATACTGATAGTCGCTGCAGAAGCAACGCCGTTTGCCAAAGTTGGACATGTAGCGGAGGTCATAGGTTCTTTACCTAGCGCGCTGGCAAAGCTGGGGCATGATGTTAGGCTGGTAATTCCGCGTTACGGCAGGATAAGCCCGAATAAATTTGACCTTAAGCCCGTTATCAATCAATTAAATATACCGCTAAAAAACGAACGAACCGAGCCTGTATCAGTGCTAGCAAGTAGCCTCAAAGAAGAAGTGCCGGTTTACCTGATTGATAGTGACCGCTATTTTAATCGCGAGGGTATTTACGGTTATCCAGACGATGATGAGCGTTTTATTTTATTCTGTCGCGCCGTGTTAGAAATGTTGCCACAACTCAACTGGCAACCGGATGTTATCCATTGCCACGAATGGCACACTGCTCTTATCCCCTATTGGCTGAAAACCCAACACGCCACTACGCCTTTCTATCGCAATATAGCCAGCGTATATACCATCCACAACCTAGCGTATCAGGGTATTTTCGGTTACAGGGTGCTTGAAATTGCCGGAATAGCCGATTACAATTTTATCTATAACAATGCGCAGGAACACTCCGAACTGGTTAGCTTGATGAGTCTGGGTATTCGCCACGCCGATATAATCAGCACCGTCAGCCCTTCTTATGCTAAGGAGATATTGTCACCTCAGTTTGGGGAAAACATGAACGGTTTGCTGAACGAGCGCAGCGACAGACTTTGCGGTATTCTGAACGGGATTGACACCAACCATTTTAACCCTGCCACCGACCGCTATCTGGCGGCTACCTTTGATGTCAAAACCTTGAAAAAACGTGGTGCGAACAAACTCGATTTGCAACGTGAGATAGGGCTACCCCAGAATCCGGACATTCCGCTGATTGGAATGATTACCCGCCTTGCCAGCCAGAAGGGGCTTGATTTGCTGGAACAAATTATTAACCCGCTGATGCAACTCAATATACAATTCGTGTTGATGGGTACCGGCGACCAAATGTATCATGAATTTTTCAGCCAGATTGCCCAGCGTTATCCTGATAAAATGGCTTTACGCTTAACCTTTAACGCGATTTTGGCGCAGAAAATCTACGGAGGCAGCGATATTTTTTTGATGCCTTCCCGCTTTGAACCATGTGGTCTGGGGCAGTTGATCGCCATGCGTTACGGCTCAATTCCGGTGGTCAGAAAAACAGGTGGGCTTGCCGACACCGTGCAGGATTTCGACCCTGCTACCGGAGAGGGAAACGGCTTTTCCTTCGTAGAGTACGACCAATGGATGCTTTTTGCTACAATAGTGCGCGCGCTTGAAACTTACAAAAACCGGGAAGTGTGGCATAAACTGATGGAACGAGATATGCAACGGGATTATTCTTGGGATAGCAGCGCAGTTGAATATGTCAAAACTTTCCAACGTGCCATCAAATTGCGGCAAAAGGTAGAAACAGTTTGAGCAATATCGCGCATTTGCCCGATCTCGTAGCGGCGCTTTCCCCAGCCGACCGTGCAACAGTAGAGCGGATATTCCACATTAGTGCTTCTATAGGAGTAATGAACCCTGAGCCTTCCTTTTACCCAAAGTTGGAAAGGTTGTTTGGTTCTGCTCAAGATGGTTTGCGCCAGCCTGTAGTAAAGGTGACCAACCGTGTAACGCTGGACTCCTCCCTATTCAATCCCTTGCGGGCTGCCCGCCCACACCAGACTCTCGAAAATGTGGAACTGGAAAGCCTGATTGAAGAGGGGCGTACAACCGACCAATTCACCCACCCTTTGCGGGATACAGCGCCAGATGTTTTCGGACGGCTGGAAACCGATTACGCTATTACCGCCAGTAATATTGCCAAAGTGGACGGTTGGAGCGGGGTGATTATTTTCAAGGAATTTCACCCGCACCGCTTCTCACGTGAGCAGATAATAGATTACCTTATGACCGGGCGCGCTTGGGCGGAAAAAGCGGTAGAGCATGACCCGCTCTCTCCCTATTTTTTACTGTTGTGGAATTGTCTGTGGAAAGCGGGCGCGAGCCAAATTCACGGGCATGCCCAAGCACTACTGACACGCGGGATGCATTATGGGCATGTTGAACGCTTACGGCGGGATGCTCTTAGTTTTGAAGCCACCTACCGCCGCAACTATTTTACCGAGTTGGTTAATGCCAGTCGGGCGCTAGGGCTTACCGCCGACCCGGCAGACCGGGTTAAAGCGCTGGTATCCATTACACCGGTGCGTGACCGAGAAATATGGCTGATCACCGACAACTATTCAGCCGAATTGGGGGAAGCAATTTACAAAACACTTTCTTTCTATCTGCATAGTGGAGTCACTTCTTTCAATCTAGGAGTGCAAATGCCGCCTATTCGCCCTGTCTCCGAAAATTGGTCGGGCTTCCCGGTCATTGCCCGGTTAATAGCGCGAGGTAATCCGTTGAACCGCCAGAATGATACCGGAGGAACCGAGCTTTTCGCAGCTAGCGTTATCTCCAGTGACCCTCTAAAGGTAGCGGAAAGTTACCGCACATGGTTGCTCAAGAAATGAACCCCGAAATTGCTCACTTTCTGGTTAGCGAAAAGGGTAGAGCGGCGCTTTCCAGCCTTGAACTCGAAGAACTGAACGAAAATAACCGACTGGCGGTTTTGATGCGCTTGCGTAAAAGCTACGCCCCAGAACTGGCGGGCGCACTGATAGAACAGGCTTTACTACGCCGCAAAGCTACCAGAGCAGGCAAGTTCGGAAAAGCAGCGGAAATGTTTTTCACCCCGGAGGGATTGGAGCAGGCTTCCGGTGAAACTGTAGCGTGTTACCGGGTAGAGCGCATAAGGCAGGTTTGCAGTGAGCATGCGCCTGTAGCCGACTTGTGCTGCGGGATTGGCGGAGATGCGCTAGTACTGGCACAATATTTCAAGGTAACCGGAGTAGATTTGGAAGAAACGCGCCTGACGTTGGCAGAAGCTAATTGTGCTGCCAACGGGGTTAGTGCCACATTCAAAATAGCAAATGTAAAGAGCTTTGAGGTTGCTGGCTTTGAAGCGCTTTTCTTCGACCCGGGGCGGAGAGTGAATGGCAAGCGGCTTTTCTCGGTGGAGCAGTATTTACCGCCGCTTTCGACCATCCGAGAATGGCTTAAAAAAGTGCCGGAAATTGCAGTGAAAATTTCGCCGGGAGTGGATTACAGCGAATTGTCGGGATACGATTGCGAAATCGAGATTATCTCCGAAAACAGCGATGTAAAAGAAGCGGTGTTATGGTTTGGGAAATTTCGCCAAACTACTCGCCGCGCTACCCTGTTACCTAGCAGGCATACCCTCACTTTCCAACCGGATAAGCCAGAAATAGCTTGTGGTGAACCACTCGCTTATTTATACGAACCCGATGGCGCAGTGATACGCGCAGGGTTGGTAGAAGAACTTGCTTTGCTTTTAGGCGGCTCTACCCGCAAAATTGACCAAGATATTGCCTATTTAACCTCGAACGAAGCAATCGAAACCCCTTTCGCACGCCGCTTCCCGGTGCTGGAATACCTGCCCTGGAACTTGAAGAAACTGAATCGACGCTTACAAGAGCTTGACACCGGAAAGGTGGTAGTGAAAAAGCGCGGTTCGCCGATTGATCCTCAATTCCTCGAACATGCCTTGAGCTTGAAAGGCACGCGAGAGCTAACAATTGTGCTTACCAAAGTTATGGGAAAACCTTGTGCATTAATCTGCAATTAGTACTTTCTGGTGGTATGATTTAAAAAACCAACCATTAAGTACTAGGACTCCCGGTACATTCTCCCTTGTAAATTTTATATACTAATTGTTACAATAGAAGTGTAATGATTTTACATAGTGACAATATAAATTTCTACTGGGGTTGTATTTTATTCATCCGGTTTGCCTGAACAAATTTTATGGCGTTCTTCTTACATGTTAAACGCTCAGTTTAGTTTTGGTTACTAGCCGGATATATTGGAAATAATGTCTGCACTTTGACCCTTAACATACCCAACACAGAAGTGAGTCCGGCCACACCGGACTCATTTTCTTTCATAAAGAAATATCCTAAAACGCCGAGTATTTCGTTGGGATTTTCGGTGCATAATACAACTTATATAGCTATAATTGGAAGGGATTTAATCTTTTAATATAGATTAGTATTCCCGGTTGAACGGGTTTGCGGAAGGAAAAGCAAATAGTGCAAGCTAAAGTAGCGATGCTTCATTACACTTGCCCTCCGGTGGTAGGTGGGGTAGAGGCAGTAATGGCAGCGCATGCAAGGTTGTTTGCAGCACGCGGCTATCCCGTCACTATGCTGGCAGGGCGCGGGTCTGACAATCAATTCTCCTCTCCGGGTGTACAAACCAGCATCGAATCACTCTTTGACAGCAAAAATGAGAGACTTCTCCAGATAAACCGCGCATTGGACAAAGGCGAAGTTCCCCCCGATTTTGAAGTGTATGCCCGTGAAGTGTATCTTCGTTTGGCAGAATTATTGGAAGGCTTCGATTTCTGTATTGTCCACAACGCCTTCACCATGCACAAAAACCTGCCGCTTAGTGTAGCCTTGGTCAAGGCAGCCGAAAACCTCAAGGTGAGTTTTATCGGCTGGACTCATGATCTCGCATGGGCAGACCCGCTATATAAAAATGTTCTTTATGATAGATACCCTTGGAATCTGTTAAAACAGCCCGTAGCGCAGGTCAAATATGTAACAGTCTCGCCACAGCGACAGCAAAGCTTGTGCGAAATTTTTATGCCAGCATTAACGCCTGACCAAGTATCGGTAGTGCCTAACGGGATTGGGTTGGAAGATTTTCTGGCGATTGGAAAAGAAACCCGCGAACTGCTTGAGCAGACCGGAATAAGCGCAGCAAGGCGTGAAGGGGCGCTTTTATTATTGTTACCTTCGCGCATAACCCGCCGCAAAAACATTGAAACGGCTATAATGGTTACGGTGAGGCTAAAAGAACTCGGTCAAAACCCGCGCCTGATTGTTACCGGACCACCGGGACCGCATAACATACGCAATGATGAGTATGTGCGCGAATTATTTGAGCTGCGAGATAAGGAAGGTATCAGGGATGAAACAATTTTTCTGGTAGAAAGTTGGCAGGATGAGGAGAAGAAACCCCGACCTGTAAGCGACAGCGTAGTGACGGATCTTTATCGGTATTGCGATGCACTATTGTTTCCAAGTGCGCAGGAGGGTTTTGGCATTCCTATTCTGGAAGCGGCACTGGCAAGACTCCCGATTTTTTGTAGCGATATTCCGCCGCTTCGCCAATTGGTGGGCAATTATGCTACCTGTTTCGCCCCGGATGAAGAGCCGGAAATAATCGCCGGAAAGCTAATCGAAGCGTTGGATCAAAACCCAGCTTATCGGCTTAGACGTGAAACAATATTGAATTTTAGTTGGGATGGTATTTTCGAGCGGCAAATTGCGCCGCTTTTACGGTGATAAAAATGATTTCAAATTTACAGATAAATACAAACAAGAGTGATATAAATAACGAAAAATATCATGTGCTGTTGGGGCTGGAGGAACGGGTAGAAGCCAGCGAAGCTGACCGTACTGAGATGAGAAAGCTTTTCTGGGCAAGTTTGGAAATGGCGGTTGGTCTGAAGGCAAGCACTATCACTTTGTTGGGGTTAGTACCAATCCCGGAGGGGCAAAGCCTTAGCGAAGGGGCGCTACCCGCCCAGCATCAACGCACTTTGCTGGATGAAATAGTAGGTGAAGTTACTGCCGGATATAACCCTACTGATTTGCCTGAATTACGAACGGTAGTGCGGGTGTGCGCTGCTAACACACTGGCGCAAGAATTAAATGATGTGATTCTGGAAGGACAAGTAAACCTGCTATTGCTTGGCTCAAGCTGGTTTGAAAGCGATATAACAGGTGCTTCCGGTCGCTCACCGCTTGAAGATATTCTGCGTCGCCCCTTGTGTGATTTAGCTGTAATCGGCCCGGGGGTAGATATAAGCAATAGCCGCAATATGTTGTTGGCTGCCCGCGGTGGGCCTTTTGCGGAATTGGCGTTAAGACTGGCATCTGGTATTGCCGAGCGCAATGACGGGAACATAACCTTGCTGCATGTTTCAAGATACACGCAGGAAGGGGATGAAGGCTACTTGGATGAGGAATTGGAAGAGTCGGCATATGCGGTATTAGGACGAGGCAACCGCAATTACAACCGTATCAGACGTAAGCAAGTTGCCAGCCAAAATGTGCAGGAAGCGATCGTACAGGAAGCAAAAAATCACGACCTGATTTTGCTAGGTGCAACTGCTACCCTAACACCTGCCCGTACTGAAGCAATGCTTCAAAATCCTTTTGGTCCCGTTGCGCGTGCGGTACTGTCTCAAAACGAACAAGAATCACACAAACCCGGCGTAATAGTGGTCAGAGCGGGTGCGCCGCGAGATTTCTACTTTGCGCGGCTTCAGCGTCGGAAACAGCAATTCGAGGCACGCAGCTCTAGCGACGAATTTGTGTCGGAACTGGTAGATAAATGGTTCGCCGAAAATACCTTTGATGCTGAAGAATTCGAAGATGTAGAGCGATTGGTAGCCGCAAAGAAAGCGCAAGGCTTAACCATCAGTCTCGGCTTACCCGCTTTAAACGAAGAAGCTACAATCGGGGATGTGATTAATGCTATCAAGGATGAACTACTGGTACGCCACAAACTGCTGGACGAAATTGTAGTGATAGATAGCGATAGCACCGATCGCACCCGTGAAATTGCCGCCGAACTAGGTATCCCGGTTTACATCCATCAGCAAATTCTGCCAACGCAGGGTTTAAGACGCGGCAAGGGAGAAGCCCTCTGGAAAAGCCTTTATCAGTTGAAAGGCGATATTATCGCGTGGGTTGATACCGACGTTACCAATATGCATCCGCGCTTTATCTATGGGTTGGTTGGACCACTGCTGAAAGAAGCGCGTTTGCAATATGTCAAAGGCTATTACCGCCGCCCAATTCAGGTAGGCGACATAATGCACGAGACGGGCGGTGGGCGTGTAACCGAACTAACGGTGCGACCTCTCTTTAACCTGTTCTTCCCCGAACTGAGTGGTATTATCCAACCGCTTTCGGGAGAATACGCAGGCAGACGCACATGCCTTGAGCAATTACCATTCTTCACCGGATACGGAGTAGAAACCGGACATCTGGTTGATATTTTAGATCGATTCGGGCTGGCTACCATTGGACAGGTCAATCTGAAAGAGCGTCGCCACCGCAACCAAGATTTGGGCGCACTCAGCCAAATGGCTTTTGCTATAACGCAAGTGATTGTGAATCGTTTGGAAGAGCGCGACAAATTGCAATTGACCAATGATGTGAATCGCACCATGAAGCTGATTAACCTTAGTCCGCAAGGTTTACGGCTAGATTTGCGCCACATCGAAGATCGCGAGCGACCGCCTATGCTGGAAGTACCCGAATATCGTCTCAAGCACCGGGAACGTCTTAGCCATACCTAAAGGGCAGAGGCAAGTTCGGAAAGGGGATGTAGCTGGAAAGCCCTGCCGAGGTCGAAGGGTTATCCCCTGAACTCACGCTCTCTCCTCTGGTCAGTGCAACAGGTTATTGCCTTAAATGGGTTCTTGCAACTGCCCTGCTAAAAGGAACCGTCAGCTTCACAAGACGTTATAACTATATGGTACTATGTTGTATGTAAGTAATACAGTTTTATCTTTTCCAGAGAGACATACTACAGGAAGATTGATGACTTTCAAATTCAAGGTGATACTACTAGCATTAATTTCATTATTGCTGGCAGTCGGCTTTTTTAACTTGATCCAGCATACCACCACTGCTCAGGCACAGACTACAACCCCTTTAACCGCGATGTTACGTTGGGGCTATTACGTAAAAACTCCTGTATCGCTTGAGTCGGTTCGCAGCAATATCGGTTCGCTCAATATCATTTCGCCGGTTTATTTTAACTTGCGCCCAGACGGTTCTCTAATAGGTACAGATCAAGCGGAAGTAACCAATTTGGCAAAAAGTAAGGGCGTGCGGGTGATACCGACCATCCAAAACAGCGCCACTGTACTGGATGATTTTACCAAAGTGATCAATGACCCGACGCAAGTCAAACGTATTATCGACCAAATCGAAGGGTTGGTAAATACCAATGGCTATGATGGTATCCATATAGATTTTGAAAATCTCAATGCCACCGACCGACCGCAGTTCACCAATTTTATGGGACAACTTTATGCGCGTCTCAAGGCAAAGAACAAACTCACAACCGCGGCACTGGTTTCCAAAACACGCGATACTACTACCGGCTTCGGCGGGGTATATGATTATGCGGCGCTTGCACCCTATCTGGATTTAGCCGTTATCATGGTTTACGACTATCATTACCGAGGTGGTTCAGATGGGCCGGTTGCGCCAATAAACTGGTCAAGTTCGGTAGTGGCGTTTGCTTCCAGCCAACTAGGTCCGGGTAAGGTTATGTTGGGCGTGCCATTTTATGGCTACGATTGGAATGTCAGCAAGGGTGGTTTTGCCACCGCACGGAGCTTTGACGACACTCAAGATACCATACGCAAATTTAAGGGCACAACCGGATATGACGAAACGGTGCAAGAAGCCTTCGCAGATTATAGCGACAACGGAGAGGCGCACCGCATCTGGTTCCAGAACCCACGCTCATTACAAGCCAAGCTCGATTTGATGAAGAAAAATAATTTAGCCGGTTTTGCAGCATGGCGACTCGGTCAGGAAGGAGCAAGCTTCTGGCCTGTAGTTCGCAATTTCACCTTACCTACAAACCCCATTGCGGCTTTCGCTAGCAAACCCGACAGAACTTATTTCGCACAGACCGGACATAGCCTAAGTGGGCAGTTCAAAATTTACTGGGACAAAAACGGCGGGCTGGCGCAGTTTGGATATCCTTGGACTGAGGAATTTCTCGAACGCAATCCTTCGGATGGAAAAGATTACGTGGTACAATATTTTGAGCGCGCGCGTTTCGAATATCACCCAGATTTGAAAGGTACCCCCTTCGAGGTACAGCTAGGCTTATTAGGAAGACAAGTAACCACAGGGCGCTCGGAAGAAGCGCCCTTTAAGGCTTTAGCACCTTTCCAGAGCAGAGCAGATGTGTGGTATATACCAGAAACAGGGCACAGCCTGAGCTACGGCTTTCTACAATACTGGCTGAAAAACGGGGGGCTGGCAATTTATGGCTACCCAATCAGCGAGGAATTTCAGGAAATTAGCCCTACCGATGGGAAAACCTACACGGTGCAATATTTCGAGCGCAACCGCTTCGAGTACCATCCTGAAAATAAAGGGACTCGCTACGAAGTATTGCTGGGCTTGCTCGGCAATCAAATTATGAAAGATTACGGCTGGTTACGCGCTGAAACTTAGAAGATTTCAGCAAGCGTTACAGCTTTAAGCAGGGCGTAGCTTCTAAAAAGAAACTGCTACGCTTTTAAATTTTTTATATGGCTGAAAAAAAAGCAACCAAACAAAACCGAGAAGAGAATGAAAGCACAGAAAGTCGGCTTGTACTTAACGCGACTCTGGAAGAACTTGATTTCGAAAAAATAGATGCTTACCTGCACACGCTAGATGAACAAGGCGGAGTGCCCTCCCGACTGAGCCGCAGCGAAAGGCTTCTAGAGTTGGGAATGATCAGCGAGGAAAACGGAACGCTACGCCCCATTATCGCTGCCGTGCTAATCTTCGGTAAAAATGTGGCGCGCTATCTGCCACAGGCGAGCATGAAATTAGCCCGCTTCAAGGGGCAGGATGTAACGGGCATAATTATTGACAGGGTGGAAGTGTCCGGGACACTGGATAAAATAATAGAAGAAGCCGCACGTTTTGTGCTACGTAACATGAGAGTAACCAGCCCAATTCAAGGGCTTTATCGCGAGGATATACCCGAATACCCGCCCGTAGCCGTGCGCGAAGCAATCACCAATGCGGTGGCGCATCGTGATTATGGGATTAGCGGGCAAAAAATTTCGATACGCATGTTCGATGACAGGCTGGAAGTGGAAAGCCCCGGTGGTTTGGCAGGACCGGTAACTTTAGAGAATTTGGGCAAAAAACGCTATAGCCGAAATCCATTGCTGGCACGCCTTATGTATGAATTAAAATTAGTGGAAGAAATGGGAACCGGCATCTTGCGAATGCGGCGCGAGCTGGCAGAACTGGGTAGCGCGCCCCCAACCTTCAGCAGCGACTCCGATTCATTTACTGCCTACCTACCCGCGCACATCTTTGTTGAGACTGAACACCGCATTACCGAGCCAAAGCCGGAAGCTGCCCCATTTTTTGAGATAAGCGATTCCTTGAGACCTGAATTTTTTGCCCTCATGCGCGCAGGCTTGAACGAAAGACAAGCGCGAGGCTTGCTCTATGCCCGTGAACGAGGTAGGCTGACCAACCGGGATTATCGCGCTATAAACCCCGATATTACCGAAGAAACCGCCCGTACCGACTTGCTAGGTTTAGTAGATAAAAATTATCTTATGAAGTTCGGGGACAAACGTGGTGCAGCATATTTGCCACGTTAACTAAAAAAAAATTTGCACCTAATAAAATTATGTGGTATATATAATCTAATGAGATGTAAAATCGTAAAAGGGTTTCTCAAGTACTGCTCTGAGTATCCTTTGTTTTTCTTCAGCCGAATAAGATAAGCTAGTTGCTTATTATTGTGTGGGGTCGGTAGTATTATCTCACCGTTACTGTGTGGCTGAATGAAATGGGCCGATTTGCAGGAGTTAGCGAGAACTTGAGTACTTCAAAAGATAATAGTGGTTCTGGCACAGATATCCTGCCGTCGAGCGGTGGAGGTATGTATGCCAGCTAGTTATGTGGGAATTATAGGTCGGACGTTACGCCAAATGCGTGAGCAAAAAGGTGTAACTCTATTGGAAGCCCAAATGGCTACCAAAATCCGACAATCTTTTCTACAGGCTCTAGAAGAAGAGAACTACGCAGTTTTACCGCCCCCGGTTTATATTCGGGGCTTTCTAAAAAATTATGCGACTTTCTTAGGTCTCGAAGGCGCTGAGATAGTCCAAAGCTTTGATGAGCTTTTAGAAGCAGTGGCAATGGGTCTTGATCCATACCATGCGGCTGACTCAGGAAGTGTCGATTCTGGCAGTGCCGATTCAGGTGGTCTTAGCCTGTTAACCGACACTATCATCCCCATTACGCCCCAAACACCTGTCGAAACCAAATTTAATAAAATAGAAGATACGGTTGAGATTCTTGTCGTCACCGCAGAAGAACCAGAGCTTGAAACTGAAGCTGAAGTCAGTCATGGTGAAGGTTCAAGAAGAAAGCGTCGACGCAAAAAGCAAGAGGCTGTTCAAACGGCACTCAATGAAGTAGTTGAAGAAAAGGTTGAAAATGCCGCCGTTACTGCCGAAAGCCCTAGCGCAGCAGTTGAAGCGGTAATAATCGAACCTGTTGAAACGAAAGTTGAAAAGGTAGAGATAGCAGAGGTAACCGTAGCCGAGCTACAGCCAAGTGCGGTTCTTGAAGCTACTTTCTCGAAACCCATCGCTTCACAAGCACTTTTGCCGGTGAAAAGAACGCGCAGCATCAATATGCTGAGGCAGCCGGATCGGTATGTGCTTAAACCCGCAATGGCGCCGCTAAATAAGCCGGCATTCTATATACCAAATTTTATGCCACTGCTGGCGGTATTGATCATTTTTGCAGCCGCAGCCTTGTTACTTTTACGAGGAGTAGCTGTACCACCTACTAATGATCGATTGGCTGCAACTGCTACGCCGAATGTGTACTCAGCCCCAACGGTTACCCCAATCGTGGGAACTCCAGTTGCGGTCAGTAACCTTCAAACGGCAAAACCTACCGCTATTGTAGTGACAACGACGATAGCGCCTGACCCAACGGTAGTTGCCCGAATCGTGTTAGGCTCAGCAGCGCCTAGCACAACCGAAGCCACTACTGTTCCGGTTACCACCACTCCGCCTCCTATCGTCTATCCACCGGTAAAACTAGAACTGACGGTAAATAGTGATGGCAGCTGGGTTCAGGTATGGGTGGACGACAAATCTATGCTCAATGAGTTAGTAAAGGGCAAGTCTCTTTCTTTTGAAGGTAAAGACAAAATAGAGGTCGCTCTCGGTAAACCCGGTGCAGTCAAACTACTGGTCAATGGTCAGGAGAAACAATATGCTCCACCCAATTCTGGTACGGTAGTTAAAGCCTTCAAATCTGATGGCTCAGAGGGAATCGTCAACCGCTAAGAACTTCCAAAGAGCTATAATAAATTTGAGTAGGGATGCGGACACCGTATCCCTACAGTTATTTTCATAGATATGGTATATTATCCCTTGCTTTTAAAGGGGGATTTTTAACTGCGAAGATCGGGGAGATATAATTATGGCTTCGAGCTTTTCGTTTGATGTAGTGTCAGATTTCGACTATCAGGAAATGGTTAACGTAATTGATCAGACTAAACGTGATGTATCAACCCGTTACGATCTGAAAGATACCAAAACCGAAATTGAGCTTGAAAAAGAGCAAATTGAGATAACTACCGCCAGCGAAATGTCTTGGGATGCAATTAAAGACATTCTGGAAACCAAAGCGGTGCGGCGTAATCTTTCGCTAAAAATATTCGAGTACGGCAAACTGGAAGACGCTTCCGGTATGCGCAAACGCATCGTTATCAAGCTTAAAAAGGGCTTGAATCAGGAATTGGCTAAAGAAATCAGCAAACTGATTCGTGATAACTCCAAAGCGATACCCCAAATTCAGGGTGACACGGTGCGAGTTACCAGCAAAAGCAAGGACGAGTTGCAAGGTATTATGCAATTGCTAAAAGGCAAGGATTTTCCGGCAGCATTGCAGTTTACCAATTACAGGCAGTAAGCGGCAAGTAACACCTGTTTGCCGAAGGAATAGAAATGAAGCGCAATTTAAGGCTAAATGTACCGATTCAACGGACAAATATTGAGAGTAAATCCTTTTACATTCTGACGCTTGGCTGCGATAAAAATACCGTAGATAGCGAAGCAATGGGGCAGCTTTTAAATGGCTACGGGATGCGAGAAACCCTGAAGCCGGAAAAAGCCCAATTGCTGATTGTAAATACCTGCGGTTTCATCGATTCTGCTACCAAACAATCACTCGACTCTTTGCGCCAACTTGCAGCAGGCAAACAAGCAGAGCAAAAACTGCTGGCAGCAGGTTGTCTGGTCAACCGCGCCGCCGAACTGATAAAAGCAGAAGTACCGGGAGTCGATGGCGTGGTAGGGGCGCTGAAGTGGGATGAATTCGCGCCGATGCTCTCTAATCTGGGAATTGAACTGGATACAGGCAACACCCTTAGCTATGGCTTGCTCAGGCGCAAGAAAAAGCAAGGTACAAGCGCTTATCTCAAAATTTCGGACGGGTGCGATGCCGGGTGCGCTTTTTGCATCATTCCTCAAATGAAGGGTAAACACCTAAGCCGACCTAGCGATACCCTTCTGCGCGAAGTGCGCGAACTGGCAACCGCTGGTGTAAAAGAGGTTGTGCTAGTAGGGCAAGATACCACCTTTTACGGACGTGATTTGGACGAGAAGGAAGGCACAGCGGCTTTATTGGAACAACTTTGCGAGGCTGCGCCCGAAATCATGTGGTTCAGGTTGATGTATGCTTATCCACGTTTCGTAAGCCAGAAGTTGGTGGAAACTATGGCGCGCTTGCCACAGGTAGCGCATTATATTGATATGCCACTTCAACACGCCCATAAAGCTACCTTGCGCCGGATGCGCCGCCCTAGCGACCAAAGCGAAACCATCGGCACAATTGCGCGACTACGCGAGGCAATGCCTGATATTGCGATTCGCACCACCTTTATTGTGGGTTATCCGGGCGAGACTGAAGAAGAGTTTGAATACCTCTTGAACTTTCTAGAAGAAATGAAGTTTGATAATGTGGGCGCTTTCAAATATTCACCGCAAGCTAACAGCCCTGCCGCATTGTTGCCAGATCAAATCGCGGAAGAGGTTAAACAAGAACGTTACGAACGCCTGATGACTTTGCAACAAAAAGTATCTCTACATAAAAATAAATCATTGATTGGTAGTGAACTTGATGTTATAGTAGAAGGTAGCGGAACGGTAGATTATGGCGCGCGAAACAGCCGCCCTATCTGGGTGGGCAGAAGTTATCGCAGCGCGCCGGAGGTAGATGGGATGGTGTTTATTGAGCCTTCCAGAGGTCGCTTATTTCCAGAGGGTGTGCGCCCGGTTATCGCTCGTATCCGCATTACTGATGCCACTGAATACGATTTATGGGGTAAACTGGTGTAACTATGCCTTTGGCTAATCTCCTAAGCGGATCACGTATTGCCGCTACTCCGGTTGTTTTGGTACTACTGGCATTGCGAGATTGGCCTCCTTCCTATCTTATTGCTGCCGTACTGTTCGTACTGGCACAGATTACCGATATTTTGGATGGCTATTTTGCGCGACGACACAAGACGGTTTCAAATCTGGGAATCTTCCTTGATCTGACCGCCGATAAGTTAATGATCTCCAGCGTTTTGATAATGCTAGTACAGCAGAATATACTCTCCGGCTGGATTGCGATTATCATTATCGGGCGCGAATTCCTGATAACTGGATTGCGAAGTTACGCCGCTTCCAACGGTATCGTAATTCCGGCAGGAAAAGCTGGTAAGCTGAAAACCGTCTTTACTGCCATCGCTGTGACTTGGCTGATAGTGTGGGCAGACGGTGTAAATCCTAGCGGGATTCTTCACAGCTTTTACGAATGGAAAATATCAGATATACAGCCGGCAAGGTTGTTCCTCGAAATTGCTTGGCTCTGGGTATATTGGGTTACATGGTTAACCCTCTATAGCGGTTACATCTATATTCGCGACTTTCTCAAGTTACAAAAGCGAAGAACAGAACCACCAGCGGGAGCTTCCGGAAAAAAAACTGAAGGAATTTTATGAATCCTTTTGAATATTCTCGCCATCAGGCGCAACATTCGGATTCGTATAACAAGAGAAAACCGCGAAACCACTGGGGCACGCCCCATTCTAAAGGTGTGTCTCAAAAAGGTGTGTCTGAGCAGGAAGCAAACCTTGAAGAATATACTGAAGAACCGATTGCTGTTGACTTAAAGCCCCCAAAAACCAAACGAAGTTGGAGAAGCAAAGAAAAAAACCCTGTTCGGCGTAACAACGTTTTTGATCCGCTTGAAGTCACCGAATATCTAGGCGGTCTGATGAATAATGAGGAAATCAGAACCGTTTATTATCGCCATTGGACACATTTTCTGCATCTGGCATGGTTGCCATTGCTAGGGGTACCCCTGTTGATTTTCCTCGGATTTGCTTTCCTGTTGGCGCTCAAAAGCTTCATCTTCATTATCCTTTTTATATTGCTGGTAATGCTGGATATTTTGGGATTGGTGTGGTACTGGGTAGATTACCGCAATGATCGCCTAGTGGTCACCAGTATTCGAGTAATACAGGTAGAAAAAGTTCTGTTCTTTAAAAGGGATACTACCGAAATCCGGTTGGATAAAGCCCAAGAAGTGAGGCTGGAAACGGCGCGCAACCCGCTTGAGTGGATTTACAAAACCGGGAACATCACCATAACCAGCATGGGCAGAAGCAAAATAGTATTTAACCATGTCCAATATCCTGAATTGCTCAGGCAAGAAATAGATTCGTTAATAATGCGGTGGCGTATTTATAACAACGAGGCGCGCAAAAAACGTGCAGCCGAGCGGATTGAAAAAAGATTGCGCGAGATATACTACGGCAAAGAAGAAAAGCCTAGAGGCGAACCGGTAGAAGATAAGCTCACCTTCTGGGAAATTTTCCTGCCCACCCGCAAAATCATTACACATGACGAGCGCGGGCGTGAAATTTACACTTGGCACACCCATCCTTGGTTCCTTATTACCACTACTATAGGTTGGGTGCTGGCTATGGTTATGCTGTTCCTGATTTACCTACTTCCGATGCAGTGGTTTATTTTCCCCAAAACTAACGGTCTGGTAAGTATAATATTGTGGGTAGTTTTGCTAGTAGCGTTGGGCGGTCTCGGCTTCAAAGTCTATCTTCAGTATGAAAACTGGCGAAATGACCGCTATATAATACGCCACGATGAATTTTTGAGCATGACAAAATTACCGTTCGGTTTTGACCAATCGGTGGGTGTAGTCAAAGCGATGAACGCGCAGGATGTCCAATCCGATAAACCCGGTTTCATGTCCAACCTATTGGGCTTTGGTACGGTTATTATTTCGACAGCAGGGCAGGGCGAACCACTTAAGTTCGAAAATATTCCGGGTCCAGAAGATGTAGAAGACCTTGTAAACGAACGTATAGAAGATGCCAAGATTCTACGAGAGGATGTTGAAGACAATCGCAATACGGAGATGATTTACAACTTTTTTGCCAAGAATGATGAGCTTAAAAGGCGAAGAGCTAGCGAAGGTCGTCCCTTGTTCGGAGACTGGAAGACATGAGATTTTCTCACTTCCGCGCATTTCTGGTAATCCTTTTCCTCTTCTCGTTTTTCCAAATATATAGTGGTTCTCCTGCCTATGCTCAAACTCCCACACCTACAAATAATTCATCTGTAAAAATGACTATTAAAGCCGGATTTGATGGGTATTTTAAGGAAGGTACATGGTTACCGATTCAGGTGACGTTGGAGAATGCCGCTAATTCCAACGAACCAATAAATGGAAGGATAGAAGCTTCGTTAGACGGTTTTACCCCTGACGGTATTCTGTACTATCGAGAGGTGAACCTGTCACCACCTTACCGCAAAACCTATTGGCTTTATATACTGGGTGCGCATAGCGCCCGCAATTTGCAAGTGCGTTTGGTGGATGATAGCGGCGCAAAATTGGCAGAAGCCACCAAAGACCTTAGCCCTTTGAACGATAGCGGTTTCCTGATAGGGGTGGTAAGCGACGATAGTACCGCGCTTAATTATATTAATAGCCTCGATATGGCGCAACCGCCCCGCAATTATTCGGCTTTCCTGTACGTCTATTACAATACCATCAATACTCCACTGGCAAACCGCACTCGCGCATGGATTGCGCACCTGTCACCTAATGACCTACCGTCTAATCCCGCCGGACTTAATGGACTAGATGCGTTGGTGGTGGGAGATTTAAGCACTACCCAATTAGGTTCTGGGGGAAGCGATAGCACCGCTTTGCGAAATTCGATTGGTGGTTGGCTGGCTAACGGTAAAGCGTTGTTAGTGGCGGGAGATAGCGGGTTGCGCAAAGCAGCATTTTTACAACCTTTGTTGCCCGTAACCTTGAATGGTGGTCCTAAAACTGTCTCCGGCTCACAGAGTTTGCTGGATTTTGTGGCTAGAGGTAAGCAAACTACGCTACCTCCCGGTAGTACAGCACCCGATCTTTTAGTATCGGATGTGAAGCTGGATGACAAAGCAGCAGGGGCAAGCGCGTTGATACCACCCGCTACCACCAACGAACCTTTGCTGTTGGCAGCACGCGGCTATGGGTTAGGTACAAGCTGGTACTTTGCAGGGGAATTACAAAACCTGAGGGGCTGGAATCAAGCAGAGGCATTCTGGCAAACGATATTCAAGGATTACCTACCACGCCTTGATTATGCCACTACCGCACGCCTCACTCAAATTGGCAATGACTGGAGTTATCGTATCACACCCAACAATGGTATTAAGGAGCGTTTTGATACCCTGTCGCTGATTATCTTCCTGAGCATCTATCTGGTTATTATTGGGGTAGTGGTTTATTTCGTGCTTAAACGCTACGACAAGCGCGAATGGGGTTGGTGGGTTGTGCCGGTGCTCGGTGTCCTGTTTACGATTATCGCTTACGTTATTAATAGCGGTGGTTTGGAACAAGATATGGTAATAAGCCGCACCGCCGTAATTATGCTAGGACAGGGCAATGATGGCGTAATGCAGGGCAGTTTTACCGGACTGACTACGCTATACAGCAACAAACGAAACGAATTTGACTTAAAGGTTGCAGACGAAACCCTTTTCAGTACGAGTTTTGGCGATAGCGATACCAATTTATCAGGTGCGAATAGCTCTTCTGGCTCGACAGGCATAAAACAGGGCAGTAGCGCGGGCTATAACAGCATGTTTCTAGGTTTGCAGCAGCGTCGCAGTTTTGGATTCGAGAGCGAAGCAGAGCGCTATTTTAATGGGGGAATAGTCGCAGAGGCAAAGCTAAATAACAGCAAACTCGAAGGCACGCTGGAAAATACTACCAACCGGGATTGGGAAGATGTGATGGTTTTCGTACCCGGTGGAACGGTGCAGAAGGTAGGCACAATAAAAGCGAAAGAGAAAAAAGCTATTCCAGCCCTGCCGGGAGTACCCGGCGCAAATCTGGTCGAGACCTTAGTTAATGCCAGCAGCGCACAATTGATGAACGCGACAATTACCAATGGTATCAACTATCCGATAGGGCTGACCAAATTACGCAAGGTGGACGGCAAGTTGGTACAAGACCCCGATTACCACCGAGCAGTAGTGCTGGAATCACTTTTTGGAATGAACGGAGAAGGTTTAGCAGCAGATAACAACCGCTTTTATCTGATCGGTTGGAGTAAAAATGCCCCGTTGCCTTTCCAAATAGAATCAAAAACGATGAGCAATTTTGAACTAGCATTGCTGTTTGAAGGTCTTGCAGTCAAGGTATGAGGATATGAGTAACGCGCCAGACATAGCTATACCAGAACAGAAAAAAGAATTGGTGGTAGAGACACGTCAGCTTGTGAGAAAGTTTGGCGCGTTCGTAGCAGTAAACAGCATGGATATGCAAATTGAGCGCGGCGCGATTTATGGCTTTATCGGACCAAACGGCGCAGGGAAAACCACTACCATGCGCATCCTCGCTTCATTGCTGCAACCGAACAGCGGCGAGGCATACGTTTGCGGTTACAGTGTGACCGACCAAAGTCGTAAAAATTTGAAAGCAATTAGGGCTTCTATCGGCTTTATGCCCGATTATTTCGGGATTTACGACCGGATGAAAGCATGGGAATACCTCGATTTTTTTGCCAGCGCTTATTATGTGGAGGCGCGTAAACGCGCGGCACTGATTGAGGAATTGTTGGAATTGGTTGACCTTTCCGAAAAGCGCAATACCTTTATTGAAGATTTGTCGCGCGGTATGAAGCAAAGGCTTGGGCTAGCACGTACATTGGTGCATGACCCCCAATTGCTAATTCTGGACGAGCCTGCCAGCGGTTTAGACCCACGCGCCAGAGTAGAATTGCGCGAACTGTTGCGCGAATTGAGTCGTATGGGCAAAACCGTGCTAATTTCCAGCCATATCCTGACCGAGTTGGCGGAAATGTGTACCCATATCGGGATTATAGAGCGTGGTACTTTGCTAGCGCAAGGGAAAGTTAGCGATATAATCCGCCAGTTGCGCCACATCAATAGATTAGTGCGTATCAAAGTGCGGTTAGGCGCAGAAGAACTACCCCTAGCAGCAGAGGCAGCGATAAAAGCCGCACCCGGCGTAACCGAGCTTAAATTGATGGAAGAAACCAACGATGTGGCGGGGCATATCGCCAACTTTGAAGCTACGGTGCAAGGCGACGAAGCGGAGATGCACACACTGCTAAGATATTTGATCGCCTGTAACCTGTTTATCTTTGATTTTTCAGAACGACAAGACAACCTCGAAGACATTTTCTTCAAAATAACTAAAGGATTGGTAGCATAATAAATCGTACAGGGGTTGCGCTTGGGGTAAATAGCGGGTTAAAATAGGCTACCATTGCTGACTAGTATTTCAAGGCTGCTTTTATGGCAAATAGAGCTTCAAAACTTACCAATCCCTTTACCGGCTTCTGGTTCAGACTCCGTTCAAACCCGATTGTCCTCAAGGAATTGCGCGGGCGCATGCGAAATTGGCGAGGTACTTTTAACCTAGCTTTATTTACCGCTGCCTTGAGTTTTGCGGGCATTATGATATATGTACTCGACAACAGAAACTACGCTTATTATTACAATTATAATTATAACCAGAATACTGTGCCGAATCTCGGTACAGATGTAATAGTTGCGCCGATACCCGATTTGTATGCCTCTTATAATAACTCTGAGAAAGGGATGTGGCTACTCTTTGCGCTTCTGGTCACGCAATTAGTTCTGATAACTTTTCTGTCGCCTACTTTTACCGCCGGGGCGATTGCCGGGGAAAAGGAACGTCAAACTTACGATATATTGCTCACCACCTTACTGAGACCGCGTGATATTATATGGGGCAAGCTTGTCAGCACCCAAGCGTACCTATGTCTGATGATCGTAGCAGCACTTCCGGTACTGAGCGTGGTATTTTTGGTGGGAGGGGTATCACTCAGCCAGTTATTCATTGGCTTTGGGGTTTGCCTATTGAGCACCCTATTGATGGGTTCAATCGCATTATATCGCTCTGCCGCCAGTCGCACCACCGCACGAGCTTTTCGTAGCGCCTTTTTCTTTGTAATAGTGCTTTTTTTAGTAATACCCGGAATCGGCTTTCTAGTAGAATCAGAAGTGCGCAATCAATATCAGGGTGGCACTATCTACATGCAGTACGGAACTTCCGGCTATTTGCCCTATGTCCCACCTAAGTGGCTTCAGATATTTACCAATATAACCTATTCTTTTAATCCGGGGTTGGCGTTAGGACAAAGTTTTAATCAGCTAAACCAGAATAGTACCAATTTATTTTTTTATACCGACAACACGTTTAATTTACCCAATCGAAGCTTGAGCCTACCAATGCCATGGCTCACTTTCACCATACTGGCGTTGATTCTGATCGCGCTTTTTCTGTGGTTGGCAACCACCCGGGTAAAACCCCTTAATCTGGGACTAAAAATCTCGAAGCGGAAAAACAAGCAGAAAAAACCGGGTTCTTAATTACCTTCTTGCTTCCGGTAGTACACAACTGGAGTATATCCAATGGCAGTAATTGAAAAAGAGCAGGACGTTAACGAGCGTCAACTTATAGAACAGCAAATTGCCGAGAAAGATTACAAAGCGCTGGTGCAGCGTCTCAAACGCTTTGAGTTCCGCATGCGCATACAGGAAATGGTGCGGATTCTGCCATTTGCGTTCTTAGCAGGTAGTGGTATCTCTTTAGCAGTCGCGCTCTACAGCCGGGTTATACCCTCATTAACAGTTGAACAGGTGCTAGTAATAGCGGCGGCAGCGCTGCTGATATTTTTGATAAGCAGTATAGGTTACGCTCTTTTCCGACCACGCACTATTCTGGACACGGCAAAACGCACCGACCGCATGCTAGGTTTGAAAGAACGTACCAGCACCGCGTTGGAAGGCTATAACTCTCCCAAGAAACTAGGCTATGCCACTATGGGAGCGCGCCAATTCCAAGATGCTAAAACTATTCTGGAAGAAACCAAACTTCGGAAAGCCTTCCCGCTACGAGTACAGAAAAAACCGGGGCTGTTTGCATTGGTACTAATACCTTTATTGGCGTTAGCTCTTTTCCTGCCCAACTCAGCGGCGCTGCTTGCCAAAGAAAATGAAGCGTTAGGGCAGCAAGTGGATAAAGAAGCGCAAAAAATAGAGGATTTGAAGAACCAAATCAAGGAAGAAGCCAAAAAGTATAACCTGTCCGAATCTGACCCGAAGCTGCAAGATTTATTAAAGCAGTTGGATTCGGCGAAAAAGGACATTCAGGATAATAAGTTCAATCGTGAGCAAGCGCTGGCGAGCATTGATAAAGCCAACCAAGAGATTTCAAAATTAGGCGACACTAATCAGGCTGCTCAGAAAGCCGCCTTCGAATCGCTGGCAAACGATTTGAAGAAATATGATAGTACCCGCGCTGCCGGTAACGCCCTCAGCCAATCCAATGACCCAAGCCGTTTTGATAACGCCGCTAACCAATTGCAAAAAGTGGCGGATAATATCGATAAGCTGAAAAATGACCCAACACAAGCGCAGGCGTTAGCCGATTCATTGGCACAGAACGCCAAAAACTTTGAAAATAGCGACAAAGCTATGGCAGATGCCCTGAACAAAGCCGCTCAGCAATTGAGCAGCGATAATTTAAACCAAAACCCGTCAGGGGCACAGCAAGCCTTACGCGATCTTGCCAATCAGACGCAACAAGCCGGAAAGAATCAGCAATTCCAAGATCAACTTCAAAACGCCCAAAGCCAACTCCAGAAAAGTGAGCAGGCACTTTCGAATGCCGGCAAGCAAAGCCAAGATAGTACCACTGTAAGCAGCAAAGCCGGTACGCAAGCACAAGATTTCGGCAAGCAGGAAGACCTCGGTCAACTTGGCGATAGTAACCAAAACGGTGATACCTCAACGGATGGGCAGCAGCCAACCAGCCAGCAACAAGGGCAAGGACAGCAGGGGGCACAGGGTAACCAATCGCAGCAAAGCGGAAATGGTCAGAGTCAGGGCAGCGGACAAGGGCAAGGACAGGGCGACCAGCAAGCCGCAGGTGACGGCAGTAACGGACAAGGCGACCAACAAGGACAGGGCAACGGGCAGGGGCAAGGAAATGGTTCTAACCAAGGTGGGCAGAACTCCAACCAAGGGCAAGGACAGGGTAAAGGCGCGGGTAAAGGAAGCGTTGATAGCGTTTACCAAAGCCCCACCAAGCGCAACGGAAATGGTACGCAGCAGAACTTAAAGGGCAAAAATGGCGATGGTCCCACCCAAAGCACCAACACCAATAACGGTGGAGCTGCTGGTGATACCCAAGTGCCTTATACTCAGGTAATCGAAGATTACGCTCGTGCCGCTTCTGAGGCGCTGGACAAGAATAATGTACCGCTTACTCTAAAGGATATTATCAAACAGTATTTTGACGACTTGAATAATCGCTCCTAGAGCATAGAGTGTAACCAATAGACGAGGAAACATGGCGACTGCGATTCAAGGCACAATGACTCCGGAAGAATTCCGCGAGATAACCACCCGCATAGAACAAGAGGTGGGGCGTATCATCGTTGGGCAAAAAGATATTGTCCGTTACGTAATGGTAAGTATAATCTCAGGTGGGCATGTGTTGTTGGAAGGCGTGCCGGGTTTGGGTAAAACTGCGTTGGTACGTACTCTGGCGGAAGTGCTGGAACTGCGTTTCAGCCGTATCCAATTCACCCCCGACCTGATGCCAGCGGATATTGTAGGCACAAATATATTGCTGGAAGACCAGCATGGCGGTAGGCAATTCCGGTTTCAGCCCGGTCCGATTTTTGCCAATCTGGTGCTGGCAGACGAAATCAACCGCGCAACGCCGAAAACCCAATCCGCGCTATTGGAAGCGATGCAAGAGCGCACCGTAACGGTATCGAACCAAACCTATCGGGTAGAACGTCCCTTCTTCGTGTTGGCTACACAAAACCCTATTGATATGGAAGGTACTTACCCACTCCCAGAAGCGCAATTAGACCGCTTCTTCTTCAAGTTGCAGGTGGGTTTTCCTAAAGAAGATGAGTTAATGGAAATTCTTGGACGCACCACCGGAGGCGATAAACCCAATCTGAGCAAGATTGCTGACGGACAAAAAGTTATGGCGATGGGCGAACTGGCACGCCACATCCCGGTCGCCACGCACGTTCAAAATTATGTAGCGCGTATTGTGCTGTCAACCCACCCGGATAGCGACAGCGCGCCCCCCTTCGTCAAACAATATGTGCGTTTCGGTTCTAGCCCGCGCGGGGCGCAAGCAATGATGCTGTCTTCAAAAATCGTGGCACTGATGGATGGGCGTTTTAACGTGGCATTTGAAGACATTCGCACCGTTGCTTACCATGCGCTGCGTCATCGCCTTATTCTTAATTTTGAAGGCGAGGCAGAAGGTATCGACGCAGACAAGGTGATTGAAGAAATTCTCAAAACAGTGCCGGAAGATAAAGAGGGCAAGTAAGCGGGGCGTTGATTTTTTTTACACTAGTTTTACAGTTTATCAGACTCTTTTAATACAAAAAAGAGTAAAATTTGTTCAGGCTGTGTGTCGCCCTGATTGTGGAGAATAAGCCCTCGACCCTCGGTATTACCCACCGCAATACAGGTTTATACGCGCCAGCTGCGTCTATATTCAATTTCACACCCATATAAATTTATGCCAAAATCGAATCTCTTCAAAAAACTGGGTTTGTTGCTAATAGCAGTAATGTTATCGGCACTACTGATAGCTTGTTCCTCAAATAACAAGCCCCCAACCGGGCAAGGTATGGTAGCATTGCCTTCGATTGAAGTTGACCGTAGCGGTGGGGTTATTGTAAACACTAGCAATGTTTCAACTCCGGTTAAAGTTTCCTCCGATCAACCTACCACAACGCCAGTGTCAATCCCTACACCCGTAGTATCTCCCACACATCCGGTTATCGCTACTCCCACTTTAAGCGGCGCGCTGGAGCCTGTAGATAAAAACTATGAGCTTGGGCTGCTTAAAAAAGCCTATGATGATATCAACCAACATCTTTTCAAAGAACCTGATAACAGCGCAATTCTGACGGTAACTCTGAAGGAATTGAAGAATATTACAGGCGTAGAGATTAACATTCCTGCTTTCTCCGGCACGCCAGAACAAAATTGGAATAAATTCAGCGAAACGTTCAACACTACGTTGGATGGTCTTATTGAAAAAGGCTGGCAATATCCTAAAGGAGACTTGGCGCACCGCTTGATAATTGAACTGGCGAACGCGGTTGGCGATGAGCACACCTATTTTATGAACAACGCCGCCACTCAAAATCGCCAGAACCTTTTTGTAGGCGACAATAGCCAAATCGGTTTCGGGATTGTACCTGTTTTCTATAACGATAAGGTTTATATCTCGCGGGTAATCCAGACTGCGCCCGCCGGTAAAGCGGGGTTGCGTGCCGGTGATCAGATTGCAGCGTATGACGATGTAAAGCTTTCTACCAATAACTGGCAGATTGTGCGTGACGCTAAAGAAAATGAATATCACAAGTTTACAATACAGCGAGTGGGCGAATCGAATTTGCTTCCTATTAATGTGGTAAAAGCTCGCTACACCATGCCGACAGTGGAATATCGCATGGTAAATGGAAATATCGGCTATATCGCCATACGGGACTTTTTTAAGAATGTTGCCGACGAAACCGATCAAGCAATGCGCGATTTATATGCAAAAGGGGCGGTAGCTTGGATAATTGATGTGCGGGGTAATCCCGGCGGTATAAATTTTGACCAACTGGCGGGGAGATTTCTCGAAAATGGTCAGGTAATGGGTTACGACTATGACCGCACAAACCGGAGTGAAGTGAGAGTTAGCAACGGAGGCACAACCGGCAACAATAAGGGAAAGCCTTTCAGCCCATTGTTGCCAATGACAGTCTTGATAGATGATGGCAGCGCCTCCGCCAGCGAAATTTTCGCGCTAACTGTACGCGATTATAAACTAGGCTCGTTGATTGGAACACGTTCCGCCGGGGCGCTTGGCTACACGCAGGAATTTCAACTAGGGGATGGCACTTCGATTAGCGTTACTATCCGTGAATATGAATCAAAAGGCGGCGAAAAGCTGAATGGGTTGGGTATCGATCCAGAAATCAAGGTAGATTTGACGGTAGAAGACCTTGCGATGGGACGTGACCCGCAACTGGCTGCCGGAGTGAGCTATCTGCAAAAGTCGCTGGCTACTAACGGTTCTTAAGCTCTCAGGCTAGGGGAGAAAGAAAATTATGCCAAGTTTACTGGATGAAGATTTCCTGAGAAAAATAGATCGCCTCGTGTTGGTAAGCAAACGCATGCGTATGGGTAGTCTGAAAGGCGAACGGCGCAGCGTTAAACGCGGTACTTCGGTAGAGTTTGCCGATTACCGCAACTATACACACGGGGACGACCTGCGCCAAGTGGACTGGAATATTTATGCGCGTCTTGAAAAAGTTTTCATCAAATTGTTCGAGGAAGAAGAAGAATTAACCGTACACATGCTATTGGATTGTAGCCGTTCCATGGATTGGAGTGGTCCAGATAGTGAAATGTTGGAAGGTGACAACAGAGCGAATCCGACTTATAACAAGTTGTGGTATGCCAAAAGAGTAGCCGCCGCTATTAGCTACATGGGTCTCGCGGCGATGGATCGCGTTACTATTTCGGGCTTAAGCGCGTTGGGTAATAGCAATGAGCTACGTATGCCAATCATACGGGGTAAAAACCAAACCGTGCGCATGATTCGCTTTGTAGAAAAGCTGCAAGCGGGTGGTACAGAAGACCTGAATACCGCGCTACGAAATTACTCGTCACAGATTCGCTATGGCGGATTGGTATTTCTGATTTCTGATCTGCTTACACCGGGCGGGTGTTTTGAAGGCTTAAGAGCGCTTCAAAATGCCGGTTTTGAAGTAAATGTGATAAATGTGCTTTCTCCTGATGAAATAAACCCAGTGCTGCGCGGCGACCTGAAATTGGTAGATATTGAAACGGGTGAATTTCAGGAAGTGAGTATTGATAACAAGGCGCTGGAAATGTACCGCCAAGAATTTAACCTATGGCAGCGTGAGATTATAGATTTCTGCCAACGCCGCGCCATTAACTATATTCAAGTGGATACAACGGTACCGTTCGATGATTTAGTGTTGCACTACATGAGACGGCGTGGCTTGGTGGCTTAAAGAGGTTGTATTATGGGTTTTTTGTTTCCTTTAGGCTTGGTGTTCCTGATACTGGCGATTCCGATTATCCTCTTTTACCTGCTAAAACTGCGGCGCGAAGAGATGACGGTAAGCAGCAATATCCTATGGCGCAAGGTTTTACAAGACCGACAAGCTAACGCGCCTTGGCAAAAACTTCAGAAAAACTGGCTGATGTTTTTGCAATTACTTTTATTGCTGATACTGGCAGCGGTGTTGAGCCAACCATTTTTTGAAAGTCAGGCAACCGCCACCGGTAACATTATTGTGTTGCTGGATAGCAGCGCAACCATGCAAGCCACCGATGTTTCGCCCAACCGCTTCTCCAAAGCCCGACAGGAAGTATCAAACCTTATTGATCAGATGGGCAACAGCGACAAGATGACTCTGGTGCTGATGCGAAGTTTCCCCGAAGTAGTGGCTACTGCATCAAGTAACAAAGCCGAATTGAGAAACGCGCTGGATAAAGCCAAAGTTACCAACGAAGCTATCAACGCAAAAGGCGCAATTACGCTGGCAGCTACAAACGCAGACCGTACCCCCGGTACTACTGTGATTGTGGTTAGCAATGGCGGGTTTACACGCGCAGAAGGCTTGCCGCCGTTGCGTGCCAAAGTGCGCTATATAAAAATCGGTGAAAGCGATAATAACCAAGCAATTACCGGTTTGAGATTGCGTGAATCGGGCGTAGCTCCTCAATTATTTATAGGTTTGAGCAACTACGCAGAGATACCGGCGAAAGCTACCTTACAGGTGACAGTTGACGGTAAAGTATTTAATACCCGTGAGGTAGATATAGGCGCAAACGACAAGTTTGACCTTACTTTAACCGATCTACCCTCTACAACAAAGGTGGTAAATGCTACCATCAAGCCCATTAGCGGAACGCAGGATTTTCTTGCGGTTGATAATCAGGCATGGACGGTACGTAATGCCGGAGACCCCCAGAAGGTGCTGCTGGTAACTACAGGAAACAGCTTTCTCAGTACGTTGCTAACACGTATGACCAATTATAAGGTCTCGAAAATTGATCCATCTGAGTATGAGGCTCTAAAGAATAAATCCGACTATAACATTTTTATCTTTGATGAATTTGCCCCTGATCAATTACCGTTCGGCGCAGGGGTATGGCTTATTGGACCCAACAACTCGCCTTTCCTGCCTGTTACAGGCAGCAGCAAAGAACCAGTAGTGGGGCGGTTGGAACAAAACGACCCAATCTTACGCTATACCGATCTAAGTTCAATCGAAATTGCCGAAGCCAAACAATTTGAAATGCCGGGTTGGGCACATATAGTAGCCGCAGCAGGCGATGGAACTCCCTTGATAATTGCAGGTGAGCGACAGGGACAACGTATTGCAGCTCTATCCTTTAACTTGCACAATAGTAATTTGGCTTTAAACATCTCGTGGCCTATTCTAATGGTCAATACGCTAGGCTGGCTTCAGCCGCAGGGCGCAGTAGATGCAGTCTCGGAAGCCGCGCCGGGAGAACCGGTTAGTTTTGTGGTTGGCAGCAGCAACGAGCAGATAAGCGTTACAGCACCGGGGAATGGGGCACAAATACTCAAGGTCATTAACAATGTAGCTTCCTTTACCGATACCTCTCAGACAGGCGTTTATCAGGTAACACGACGGCTGGATACTGTTTCTGCCACGCCAAGCGGCGGAAACACTACTACACGTCCGCGTGTTGTAACTGAATCTTTTGTGGTGAATCTCTTCAGCGATACTGTGAGCAATATCAAACCGTTGGAGGATTTGGGGTTACAGGGTACAAATTCCGGAGTACAAAATAATGCGACGGTAAAGACTGAGCGTGAGTTCTGGCAGCCGTTGGCACTCGTAGCATTAATCCTGTTGATGCTGGAATGGTTCATCTTCTACAAAGGTAAAATAACCATATTTTCACGAAAAAAAAGCAGTAGTGGCAAAACAGTATAATTAAAGTTCCACGAACAAATTTTCGTGTGGGAAACTTCCGATACTTTTCCACATGTAATCCACACAATTGTCCACTTGTTAAATAATAGTCGTATGTTAAATAATTTTTATGTATGTAAGAGCTTTTCAACATAATGTGGACAATTGTGGATTAAAAAACATCGGTAGCGTATATCTATCCTAGATAATGGATAATTTGTCAGCATGACTCCACAAAATGTGGATATATGGGGATAAGTTAACTCTAGGAGTTTATTCCACAAATTGTGGGAAAGGGTGTATAAATTTAAAATAGTGTTATATTTTGCAGAATATTGAGGGTTTTTTGATTGCACGAGTGGGAGAGAGTTTAGATAGTAACATTTTATGTGGATAAGTGCATAACTTATATTCACAAAATCTGGATTCATGGTGGATAATTACCGATGCAAAAAGCTAAATATGAGTTAAATATATAAATAATGCTTATACGAAATGGGAAATTTCATGCTTGCCATGTTAGGTAATTATTGTTATGATTCAAGCCAACTAGTAAGCAATTTCGGGGATATAGGGACAGACCCCTTTAAGAAAGACCGTTCGATTGTGTCTCAGGCGATAATAAATTTATCCCAAACCTTTCTGAAGATCTCATTTGTAAATCTCAATTCTCTGGGTTAGTGTAGACACTATTAACCGGATTGTCCTTTTGCAGAAACCTCAGGTTGCTGTTGCATTAGTTTTGTCTGCAAAAATTAGGGTCGCAGTTTTAGGGGTTAGCAACTTTTTCGCAAAGAAGCGAAAGAGACATACGGGGCAAAAGAGCTATCCACTGAACCTAACAGCTACCAGCACACAGTAGTATTTGACAGGTCACCAAACCTGTAAAAAATTTATGAATTTGGAGAGTTTTCGAT